>LNEO01000142.1 GCA_001465015.1 Deltaproteobacteria bacterium Ga0077539 | reverse complement strand
GACGTACGAAGCGTCGCGTCCGAACGCGACGGCGAGCGCGCAGGGCACAGCGACGGCGCGCGCGTGCTCTCGGGCGGGCGTGATTCCGTGGACGAACCTGACGGGTCCGCAAGCGGAAGCTGCGTGCACGGCGATCGGAGCGACGCTGTGCGGCGCGACGGAGTGGGAGAGCACGTGCAACGCGAACACGGCGCTGCCCAACCGCTGCGAGTGGAGCTACAACTCGGGGCTCCCCGGCTGCTCGACGTACGCGAACGCGACGTGCAACGGCGTGGACAACGACATCGATCCAGGGATGGCGGGCGTGCAAAACGGCCTTCTTCCCACGGGTAACCGCACGTCGTGTCGTCCGGGCACCCGAGCGATCTTCGACCTGAGCGGCAACGCCAAGGAGTTCACCTCGGCCGTGGCGGGCAGCTACAACCTCCGCGGAGGCTCGTACAACAACCTCGCCTTCGGAACCTCCTGCAACTTCGCCTTCACCCAGGTCGACAACACCTTCCGCTTCGTCAACGTCGGCTTCCGTTGCTGCTTCTCTGGCGCTACACCTCCGTGACGATGACCTCCGAGGCAGCCCAGTCCGACCCGCGAACGTCGAGCAGCGACGCGGCCGGAGCAGTTGCCTCGGAGCGAGTCGCGCTCGAACCTCTCGAGGATCGCGCGACGCCGCTCGGACGTGTTGTATGGGCGCTGCTCGGGGCGGGGGCCGCGGGGATCGTCGCGCTCTCTGGGTGGCTGCGACCCGATCCGAACGGCTTCGGGACGCATCGACAGCTCGGCCTTCCGCCCTGTGAATTCGGCTCGATGACGGGGATTCCGTGCCCCGGCTGCGGGCTGACGACGGCCTTTGCGCACACGGCGCACGGTCACTTCATCGCGGGGTTCACGGCGCACTTGATGGGGCCGCCGCTCTTCTTGATGACGCTGTTCGTCGCGCTCTACGCGCCGTACGCGATCTACAAGCGCAAGCCGCTGCTCTCGCTGATCGACGCGAAGGCGACCGCGCCGATCCTGCTCGTGACCTCGACGCTCGGGATGCTCACGTGGATCCTTCGCGCGATGCACGTGATGCCTTGGCGATGACGCGCTGATCGCGTCGGGCGCTCTCGAGCAGCAGCGCACCAGCGCACAGAAGAAGCGCGATTCCGCCGAGCGCGGGGGGCGAGGGCCAGGTGGCGCGAAGCGCTCCGTCGACGATCAGCGCGAGCACGACTTGCGCCCAACCCGCGGCGCCGACGCGCGCGGCGCGATCGAGGGCGTAGGCGCGGGTGAGCGCGAGTTGCCCGATCGTCGCCGTGAGTCCGACGAGCGCGAGGCACAGCCAATCGAGGCCGCTGGTCGGCAGGTGCAGCGGCGATCCGCGGACGACGCGCGAGAACATCGCGATCGCGGTCGTGACGCTCGCGACCGCTGAGAAATGAACGACGATCGCCTCGGGCGGCTCTGCGCCGAGACGACGGAGCGAGACCATGGACACCGCGCTCGCTGCCCCTGCCGTGAGCGCGACGACTCCCGCGAGCTCTCCGCGGGCGAACGACGGGCGCTGGACGAAGTACACTCCGGCGATCGCGACGGACAGCGCGACGAGCACGGCGCGACCGGGGCGTTCGCCGAGCACGAGCCACGCGAGCGCCGCGATCCAGAGCGGCGTGGTGTTGAGCAGCGCGGTCGCGTCCGCCAGGGGCATGTGCGTCAGCGCGTAGAACGTGAGGACCATCGACGTGCTGCCAGCGATCGACCGCGTCCACATGACTCGGCGATCACCGACGGCGAGGGTCACGCCGCGGGCGCGCGCCACAGAGAGCGCGACGCCGAGCCCGACGAACGCCCTCGCAAACGCCGCCATCTCCCATGGGACGCCGCGGCGCGCGAGCAGCGCGGCGATGGCGTTCATCGTCGTGAATGCGGCGCTCGCGAAGAGCATGTACGCGAGTCCGCGCAGCGGTCGATCGGCGGTCTCTCGGTGAGAGGCTCCAGGCGTGGCGCTCATTCAACGGACCACGAGGAGCTTCTTCTCGGCGAGCTCGTCGATCGCGAAACGAACGCCTTCACGGCCGAAGCCCGAGTCTTTTGCGCCGCCGTACGGCATCGAGTCGACGCGAAAGTTGGACGCCTCGTTGACGATCAAGGCGCCGACGGTGAGCTTCGCGAACGCCTCGCGAATCACCCGCGTATCGTGGGTGAACAACGAGCACTGAAGGCCGTATCGCCCGCGCTCGACGCTGTCGAAGGCCTCCTCGACGTGGTCGTACGGATGAATCGTGAGGGCCGGGCCGAAGAGCTCTTCGTCGACGAGGCGAGTTCCCTCGGGAGCGTCGGCGATCACCGCAGGGGTCATGCGGTTTTCGCTGACCTCGGCGCCGGTGATGATCCTCGCGCCGCGCGCGCAAGCCTCGTCGATCCACGAGCGAACGCGGTCGCACGAGCGCTCGTCGATGAGCGGGCCGAGGATGGTGTGCTCGTCGGTGGCGTCGGTGACGCGATGGACGCGAGCTCGTCGCGCGAGCTCTTCGGTGATCGCGTCGAGCCGACCTCGCGGGACGAAGAGCCGCTGGGTCTTGATGCAGACTTGCCCTGCGTAGCCGAAGGCGGCCGCGTCGATTTTCGACAGCGTCGAATCGTCGGGCTCGAAATCGGGTCCGAGGACGCACGCGGCGTTTCCTCCGAGCTCGAGCACGACGCGCTTGCGCGGCGCGCGGGCTTTGATGGCCCAGCCGACCTCGGCGCTTCCTGTGAACGAAATCGCAGCGAATCGCGGGTCGATCACGAGCCTTCCCGCGTGATCGTTGGTGGTGGGCAGCACGCTGAGGATCTCTGCCGGCGCTCCTGCTTCGAGGACGAGCCTCGCGAGCATGAGCGCAGTCAGCGGTGTCTGGGGCGCGGGCTTGAGGACGACCGGCATCCCGAGCGCGAAGGCCGGAGCGAGCTTGTGCGCGACGAGGTTGAGCGGAAAATTGAAGGGCGTGATCGCGAGGAGCGCGCCGGGGCTGCTGCGCGTCCACGCTCCGACGAGCCCTTCGAAGGGCGGCGCGCTGTCGAGGCTGAGCGCTTCTCCGCCGAGCCGAGCGCACTCCTCGCTCGCGAGGCGAAAGGTGGTCTCGGCGCGAGCGACTTCAGCGCGCGCGAGCTTGAGGGGTTTTGCAGCTTCGAGCGCGATCGTCCGCGCGAACGCGGCGCGGTGTTCGCGCAGGCCGTCGGCGATCTTGGCGAGCCACTCGCGCCTCGCGTACGTCGGCGTCGCGCGCAGCGCGCGAACCGACTCGAACGCGATCGTTGTGGCCTGCGCGAGCTCTCGATCACCCGCGAGGGACAGCTCTGCGAGCGGCGCGTTGTCCCAGGGCGAGCGAAGCTCGACGCGTTGATCGGTCGAGACCTCGCGCCCGGCGACGAGCGGTGCGGCGTGCATGGAAGGGGTGCCGGTTTACCGCGTCGTTCGTTGCAGCGCGAGCGAGACCAGCTCGATTGCACGCGGCGCGCGCGGACCGGGGCGAGTGACGAGCGGATCGGCCACGGACACGACACGTCTGTCCCGCACCGCGGGGATGGTTGTGTGCGCAGCCCACGCGCGGTCGAGCGGCTCTTGGGCGAGGGGGCCGCAGAGGTCGAGGACGACGTCGGGCGCGACCGAGATCACGGTCTCGAGCGAGAGCTGCGGCCACGCAGGGCCGGACGCGAGGGCGTTGTCGACGTTGGACAGCCGAAGCAGCTCGTCGACGTACGAGCCGGGACCAGCGCACACGAGGGGGCGTTGGTCTACGACGGCCAGGACGCGCGGCCGCTCGCGAGGGACGAAGAGGTGCCGAGCTCGGGCGATCTGCTCATCGAAGAGCGGCAGCCACCGATCGACTGCTGCTGGCTCGTCGAAGAGCCTGCCGTAGGTGCGCGCGAGGGCGCGGACGTCCTCGACGCTCTCGACGCGGCTGATCTCGACGTGAATCCTGCGCGCGCGGAGTCGATCGATGACCGGCTGCGGGACGCCGGGCACGCCCGCCACGGTGTCTGGCGCGAGCGCGAGGATGGCCTCGACAGAGAGCGAATCGAGGGCGCCGACGCGCGTCCGCTGCCGAGCTTCGTCAGGAAAATCGCAGAGCGAAGACACTCCCACGACGCGCCCTCCGAGGCCGAGCGCGAACAACATCTCCGTCACGTTCGGGGCCACCGAGACGACGCGGCGACCGCGGGTTCGCTTCTCGCGACTCGTGTCTCGGCAGCGCGCGACGGAGAGAGCGCTCGCGAGTCCGAGCGCGACCGCGTCGCGTCGCGTGAGCGTGATCATCGTGGGGCGGGAGTGTACACGCGGGGGCGTCGGTTCTTCGAATGGACAGAGTATGTCTGCGGGTTACTTGGGGGTTCGCGAGCGCGCGTCGCAGTATTGCGCGGCAACCGAGGTCGCAGCGATGGAGAGATACTGGGACGAGGCGTCGAGTCACCCGCGGAGCGTCCCGACGAGGTCGAGAGGTCGCGGGGCGTTGCAGCGCTCGCTGTGGACTCGGCTCGTGACGACGGCGAGCGCGGCTTCGATCGTGATCATGACCGCGCGCGCTGTTCATGCGCAGTCGCTCGACGACGCGCCGGTCGCTGCGGGAGCCCGCGACGCAGGCGGCGTCCCCGCGACGTCGAGCGACGCGGGCGTCACTGGTGACGCGAGCGCTCCGGCGAGCGCCGGCGATCCGAGCGGCGGACCTCGGTCGATCTCGAGCGCGAGCGAGGGGAGCGCTCGTTCATCGACGGCAGCCAACGTGACGGTGAGCGGCTACGTGGAGGCGTTCTGGCAGTACAACTTCAACCGGCCCTACAACGGTGAGACCGCTGCCCGAGGCTTCGATACGCGGCACAACACCGTGTCGCTGTCGAACGCGGTGGTCGACGCGGCGTGGTCGCTGCGAGAGCGGGTGTCCGGGCGCGTCGCGCTGCAGTTCGGGCTGACGCCAGAGACCTACTATTCGTCGGAGCCGCGCGGGTCGGGGTCGGGCGCGCCGCCGACGGGCCTCGGCCGCGAGGTGTGGAAGTTCTTGCAGCAAGCGTGGGTCGCGTACGTCGCCCCGCTGGGGCGCGGGCTGTTGCTCGAGGGCGGGATCTTTCTCTCGCCGATCGGCCCCGAAGGAATGGCCATCAAGGATCAGTGGAACTGGTCCCGCTCGAACCTGTTCTTCGGGCTTCCGTTTTATCACACGGGGTTTCGCGCGACGTACTCGCCCTTGCCCGGCATGAACGTCTCAGTCGCCGGCTTCAACGGATGGAACTCGGTCGTCGACAACAACGACGACAAGAGCATCGCCGCGCAGTTCACGTATGCGCTCGGCGACCGACTGACATTCAGCGCGCTGTACTTCGGCGGCGTCGAGCGTCCGTTCGGCGAGACCAACGGGCGCGGCTGGCGACACTTGTTCGATTCGTGGGCGCAGGTGAACGCGACGTCGTGGCTCTCGTTCATGGTTCACGCAAACGGGGGCTTCGAGCCGGTGTACGCGGGCGAGGCGATGGGCCGCAGCGATTGGCGCGGTCTGCAATGGTGGGCTGCGGGAGCGGCGTACGCGCGTGTTCGACCGCTGCGCTGGGCGTACCTCGCGCTCCGCGGTGACTTTCTGATCGAGTCGATCTCCGACGAGCCGGTCGGACCGTCCGGGATGGTCGACGTGTCGAGGCGCCCGCAGGTGATCTTCTTCTCGTCCGATCGAGTGGCCGCGACGCGCGTCACGAGCGCGACGGCGACGCTGGACTTGCGGCCCTTCGACAACGTGTCGATCCGCGCGGAGTACCGCCACGACAACGCAGACGCGCCGATCTACTACGACGACAACAACCTCTCGCGTCCCGGCGTCGATCCGAGGCTCATCGGTCGACGCGCGACGCAAAACACACTCACCATCGGCATGACTGCCTGGTACTGAACCGCAGGAAGAAAGCAGCGGAACATGGTCGTGCGCCAACGGGACCCGAGCTTCGCCGGGCGTGCCTCGGAGTGAAGCTCAGCGCTTCGTCCCCGAAGCTCGTGCTCCTCGCGGTCGAAGCCAACCGACGGTGCGCGTTTGTCCGCGAGGCGTGCGCGACCCTGCGTTGGGACCCGCCGATCGTCGTCGACTGGCGCGCCTTTCTTCAAGATCCCACGCAGCTCGATCGTGCGCTCGAACGCGCCAGCTCCGACGGCGACGCACGTCCATGTTTTCTCCGCGTGGATTCTCCTGGCGAGGACTGGGAGTGCGAGCGAGCGCTCTTGCGACTCGGCGCCGAACAACCCGAGCGGGACACAGACATCGCGCCGTCGTTCGCTGCGGTCGAAGAGGTCGACGCGCTGCGGTTCGACCGCGGGCGAATCACGCTCCCGCGGCAGTGGTACCGCGGCTTTCGCGCGGCGCTACAGCGCGTCGACGAGAGTGTTCGCGCGGCGAGGGCGGTGCGAACGACGAGCGCGCCCGAGGACATCGCGATCCTGTTCGACAAGCGCGCGACGCACGCGCGCCTGGCCGAAGACTCCGTCGCCCGAACTCCATTGCTCGGCTGTCCCTCCAGCGTCGACGCGCTCTTCGCGCTCATGCGCGAGCGCGACGAGCAACGGGTGTTCGTCAAGCTCTGGCACGGATCGAGCGCGTCGGGGGTGGTCGCGCTTCGCCGCACCGCGAGAGGCGCGTCAGCGACGACGTCGGCGGAGCTCGTTCGTGTGGGCGAGAGCACGCGGCTCTACAACTCGCTGAGGGTGCGTCGCTACACCGATGAGCGCGACGTCCGCGCGGTGCTCGGCGCGCTCTTGCGCGAGGGAGCCGTGGTCGAGACGTGGGTCGCCAAAGCGACGTACGACGGAGACAATTTCGACCTCCGCGTGGTCACGATCGCCGGGGAGGCGAGGCACGCCGTCGTTCGCGTCGGACGATCGCCGATGACCAACCTTCACCTCGGCAATCGACGCGGTGAGCTCGAGCGCGTCGTCGGGCGACTCGGCGTCGATCGCTGGAGGGCAGTGCGAAGCCTCTGCGCGTCGGCGGCCAGCGTTTTCTCTGGCTGTCGCTCGTTGGGAGTCGACGTGCTTCTGTCTCCCGATCTGCGCGAGGCGAGGGTCATCGAGGTCAACGCGTTCGGCGATCTTCTGCCCGCGGTCGTGGACGGAGGCGACGACACGTACACGGCGACGCTGCGCGGACTGGTGTGACATACCCTGTCCGCCGAGTTCTGGCGCTCGACGGTTGATCGGGAGTACGCATCGTCTCGAAGGATCGTTGTGGCGGCGCTCGGACGTCGATCGTCGCCGATGCTTCGAAAGAGAGAACGAGGTCGATGCTACTCGGAATCGGAATTTTGTTGGGGCTCGTCGGTGTGGCGGGTCTCGTGTTCGGTCTCCTGCAAAAGCGCAAGAGCGGCAAACTCGGATCGGTTCCGTTTCATCCCCCATCGCGCATCATGCAGATGGGACCGTCCGCAGCCGACGCGAAGGGAATCGTGTCGACCGAAGGGCAGACGGTTCTGTCCAACACGCCGCTCATCGCGCCCATGAGCGGCAAGCCCTGCATCGCGTACGAGATCGAGATCGTGCAGGAGTTCGAGTACTACGAGCAGACCGACCAGGGCACGCAGACGCGCACCAAGTCCGAGACCTCCATGAAGGAGTTCAAGGGCTCGATCTTCCAGGTGAGCGACGGCCAGGGCGGCGTGTTCGTCGACGCGCAGAAGATGCCCGACGCGACGCTGACGCAGTCGTTTCGGCACCGCATGGACATCGGCATGATGATCCCTGGTCAGCTCCAGTTCGGGCAAGCGGTGTTCAACACGCCGCTGCTCTCGACGGAGGGACCCGTGAAGGCGTTCATCGGCACCGAGCGCATCGTCGAGCCCGCGCCGGTCATGTACGTGATGGGTCAGCTCGCGCAGGGACCGATGGGCCTCGCCATCGGCGAGCCGAAGGGAATGCTCTCGGGCAAGCTCATGCTCGCGTCCAAGAGCCGCGAAGCGCTCCTCGGCGCCGCGCAGCGCAACGCGAAGATCGGCCTCATCGCTGGCGGCGCGGGGATGTTTCTCGGCGTGGTGATGTCTGTCATCGGCGCGCTCACGGGCGGCGGAGACTCGAGCGACTCTTCGTCGGGCTCTTCGACGGCGCAGGTCGATCCCTCCGCGGCCGCAGCGGCGCAGCAAGCCGCAGCCGCAGCGCAAGCAGCGCAGGCAGCGCAGGCAGCGCAGGCCGCGGTTCCGACGCCGCCCACCGGTGGCGGGATCGTTCCGGGCGTGATGCCTGCGGGCGCGCCCACGCCGCGCAGCGAGACGTGCCGCAAGGCGATGCTCTGCTGCCTGGCCTACCAGGCTTCGCTCAACGCCAACATGCCCCAGGCCTGCTACGCGCTCGCGAACATCAACGACATCGCCTGCCGCGCGAACGTCCGCTCGTATCGCAACATGATGCGCGCCCGCAACGCCCCGCAGGTCTCGGCTTGCCCCGAGTGAGCTGACCGTTGCGCTCGGGGGGGGATTGGGGACAACACTTCGAGGGGATGTTGTCCGCACGACGAATGGTCCCGTCGCACGATGTTCTGTTCGTCACGCTCGACACGCTGCGGTACGACGTCGCCGTACGCGAGCTCGACGCGGGGCGAACGCCGAACATCGCGCGACGCTTGACCGACGGCGCCTGGGAGAAGCGCCACACCCCAGGCTCGTTTACGTACGCCGCGCACCACGCGTTCTTCGCGGGTTTCTTGCCGACCCCCGCGAAGCCTGGGCGCCACGAGCGGCTGTTCGCCGCGCGCTTCGCTGGCTCCGAGACGAGCACCGACGAGACGCTCGTGCTGGACAGCGCGGACATCGTCACAGGCTTCGCGGCGCTCGGCTACCACACCATCTGCGTCGGCGGCGTCGGCTTCTTCAACAAGCGCAACGCGCTCGGGTCTGTGCTGCCGTCGCTCTTTCGAGAGTCGCATTGGGACGAGTCGTTGGGCGTGACCGACCCGCGATCGACCGAGCATCAGGTGGCCGTCGCGATCGAGCGAGTCAGCGCGCTGACCGACGGTCATCCTGTGTTTTTGTTCGTCAATGTGAGCGCCATCCACCAGCCGAGCCGCGTGTACGTCGAGGGTGCCGCCGAGGACTCGCTCGAGACGCACGCGGCGGCGCTCGCGTACGTCGATCGATCATTGGAGGCCCTCTTTCGCTTCTTCGAAGCGCGCGCGCGGCCGACCCTCGCGATCCTCTGCTCCGACCACGGAACGGCGTTCGGCGAGGACGGCTATCGCGGCCACCGCCTCGCGCACGACGTGGTCTGGACGGTCCCGTACGGGCAGTTCGTCCTTTCGTCCGGCGATCGATAGCGCGCGTTTCGAGGTAGCCTCGCGGGCAGCGAGGCTCCTCCATGGCAATTTCTGAACACGAGAAGCTCTTCTTCGGGCTCAAGGTCTTCGACTACGTTCCGAATCGACCGCTGCCCAAAGCCGGCGTTCCCCGGACGCACACCGGTGAGTATCGCTCTTCAGAATACCTGGACGCGAAAGAGACCTTCGCGTCGCTGCGCGCGGACAAGCTCGCGTCGAAGCTCCCCGCCATCGTGGTGGGTCCCTACGCCACGGCGTGGGACGCCGACGCTCGCGACGTCCTCAAAGAGCTCACCAGCGCCGCCAGCAAGAAGACGTTCACGTCGCTGCGGGCCGTGTTTCTCGGGGACATCACCTGCGAGGAGCAAGAGATCTCGTGGATCAACGTCGGCAATCCCGGCAAGATCCTCGACGCCTACCCAGACCTCGAGTGCTTGCGCGTGCGAGGCACGGCGAAGTTCACCTTCAAGTGCGCGCCGCACAGCGCGCTGAAGTCGCTGACCATCGAGAGCGGAAGGCGTGCTCTCGTCGAGCTTCGCGAGCCTCGAGTCGCTCGAGCTCTGGCTCGGTCGAGACGACTACGGCGCGGACCATCGCATCGACGACTTGATGCCGCTCTTGTCGGGGCGGCTCTTTCCCAAGCTGAAGCACCTCGGGTTGCGCAACTGCGAGTACACCGACGAGATCGCCAGCGCGATCGCCGACGCGCCGATCCTCAAGCAGCTTCGCTCGCTCGACTTGTCGATGGGCACCCTCGGCGATGCGGGCGCGAACGTCCTGCTCGCGTCGCCGCTCTTCGCGAAGCTCGAGTCCGTCGACCTGTCGCATCACTACATGTCCTCCGCGGTCGTAAAGAAGATCATGAAGGCGGGCCCCAAGATGCTCGCCAAGGACCTTCGAACCGAAGAAGAGGGAGCGCGCTACACGCAGGTCGGCGAGTGACGATCGACCACGACAGCCCATCGACGACGGACGCGACGCTATCTCCCCGGCTGCGTCGCGCGATCGAGGGCACGCCGTACGCTCAATACGTCTACGGCTACCCCCACAAGACCGCGTACCGCGCCCTCGAGCCGCCTCGCGCGCTCGACGCGCTGTGGACACAGGAATTCGAGTCGGGCGCGCTCCGAAGAGACGCGCTCTTTCTCTATGTGCACGTCCCGTTCTGCGAGATGCGCTGCGGGTTTTGCAACTTGTTCACGACCGTGCGGCCCGAGGGCTCGCTCGAGGAGCGATACCTCACCGCGCTCGCGACGCAGGCTCGCGTCGTGCGAGCCGCCCTCGGCGACGTCTCCTTCGCGCGCCTCGCCATCGGCGGAGGAACGCCCACGTGGCTGGACCCGCCGCAGCTCGAGGCGCTCTTCGCCGTGATCGAGCGAACGATGGGCGCGCGCCCGCAGCAGGTGCCGGTCAGCGTCGAGACCTCGCCCGAGACCGCGACGGACGAGCGCCTCGCTGTTCTCCAAGCCCACGGCGTCGATCGCGTGTCGATCGGCGTTCAGTCGTTCTTCGAAGAGGACACAAAGGCCATGGGTCGGCCGCAGAAGCGCGCGACGGTCGAGGCGGCGCTCGAGCGCATTCGAGCGCGGTCGTTCGCGACGCTCAACGTAGACTTGATTTATGGTGCCGCGACGCAGACCGCCGATCGCTGGCTCGAGAGTCTCTCCCTCGCCCTGCGCTACGCGCCAGAAGAGCTCTACCTCTACCCGCTGTACGTCAGGCCGCTGACGGGGCTCGCCAAGGGAGCGCGTCACTGGGACGACCATCGCCTCTCGCTCTACCGAATCGGCCGCGATTTTCTTTGCTCGAATGGCTACCAGCAGAGCTCGATGCGGATGTTTCGTCGCGCGGACGCTCCTGCGCCCGCAGCTCCGCCGTACGCCTGCCAGTCCGATGGGATGGTCGGGCTCGGCTGCGGCGCACGGTCGTACACGAGCGCGCTGCACTATTCGGAAGAGTGGGCCGTCGGCGCGACATCGGTGCGAGAGATCCTCGAGGCGTACGTGCGACGCGACGAGCGCGAGTTCGCGACGGCCCGCTACGGCGTCGCCCTCTCGCCCGATGAGCAGCTCCGTCGCAGGGCCATATTGTCGTTGCTCAGCGACGAGGGGCTCGCGTCTCGAGAGGCGTCCCTGGCGCTTCCCGAGCTCTCTTCGCTGCGCGCCGCTGCGCTGGTCGAGCAGCGCCCGGACGGGACGCTGGTGTTGAGCGAACGCGGTCTCGAGCGCGCCGACGCGGTGGGACCCGCGCTCTTCTCCGACGCGATGACGGATCGAATGGAGGCCTTCAGCCTGCGATGAAGCCCCGCACCGCGCCGCGCACCGTTCTCTATCGAGGCCCGCTCTCGTCCTGCAACTACGGGTGCGAGTACTGCCCGTTCGCCAAGCGCAAAGAGAGCAAGGCCGAGCTCGCCGTCGATCGGGCCGCGCTCGAGCGCTTCGTCGCTTGGGCCGTCGATCGCGGCGACCCGACCCAGGTGTTCTTCACGCCGTGGGGCGAGGCGCTGATTCGTCGCTGGTATCGCGAGGCGTTCGTCGCGCTCTCTCGCGCCGCGTCCATCGAGCGTGTGTGCGCGCAGACGAATCTGTCGTGGCCGCAAGCGTGGCTCGATCGCTGCGACCTCTCGCGCGTCGCGCTGTGGTGCACGTTTCATCCCGGCGAGGTCTCGATCGAGCGGTTCGTCGCGCGGTGCAAGGGGCTGGACGCGAGGGGCGTCCGCTACAGCGTCGGCGTCGTCGCGCTGCGCGAGCACTACGAAGCTGCGCTGCGCCTTCGCGACCTGCTGTCGCCGTCGGTCTACCTCTGGGCCAACGCGTATCGCCGCGAGCAGGGCTACTACACGCAGCGCCAGGTCGAGGCGTGGGAGGGCATCGACCCGCTGTTTTCGCTGAACCTCCGGGAGTACTCGAGCCTGGGACGCGCGTGCCGCGCCGGATCCGACGCGATCACGGTCGACGGCGACGGAACGGCTCGTCGCTGCCACTTCATCGACTCCCCCATCGGCAACATCTACGACCCGGACTTCGCGCGCGCGCTGATCGACGCGCCGTGCACCCGCGCGACGTGCCGGTGCCACATTGGCTATGTGCACATGGACGAGCTCGGGCTGTACGACGTGTTCGAAGGCGGGCTGCTCGAGCGGATTCCGCGCGCGTGGCCCGAGCGCGAGGCGCTGCTCCTCGAGGGGAGACGTCGTCGAGGCGGACGCTCGCTACACGTCATTTCGTGAGTCGAAAGACAGGATGACCTCCGGTCATTAAATCACGGATCCGGCGCGTCGGGCAGCGTGATCTTCGGCGCGTAGTTCTCGCTCGAGAACTCGTCGTTGTAGGCCTCGATGTAGCCCCAGCCGCCGCCCTCGCTGAACGGGACGGCCATCGCGACCCGAGCCCCCGCGCTCTTGACCAGGCCGAGCAGGCTGTCCCGAACACCATCGCGCGCCACGGGAATCGCGAGTTCGACCACGTCGAGCTGGCCCCCGCGGCCGACGAGGCGCGTCGCGCGAACGATCGTGGCGTCGGGACGCGCTTCGACCGCGGCCGAGAGCGCGACCGCGACCGCGAACGGCAGCCGATAGCCGTACGCGTCCAGCGCAGGCAGGGCGTCGAACGCGTTGATGCCGGGTCCGCCCGCGAGGAGCGTCTCGGTGACCGGGTAGGGTTCGATCGCGAGGACGGCTCGGTTGTCCAAGCGCAAGACCGATCCTCGAACCAGGGCGGCCCACCATTGCAAGGGCCGAAGGTCCTCTTCGGACGGCGCGACGGCGAGCCCCACGGGGCCGCGGGCGAGCTCGAGCTGCAGGACGTTGGAGACATCGACCGTGATTTCTCCGGCGAAACCGTCGCGGGCGAGCTTTCGAAGCCAGCGCGCGCCGAAGGCAGGCAAGCTGGCGAGCTCCTCGATGAGCGAGATGGCGTCGTCGACCGAGCTCTCGCCGAACGGACAGCGGTCGATGATCGTAGCCACGGTGGACGAAACGTCGCACACGGTGCGGCGCGACGGCAACGCGCGGACGCTTTCGTTGTTTCGTCGGGGGAAGTCGTTTCGCTACCATCGCCGGCGCAACCGCGGTCACAGACCGCAGAGAGAGCGAGCGAGGCACATGGAGCGAATCGGTCTATTGGTCGGATGGGAGGACACGTTTCCGCCGGCGTTTATCGAGCGAGTGAACCGAGAGCCGGGGATCCGCGCGGAGCTGGCGAAGATCGGCGGGACAGCGGAGCGCTTCGACCCGCCGTACCGCGTCTTGATCGACCGGATCTCGCAAGAGGTCGACCACTATCGACTGCACTTGAAGTGCGCCCAGCTCGCCGGGACGTACTGCATCAACGACCCCCTTTGGTGGCAGGCGGACGACAAGTTCTTCGGCTTTTCGCTGGTCGCCAAGCTCGGCGTGGCGACGCCCCGAACGGTGCTCTTGCCGCAGAAGGACTACATCCCGTCGATCGACAAGAACCGGTCGCTTCGCAACCTCGAGTTTCCGCTCGATTGGGAGGCGATCACGAAGTACGTGGGCTTTCCCGCGATCTTGAAGCCGGCCAACGGCGGCGGTTGGCGCAACGTCTCGCGCGTCAACAACATGCAGGAGCTCTGGCGCGACTACGACAAGTCCGGGACGCTGCCGATGACGCTGCAGGAGTTCATCGACTTCGACGACTACGTCCGCTGTATCTGCATCGGTCGCGAGTTCATCCTCCCGATCCGCTACGATCCGCGCAAGCGCTGCTACCTCGTCGAAGAGAACTACCTCGACCCGAAGGTCGCCCAGCGCGTGGTCGACGACGCGTGGAAGATCTGCTCGGCGCTCGGCTACGACATGAACTCCGTCGAGTTCGCGATCAAGGACGGGATCCCGTACGCGATCGACTTCACCAACCCCGCGCCGGACATGGATCGGTGGAGCGTTACTGAGCACTTTTTCAAGATCTGCGTCGAAGAGATGGCGCGCTTCGCCATCAAGATCGTCCGCGAGGGGCGGCAGCCGCAGGTCAACGCGTACAAGTGGGCTGAGTTTTTGCCGGGCGGGCCGCGGGCGAACGAGCTCGGACCGGTCGCGCGCAACGGACTGACCGTGGGCGGCGGCGTGGGCGTTCGTCTCACGCCGTGACAGAGTCGCGGCTCAGAACGCTCCCCCGAGCGAGAGCCCGTTGCCCGTGAATCCCAGCGCGAGCTGCGGCGCATAGCCGCCGCTCACGTAGCGGCGCGCCGCCACGAGGTTGGGGGTCGGTGAGACCAGCCCCCAGCCCGCGAGCACGAACGCCGCGATCCCTCCGGTGGCTTGTACGAGGTCGCGATTGTCGATGGCGAACGCGATCGCGATGCCTCCGCCCACGAGCGCCGTGGCGCTGGCGATGATGATCGCGAGCGCGGGAGAGCCGGGCTGTCCGTACGCGCGCATGAAGCCGTCCGCCGCGAGCAGCTCGGACTCCGACGCCTCTCGATCGAGCACCGTCGAGCACGCGTTGCGAAGCGGGTCGATCGCGCCGACCCATCCGCGCCCGAACGGAATCCCGATCGCGCCGAGCACCAGCCCCGGACCGAGCGCGCCCGCGAAGGTCGTCAGGTTCGTTCTCTGTGTCGGGGGAGTCGCGAAGCTCCACGCCGCGAGCGCGATGCCCGAGACCGCGAACACAGGGACCGCAGCGACGCCGAACCAATCGGGCCTCCGCGCGTCGCGACACGCGCTGCGCAGCGCATCAACGCGTCGCGCGCGCTCTTGCGCCGCAGGTGAAGGCGTTTGTTCGACCGAGCGCGTCGCCTCGGTCGGCGCAGCGACCTGCTGTGCGTGCGACGGCGTGGCAGCGAAGAGCGCCGCGAGCGACGAGAAGACAGCCAGGGATCGATGGCGATGGATCATGCGCAGACTTCGCGTTGGATATCGCACTTCGAGCGTTCTGGCATGAGTTCATTCGTGCGCCCTCGCTTCACGCGGCTTTGGGGCTTCGAGTGAGGGGCCCTCGCTCGAGCGGCTCAATGCGGTGCCGCGCTGCGCGCAGCGCGATCCTCGAGAGCACCGCCCCACGCGTGCGCTGCTCGAAAACCTCCCTCCGGCAACAGCGTGGATCGACTGGCGGGACTACGCGGACGCACTTCACGCGGTCAACACACGATACGGCGAAGAGGAGCTTCGAAGGATCGCGCGATCGAATCAGTCCGTGCAACGCGCGGTCGTCCCGACCACCGCGCACCGGCTGCGCCACACCGAAGCGCACGGAATCGCGCGCCAACGCCCGTCGACGCACGTCATGAGCGTCGCCCCCTCGCACCGGTCCGGAACGCCCGCGCCGCACTCGGACACAGCCGGCGCGCACCGCGCGGTGCCGCCGTCGGGCCGCTCGCACCGCGCGCCAGACGCCGCGCAGTCGAACTCGATCTCGGGCAGGCCCACTTCGAGGCATCCGCGCAGGCGATCGCCCACGCAGTACGGGCTCGCGCCGGTGCACAACGGTCGACCGGCGGGGCCCGGCGCGCATCGCGCGGTGGTCACGCCGCCGTCGACCGAGACCGACAGGCACGCCCCTCCGCCGGGCCACTGGCCGCACTCGGTCGAGCTCTGAAACGATCCCGTGCGACAGCGCAGCAGGCGATCGCCGTCGCAGCGCTCTTCGTTCGCCGTGCACGCGACGCCCGTCGTGCAGAGCGCGTCGTTGGCGGTCTCGCGGCACTGTTGTCCGACCGTCGCGCAGTCGAACGCGGCGGTGGCCCAGGTCGGTGTTCCGCTCGTGGCGCAGTCGACCACGGTGGTGCCGTCGCAGCGGTGGCCCGCGTGCGCGCTGCACCACGCGGCGCCGTGGTCGAGCGCGACGCACCGCCGAAACGAGCGGCAGTCCGCCGCCGTGTCCGCGCAGCTAACGAGCCGCAAATACCCTGACACAACCTGCGGATTCACGAACGACAGTGATGTGTCGGCGAGCAGTCGAAGCACGTCCACGCACGAGCCGACGCGCGAGTTGGAGGGCTCTTCGCTGCACGAGAGCAGCGTGGCGCACGCGCGGGTGAGCCGGGCGATGTCGCGGGGGTCGACGCCGCCGTCCGCGCTCGCGTCGGGCGACACCGTGGCGTCCGTCGCGGCGTCGCCGCCATCAGGCGTCGCGGGCGCGGGGCAGCCCGCGCAGAGCGCACCCGCCAGCGCGACGGTCACAGCGAATCCCCGAGAAGCGGTACGTACAGGGTTCATGAGCGATGCGCGGAGCAAGAGCGATACCGCGCGGTCAGCGGGAGAGCGCCGCGTGCAGTCGCCACGACAAGCGCCAACGCGCGCTGGCAGACTCGGTTGTCAGCTGCGCTCGAGGGCGCAGCCCGCTACGCCGACGCGCGCTTTCTGCGCCCAAGGCCGCCCGCTGAAGGGCTGCATGCTCGACGGGATGCACCGCAGCTGCAAGGCGATGCTGGCCGGTCACTCTACGGTCGGTCCGTGCGGTGCAGTGGCTCACGATGCCGGCGCACGACGAGCGCGCTCACAGCAGCGCATCGAGCGCTGCGCCGATCGGGTCGTCTTCGCCGAAGATCACACAGAAGGGCTCGCGCACGGACCGCCAGAGGTGAAGCGCTTCTTCGCGCTGAGCAAACTTCAGGCGCTCAGCTGCAAGCTCCGCCTTCACCCGAAGCGTGACCGGGTGACGAGCCCCCAACGCAGCCTCGATGGACTGCAGCACGAACGCTTCCTCGCTCAACGGCGCCGCGCCAAGCGCAATGAGCGCCGAGAGCTTCGCGCCGAGCGCGAAACTCAGCAAGTAGCGATCGGTATCCGTCAGGGTGAGCGCGATCGCGGTCGAGCGAAGTGCGCCCTCGAAGTCCTTGGCCACGTACGCACGTCGGCCACGCGCCAGCTCCTCGAAGAAAGGCCGCTGATCGAGCACGCGCTCCCCCGCGTCGTTTTTGTAGTGCGCCATCGTCAACCGCTCGCCCATCGCGTTCGTGCGAATCCACGCGACGAACGGTTCAACTCGCCCTTCGCCCAGGTGTAGGAACAGGCGTTCTTCCTGCGGTCGATGCTCATCGAAGCCGACCATCTCCAACAGGCGCGCCTGCGTCGCCAGGGCGAGCTTCGCGGACAGATCCAGCGACTCGGTGAACACGCCATCGCGAAAGAACGACATGAACATCTGCGCTTCGTTCGCGCAAAGCACGAACCCGTCCTGGTCGTTCATCGACGTGAGTAACAGGGCGTTGGACAGTCGCTGAATCGGCGTGCCGAGCTCTTCGGCGGGAGTCGGACTGAGCCAGGCTTTGATGGAATCAAGGAGACCCATCGCGCGAGTCTCTCACGCGTCGCGGGCGCATCGCGTTTACGAACGGCTGTGGGCGTTGTCTCTTCGGGAATCCACAGGTGCTCTTCGGGCATCACGACAGCGCCCGAAGCGGGTCGCTGGCAGTCGTCCGTGATTGCGCGGTACACCGACGCATGACCGATAAGCGCCCACCGACGGCGGACCTCATCGACGTGGCGCCCTCCGTGAGCGTGCTCTCGGAGTGCCAGCGATTCCACGCGCTTTCGCACGACGGCGCGCGCGTCCTCGCAGCGCAGAGCCTCGAACTCGAGCTGCGCGACGTCGTGACCGGCGAGGTCGTCGAGTCGGTCCATTTTCCGAAGGGTCTCTTCGACGCGAAGCTCTCGCCCGACGGCACGCGCCTGGCTGTGTGGGCGTACGAGTACCGCGTGCTCGTGTACGAGCTGCCCGGGTGCAGGAAGCTGGGCGAGGTCGAGGGCTTGAAGACGCAGTTCGGCGAGGTGTACTGGACGCGCGACAGCTCCCGACTCGGGATCGTGTCGCCCTGGTTCAACGGCAAAGAGCCCATCGTCGTGCTCGATCGCGACGGGCGCCGCCTCGACGATGTGCCGCGCCCGTTCGAGGGCCGCCACGTGTCGCCCGCCGGACCGAGCTCTCTGGTGTGCGCCGAGTGGAGCCCGGGAGCGGTGTTCACCGCGGACCTTCGCACGGGCGCAGTCAGTCCCGTCCTCGCGCTGCCCTCGGGAGTGGACACCGTCGCCGCGAGCGCGACGCGGTTCGCAGCGGGCTGCAGACCCCTGGTGGTCGCGCTCGGGAGCCTCCCTGGCGCGAGCGCAGCGCTCCCCGCGCAGGCGAGCCTCGACAGAGGGACCGCGGACCGGCTGCGACCGCTGCTGAAGACGCTCGAAGCGCGTCGCGAAAAGGCGCGCTCGCGCCATGATCAGCAGACGCTCGACGGGGCTCTAGCGTCCGTGCGTGACGTTTTGCGGAAGGGCGTCCCCCACGCGCCCGGAATGGTGACGTGGGCCACAGGCGCGGGCACCGGACTGGGAACCCACAACGCGCTCACCGGCGTGGCCTTCGTCGACGAAGACGCGCTGCTTGCGAGCGGACCGCACGAGCTGGTGCGCGCATCCCTTCGAGAACCCTTCGTGGAAGACGTGCTCGTCCGCGCTCCGCCCAAGCTCGGTGCGAAGGTGACGCTGGGCTTGCTGGCCGTGGCGGGGCGCACGGCGGCGCTGCGTGTGAGTTCTCCGATGGGTGCTTTCACCGAGCGGGTCGTCCTGCTGCGGTTCGAGCTCGACGGCGCTGGGTTGGGCGGGCCCGACGCGAAGAGCCCCGCGAAGAAGCCTGCAGCGAAGAGCACGCGCGCCAAGCGGTGAGAGGGACGATCGCGCCAGCGAGCGAGCCCCTGTTCGCGCGCCTCGTGGTCGAATACTCCCCCGGGGGCCGAAGACGCCGACGTGCCCATGGAGAAGAGCAGATTTCTCGATCGTCGAGCGCCACGATCGAGAAGGCCGGTGGTCTTCACGAGCAGATCGAATCGACAGGCGATGAGATAGGCTTCTGCGAGCCTCTGGCTCGGCGAGCGTTGTCATCGTCGCTTTCGGGGCCTGTTCGAGGCACGCTACACTCCGTTTCGTCGGCCGCGCGGGGCGTCTTCGCGGGCCCGTACCGCACCAAACGCTGCAAAATCCCCTGGGAGAAACGATGAGTCACAAACACCTCCAGCCGTGCCGCGAATGCGGCAGGCACGTTCGGGCTTCCGAGAGCGCGTGCCCGTTCTGCGGCGCTTCGGTGAGCGCTGCTCCCGCCCCTGCGCTCCCGCAAGCGCGCTTGACCCGAGCAGCGCTCGTGGCGTTTGGACTCGCTGTGACCGCGACTGCGTGCGGCGGCGGGAGCAACAGCAGCGCTGGCGGAACCGTGACGCAGGGCGGCTCGAGCAGCTCTGGCGGAGAGGGCCCGAGCACGGGTGGAGGTGTCGATTCGGACGCCGGCTCGCCGGTCAGCACCGACGACGGCGGCAGCGCGACGCCCGACGCATCCCCGGTCACGCCGGACGACGCCGGAGTCGTCGCGCTCTACGGCGCCGCGGCACCCCGCTACGGGGCGCCGCCGCTCAACGAATTCGTCTGATCGTCGTGCGCGGCTATCGGCGCGAGCACATCGCGAGCTTCGCTGCATTCGCGCTGCTCGAATCGTGCAGCGCGTCGGCGACGTACGTCGTGGTGTCGGTGTCCACGGACCTGCCAGGATCGACGCTGCAGCTCACCGCGCGCGTGCGCCGCGCGGGATCGGTGATGGCGCCGTCGATCGGCGGCGCGCAGAGGGACTCGTTCTCCGTCGCTCGACCTGCGGTTCGTCTCGCGGACGGGGTGGCGGATCTCGGGACGTTTGCCGTGCTTCCGTCGCGCGACGCGCCGGGCGAGGGCGTCGAGCTCGAGCTCTCGGTGTCGGCAGGGGCGATGACGACCGTGCAACGAAGGGCGCGCATCGCGTTTGTGCAGGGGAGGGGACAGCAGGTCCGCGTCGTGCTTCGCGCTCGATGCGCAGCAGCGGCGGTCGGTTGCACGACGGTCCCCGCTGAGCGATGCACGACGTTGCGCCTCTGCGAAGAGCGCGACCAAACGTGCGGCGACGACGGGACGTGCGTGGTTCCGACGGTGACGACCATGCCCATCGGACCGGGACCCGACGCGTCGAGCGGGCGCTGTCCCGACCCAGACCGCTGCGTCGCCCGCGAGTGCCAGGTCCCTGTCGCGCGCTGCGTCGACGGTCGCACCGAGTGCGTGCTCTCCATGGCCTCGGCGGGAACGCAGTGCAGCCGCGGCGTCTGCGACGGCGCCGGTCAGTGCACGAGCTGTGGAGGCGTCGGCGACCCCTGCTGCGGCGCTGCGTGCCAGGCTGGACTCGAGTGTCGGGGAGGTCGCTGCGAGGCGTGCGGTGGGCTCTCGCAAGCGTGCTGCGGGACCGCGTGCCGAGGAGGGCTCGAGTGCAACGCGGGGCGCTGCGACTCCTGCGGCGGCAGCGGCGAGCGCTGTTGTGGTGGGGGATTCTGCACCGCGCCGCGCGCTTGCGCTGGCGACCGCGTCTGCCGCTGAGCGCTCAGCGCGTTCCGAGCACGACGAGCTGACCGTTGTTGAAGAACGTCGTCGCGAGCCTCGAGAGCGGCGGCGATCCCGGCCGAGAAAACGGCGCAAACGACGCGAAGGGCACCGGCGGCCCGAAGCGGTTGCAGTGCCCCGCTTCGAAGAAATGCACGTTGCTCCCGGCGATGACCCCGGCGTACGGCCCGACGCGGGTCGCCGTCGTGGTGCAGAGCGACATCGGCGAGAAGCTCGCCCACCCCTCGGCGTTGTTCAGATCGAGCCAGCCTGCGCGGATTCTCGAATACATGGGCGCGTTCGCGGGCGGCATCCAATCCGTGGGCACCGGGGACTCCATCGAGAACGTCCAGCGCCGCATCGAGATGTTGAACTCGACGCTGAGCACTCCCGTGGTCGTCAAGATCGCGCCTCCCTCGAGGTTCGCGTTGGCTCCTGCGTGCCCAGCCGGGACCGTGTATGCCCCGAGCGTGGTTCGTCCAGAGAGCTGAGCGATGAGCGTGTCGCGCGCTCCCGAGGCGGTCCAGCGGCGGGTCCGCACGTCGAGCACATGAAAAGTTGTGTCTGTAAACACGTACGCGATCGACAGCGACTCGATGTCGAGCGCGAAGCGGATCTCCGTCGTGGGCGCGTTCGGTGAAGGGGCGCCCATCTCTGCCATCGCGTCGAGCGCGAAGGCCGCCCAGACGCCGGTCGCCGCCGTGTGCACCCACAGTCCGCAGGCGTTGTCGTCGTCTGCGATCATGTTGCAGTTGTTGTCGACCCCGTCGCACAGCTCGCGACGCCCCGGCGTTCGTCGCGGGTCTGCGTCGTCGCAGTCGACGCCCGCCGGCGAGCCGTCCATGTCCCGATCGACGCCGCGACACACGCCTGCGGTGCACTCGGTCCCCGCCGAGCACGCCGAGCCGCAGCACGGCTGTCCGGCGCCGCCGCAGGGTTGGCAGCGATCGGCGACGCACGCGAGCGACGCTCCGCACGCGCCTCCGCCGCAGCACGCTTGCATCACGGCTCCGCACGCCTCGCAGCGATCGGAGATGCACCGCAACCCGCTCTCGCACGCGCCGCTGCAGCACGCTTGCGAGAGGCGCCCGCAGGCGGTCGCGGGACGGCACGTTCCGGCGGTGCACACGAAGCCCGAACGACACGATGAGCCGACGCAGCACGGCTGCGCGTCCGCGCCGCACGTGGGCTGCGCGCGGCACGTGGTCACTTCGCACACGAGCGCGCCGCTGCAGACCGAGCCGACGCAGCACGGCTGCGACTCCTCGCCGCACGATGCCCCGCCATCGCCGGCGTCACTCGAGAAGACGTCCGAGGGGCTCGCGCTGTCACCGGTCGCGTCGCGGGACGGACGATCCGAGACGCTCACCGGTTCGACGCCGGTGCAGCCGACGAGGCCCGCTGCCAATGAGATCCACAGCGCGCGTGCGCTGCGTGCGGTTCGGGTAGCGGTGCGCAGGCGGGCCACGACGGCCGACGATACCGCGAACGACCGTGAGCGCTCAGCGATACTGGAGCAGGCGCTCGGCGCGCTTGGTGGCGGACGTGACGATCTCGTCCGCTTCGTCGGCCCAGATGCCGAGCGTCTTGGTGAGGCCGTCGATGAGCGCCTTCTCTTCGTCGGACTGGTTGCCGTCGATGAAGGTCAGCACCACCGCGTGGTTGAGCAGGAGCTTTCGGTCATCGAGCGAGAGCTCGGTGAGGGGAATGTCGCTGATCGCGCGGGGGGTGTTCGCGTACTCGCGGATCTCGTTGGCCTCTGCTTCCGAGGCGTCGAAACCGTTGAGCAGCGCGTCGAGCATCTCGCGCTCTTCATCGGCGAAGCGGCCGTCCGCCCACGCAACGGCCACGAGAGACTTGAGCATCGCTTTGTCCTGATCGTGCATGGCGCCGACTGTACAAGAACGAAAGCTCGGTTGTCTCGATCAAGTGGGGAGGCCAGCGATCCCGACGGCGACCAGGGACGAGACGGCGACGATCGACGGGATCTCAAGGAGTTCTCAGGTTGGATCAAATGGGATCATTTGGTCGTCTGTGTGAGCTCCCCATTGACGGCGTCTCGCGGGCGTACGAGACCCATCGGGTTCACGAGCCGCGGCCGGCGAGGCCCGCGCGAACGCTGGGAGACGAACACACGATGACGAGCTCGGTTTCACTGAAGGCGCCGTTTGCACCGGGAGGAGCGTTCGAGCTCGATCGAGAGCGATGCCGCAAGCTGCTCGAAGTGGCGCTTCGCAAGGGAGGGGATTCGGCGGACGTGTACGCGGAGTTCGCCGTCGGCGGCTCGATGGTGCTCGAAGAGGGCATCGTGAAGAGCGCGTCGCGCGGGGTGTCGGTGGGCGTCGGGGTCCGCGTTCGAAAGGGCGAGGCCGCTGGGTACGCCTACACCGAGGACCTCGGGTGGGAGGCGCTCGTGCGCGCCGCGGAGACCGCCGCGCAGATCGCGCAAGGCGGAGACGTCGCGCCGCAGGACGTGGCGGAGAAGAGCATTCCTTCGCGCTACCCCGTGGTGACGCCGTCGCTGCTCGTGTCGGGTCTCGACAAGCGCGAGCTGCTGCTGCGCGCCGACCGCGCGGCGCGCGCGGAGGATCCGAAGATCACCCGCGTCGAGGCCTCGGTGGCCGAGTCGTATCGAGAGGTCGTCATCGCGACGAGCTCCGGCGTGTACGTGCGCGACGTGCAGCCGATGCTTCGATTTGGTGTGCGTGTCATCGCCGAGCACAACGGAAAGCGCCAGGCGGGCTCGTCCGGCGGCGGCGGTCGCGTCGGGATGGAGTACTTCTCGCGCCCTGGAAAGAGCCCCGAAGAGCACGCGAAAGAGGCCGTTCGAAGCGCGCTCGCGATGCTGGACGCGCGCGAAGCCCCTGCGGGCGAGATGGAAGTGGTCCTCGCCCCCGGCGACAGCGGCGTTCTTCTGCACGAGGCCGTGGGCCACGGGCTCGAGGCGGACTTCAACCGCAAGGGCGTGAGCAACTACTCGGGCCGCGTCGGAAAGTCCGTCGCGAGCGAGCTGTGCACCGTGGTCGACGACGCGGACATCACCTTCGGTCGCGGCGCGGTCAACGTCGATGACGAGGGCAACATCCCCCACAAGAGCGTGCTGATCGAGAACGGCGTGCTGCTGGGATACATGCACGACGCGCACTCGGCGAAGCACTTCGGCGTGCAGCCGACGGGCAACGGGCGGAGAGAGAGCTTTCGGAGCGTTCCTTTGCCGAGGATGACCAACACGCTGCTGCTCGCGGGACAGAGCGACCCCGAAGAGATCGTGCGGTCGGTCGAGAAGGGCATCTTCGCGCGAAGGTTCGGCGGAGGTCAGGTCGACATCGCCTCGGGCGACTTCGTCTTCTCGATCGCCGAGGCGTACCTCATCGAGAACGGCAAGATCACCGCGCCGCTCAAGGACGTAAACCTCATCGGCAACGGACCCGAAGCGCTCGGCAAAGTGACGATGCTCGGCAACGACCTGCAAATCTCCGACGGGATCTGGACCTGCGGAAAGGACGGGCAGTCCGTCCCCGTCGGCGTGGGCTGCCCCACCATCAAGATTTCGGGAATGACCGTCGGCGGGACCGACGTGGCCAAGCGCTGAGCGCGACACTGAGGGATCGGGACACCAGTCATGGCAAACACACAAAAAGAAGTCGACGCGCTGCTCGGGCTCGCCGAAGACGTTTTGGCCCGCCTCGAGAAGGGCGGCGCGACCGAAGCGAAGGTCGTGGCGCGCTCGGGGCAGGATCTGTCGGTTCGCGTTCGTCTGGGCGAGGTCGAGCTCGTCGAAGAAGCAGGTACGCGCTCTCTCTCGGTCCGCGCCGCGAAGGGAAAGCGCATCGCCACCGCGAGCACGAGCGACCTCACCAAGGACGGCATCGCGCGCGTCGTGAGCGACGCCCTCGAGCTGTGCGACCTCGCGCAAGAAGACCCGTTCTCGGGGCTCCCTGACTCTGCAGAGCTCGCCAAGAGCTGGGGCGAGCTCGCGCTCTTCGACCCGGCCTGCGACGCGGTGCGCGCGGGAGAAGCGGTCGAGCGAAGCCTCCGCGCAGAGAAAGCAGCGCGCGAGTACGACGCGCGGATCACCAACAGCGAGGGCGCCGGGTTCGGCCGCGCTTCGGGGGCGTTTGCCCTCGCGACGAGCGGCGGATTTCGCGGCGGATACGCAGGCTCGTACGCCTCGCTCTCGGTCTCTCCCGTGGCCGACGACGAAGGCGGCAAGAAGCGCACGTCCGGCTATTGGACGGCGCACAGGCACCTCGCGAAGCTCGAAGACGAGCAGCACGTCGGCCGCGAAGCGGCGCGAAGGACGCTGCGGATGCTCGGCGCGAAGAAGGTCGCCACCGGCGCGTATCCAGTCGTATTCGAGCGCGACGTCGCGCGGTCGCTGCTCGGGCACTTCGCCGGTTGCGTCGTCGGCGACTCGATCTACCGCCGCTCGAGCTACCTCATCGACCGCGTCGGAACCGAGGTCGCATCGCCCCTCGTGACGATCGTCGACGACCCGCTCATCGCGGGAGGACCGGGCTCGCGTCCGTTCGACGGCGACGGCCTGCCCTCGCGACGCAACGTGGTCGTCAGCGCGGGAAAGCTCGAGATGTACCTCCTCGACACTTACGGCGCGCGAAAGCTCGGCGCAAAGAGCACAGGCTCCGCTGCGGGGATGACCGGCACCGGCGCGGGCACGAGCAACTTCGTGCTCCAGGCCGGCACGACGCCGGCGGCCGACATCATCAAGCAGACCAGGCGCGGGCTGTACGTCACGCAGATGATGGGCTTCGGCTTCAACGCGGTGACCGGCGACTTCTCCCGCGGCGCGTCGGGCTATTGGATCGAGGACGGAGAGCTCGCCTTTCCCGTCAGCGAGATCACGATCTCGCTCAACTTCGACAAGCTGCTCAAGTCGATCGACCTGCTCGGCGACGACCTGGACATGAAGAGCTCGATCGCCAGCCCGACCTTCAGGGTCGCCGAAATGACCATCGCTGGCACGTAAGTCGCTGTATTGATGGGGCTGTGTTCGATCAAGACGACCTCCTCGCGCTGAGCAAGAACCCGCTCCTCGCGCCGCTGTCGGCCCGTGAGCTCGAGACCTTCGCGTCCCTGCTGGATCAGATCGCGGTCAACGCCGACAACGAGATTGTCAGCGAAGGCGAAGACGGAGACTTCATGTACTTCGTCCTCAGCGGCACGGCGCGCATCGTCCGCAAGGACACGAGCCTCGGGAGCATTCGCCGCGGTGAGCACTTCGGTGAGCTCGCCCTCATCGGCGTCCGACGGCGCGCCGCGACGGTCACGGCCGAGGGCGTGATGCGACTCGCCCGCCTTTCGCGAGGCGGGTATCGAACGCTCGCCGCGCGATTTCCAGTGTTGGCGACGCACTTTTTGCAGGCGCTGGTCGCGTCCCTCGGCGACGAGCTCGTGTCGATGACGGACAACGTCGCGCTGCTGCTGGGCCAGCGATCGGCGCCGCGCCGCACCGAAGTCCACGCGTTCGTCCTCGATAACCCCGAGGCGATGACGGTGCGCACAGGGACGCCGATCGGCGCGCTTCTGCCGCGCGATCTCGAGGGGACACCCGTGGTCGCCGCGCTCCTGGACGCTCGCCCCGTCTCGCTGTCCACGACGCTCTTGTCCGACGCGCAGCTCGGCGCTCTCACGCTCGAGCAGTGGGAAGGACGCGAGGCCCTGCGAAGGTCCGCTGCGCTGGTCGTGCTCGAGGCCGCGCATCGTGTCGCGCCCGACGTCGCGCTGCAGATGGGGCAGAGCGTGACGGGCGCGCGCGTCGTGATCGCCCCCGAGTCGCTGGCCGAGGCGCAGCGCGAGGAGCTGCGGCGCGCGATCGAGCGCGAGGCGCGTCGGCTCATCGCCGACAAGGTCCCGTTTCGCGAGGAGATTTGGACCGTCGAAGAGGCCCGCGCGCAGTTTCGACGGCAGCGCTGGGAGGGGGCTTCGCTGCTGCTCAGCGCGTCGCGCTCGGCGTCGGTCACCTTGGTTTCGTGTGGTGATATTCAAGCGCTCGCGATCGGGCCGGCGCTCGAGGACGCGGGCGCGGTCGAGTCGCTCTCGCTCTCGCCGCATCCGCAAGGATTTCTGCTCGAGTACGGTCCGTCGCTGTTGAAGAGCGCCCCGGGCGGCGAGGCGGCTTCTCGCGCAGCGATCGAGCGAGAAGCGCACTCTCCGAGGTTTCAGAGCCCGATGTCCGACGACCACGCCTCGTGGCTCGAGTCCATGGGCGTCACGAGCGTCGGCGCGTTCAACGACCTCTGCGTCCGCGGCGAGGTGAGCAGGCTCGTTCGAATCGCCGAGGGCTTTCACGAAAAGCAGATCGGCCTGATCGCCGACAGGATCGCCGCTCGAGGAGACCGCGTGAAGGTCATCTCGATCGCCGGCCCGTCGAGCTCGGGAAAGACCACGTTCATCAAGCGCCTCTCGGTCCAGCTCGAGATCAACGGGATCCGACCCGTCCCCATCTCGCTCGACGATTACTACGTCGACCGCGAGAAGAGCCCGCGCGAGCCCGAGACGGGCGCGTACGACTTCGAATCGGTCGAGGCGATCGACTTGCCGCTGTTGCACGAGCACTTGCGACGGCTGCTCGCGGGCGAGGAGGTCGCCACGGCCCGCTACGATTTCTTGACGGGCAAGAGCCTGCGAGACCGGGGACCGCGCTTGAAAATGGGCGCGCACGACGTGCTCTTGCTCGAGGGCATTCACGGGCTCAACCCGGCGCTCACCGGGGACGCCATCCCGTCGGACGTCGTGTTTCGTGTGTTCATCCACCCCGCGACGACGCTGCCCCTCGATCGACTCTCGACCGTCCCCGCGGCGGACCTGCGCCTCTTGCGTCGAATCGTGCGAGATCGCCACGGCCGAGGCTACAAGGCGTCCGAGAACATCCACCGCTGGTCCAGCGTTCGACGCGGCGAGCAGCGATGGATCTACCCGTTCAAGCAGAACGCCGACGCGGTCTTCGACTCGTCTCTCGCGTACGAGCCCGCGGTCCTCAAGGTGTTCGCCGATCGATATCTGCTCGAGGTTCCGCGGGAGGACCCTGCCTTCGCGACGGCGTATCGACTGCGCCGTCTGGTGGATCAGTTCGTCGCGATCTATCCCGATCACGTCCCGCCCACGAGCATCGCCCGCGAGTTCATCGGCGGAAGCGGCTTCGAGTACTGACGCCGATCGCTACTGGCAGTTGCCCATCACGCAGTTGCGCGTGCGTCGGCACTCGACCCCGCAGCGGCCGCAATGATTGTCGCTGACCTGCGGATCGACGCACGCTCCCGAGCAGACGATCTGGCCCATCGGGCACGCCATGCAGACGTTGCTCACGCAGCGCGCGCCGGTCTCGCAGGAGTTTCCTGTGCAGCACCGGAGGCCTGGCGCTCCGCAGGGGCCGATGTCTGTGATCACGACGTCTGGCGTCGCGTCGTTCGACGTCGCGCCGTCAGCGAGTCGCGGATCGAATCGATCCCAGTCCAGCGCGCATCCGCTGAGCGAAACGAAGAGCATCACGAGCGTGGTGCGAGTCACTCAGAACACCCCCGTCATGGTGACAGACGCGGCTTGCGCGCCAGGAATCACAGCAACGCGCGGCGCCGCCCGCTCGGTCCTCGGGCCGACGATGAGCAGCACTGCTCCGGCGACGAGCCCTGTCGCGCCAATGGCAAACGAGACGTTCGCTCCCGTCTGCATCGCCCGCCCGCCGTCGATCGCGCCCAGCTCCGACGCGGGGCACGCCGTGGTTCCGCAGCGCATCGTGAGGCCCTGGTGTGCAGCGCTCGCGCTCGCCGCGAGGCCCGCGCCGACGCCCATCGCGGCGACGCCGACGCCGAGAGACGCAAACATGAGATAGCGCAGCGGGCTGCGGCCTCGCGCCACCCACTCGCCAGTGCTCATCGAACCGCTATCTCGCGGGTCGGCGCCGGGCGTCGCACCCCCAGTCGAGGCGCTCGCAGCGTCCTGCCGCTGCTGCGCGTCCGCAGCAAACACCAGCTGAACGGCCTCGGTCGCGCCCGCAGCGACCGTCACGGAGGCTGTCACGGGAGCGTTGCCCAAAGCCTCACCGGTGATCGTGACGGTCCCTGGAGCGACGGGGAGCGCGAGGGCGAGGGCCGGCGTCGGGATCGTCCCGTTGTTGATCCGTACGCTGTATTGCCTGGGTGCGCTCACGACCGTCACTCGAACGCGGCCGATGCGGGCGTTGATCGCGTCGAGCTCGGCCTGCGCGGCGTCTTGCGTGGCGCGGTAGCGCGAGTCGGTCGAAGCGTGCTCTCGAGCCTCTTGCACGCACGTCTCGAACTCGGTCGCCGCTGCCGGTAGTTGATTGAGCTCTCGCAGCGTTCGGGCCACGTAGAGCCGCGAGTTTGGCGACGCGCGGAGCTGATACGACCCGCGAAACTCCTCGAGCGCTGCGGCGAAGTCACGGGCATCGAACCGCGCGAGCCCCCGCAAGAACCGCTGCTGCGCTAGGCTCGCGGTGTCTTGCGCGAACGCTCCCTGCGCTGAAAGCAGCAGCGCTGCGGCGAGGACGAAGCGAAGCGCGCCGGGCTTGGCGACGCCGCGACTGCGCCACGCTCGCGACGGGTCACCGCGGTGGATCGAGTCTCGCGCTTGTCGATCTGCTCGTCGCTGCATCACAAAAATCTTGGTCGATAGACGCGCGGTCGAACGCGGTGTGAACGCGCTCCCGCGTCGGTGGTCGCAGCGCTGAGCGAGGGGGTCGCTGTACCGTTGACGGTCGCGCCAGCGTCGGTCGCGCCGTGGGCCTCGTCGGGTTCGGTCGGCGCGCTGCCGCTCGCGGCTCCGTTGTCCGCGTTCGGCGCGTGGCTCGCGACGCCAGCGTCGGCGCGCTCCGTCGAAGCACCGTTGATGGTTTGCGTCGGATGGTTCGCGTCCCTCGTCATCGCGTAGAGGGTGCCCGCGACGAGGAGCATCGAGAGGCTGCCGGCGAGCAGGGTCAACTTCTTTCGCGTCTGCGATTGCGGCGGTGGACTTGGCTGTTCGGGCGCGGCGGACACGCGCAGCTCGATCGTCTCGCCGATCGCGCTGACGGGAATCTCGCCGGTCTCCTCGATTTCTTCTCGCAGCCGCGCGTTGGTCGCGCTCGTGAGGACGCGATCGATGAACTCGTCCGCCGCCTCGTGGGACGAATCGTCGGCGAGCGCGCGGAGCGCCATCTGACGCTTCTCGATGTGGTCTTTGGCGACGGCGCGCACCCACTTGGACACGTCGCGACTGGACGCGACGCTGATCCCGCAGCCCTCGAGCGCCTCGATGAACGAGTTGCCGTCGGCGAACCGTTGATCGGGGTTGGTCGCGATCGCCTTGGCGATCAGCGCGTCGATCGCCGCGGGCAGCGACGGAACGAGCTCGGAGGCCGGGGTGTACTCGTGGCGAATCGACGCAGCGAGGGTCTGCGCGTCGTTCTCCCGTTGAAAGAGCCTCTTGCCGGTCAAGAGCTCCCAGAGGACCACGCCCATCGAGTAGAGGTCTGCCCGGTGCGTGAGCGGCGGCGGATTGTCCATGAGCAACCCGTGCTGCTCGGGAGCCATGTACGCGGCCTTGCCTTTGATGTTTCCGTCGCGCGTGTGCGACAGGCGGGACTCTGCCCGAGCGACCCCGAAGTCCATGATCCGCGCGACGCCGTCGATGCCGAGCAAGATGTTCTGCGGGGACACGTCGCGGTGGACGATTTGCAGCGGATTGCCCTTCGGGTCGGTGTGCTCGTGCGCCGCTTGAAGTCCCTGCAGCGTGTCGATCACGAGGCGCATCGCGACGGGAGCGGGAATCGCTTCGCCGCTGTGCTTCGCCATTCGCAGCAGCTGCTGCACGGAGAAGCCATCCACGAACTCCATCACGATGTAGAGCGAGAGGGCGTCGTCCTCGCCGAAATCCAAGGTGGATACGACGTTGGGGTGACGCAGCTCCGCGACGAGCCTCGCTTCGTCCATAAACATCCGCGCGAAGTCTTCGTCTGCCCGCAGGTGCTTGTGGCAACACTTGATCGCGATCAGCCGACCGAACCCAGCCGCGCCGCGCGCGCGACCGATATAGACCGTCGCCATCCCGCCCGACGCGAGCTCGTACAACAGCTCGTACCGCCCGCCCACCCGAGAACGGTTTGGAGCAATCTTCGCACCTTGGCCCTCGGACACAGCGGCTGAATCCAGTCTGGTGGATCTCGGCGAATACCGCAAGAACACGAGGTGACTCGGCGGCGTCCGGCGCGAGATCCGCTCGGCCGTCCGTTGGCGACACGCATCGTCCGAATCGCTGCAATTTTCCAGGCGATTCGCTCTTAGCGCGTCGTTGCGACAGCCAGCGTTGCGGTCGAGGGCCGCGTCGGCCGTGAGGTGCTGGTGTGTCGGTGCGTGTGGGGCAGACCTTCGCTTCGAAGCAGAGGACCGGCGGGGAACAGTCGATCTTGAAAATTGACTCTTTAATCAAGAACCGCTGCGCGCTTTGCGCGGCTTCGATTCAGCGTGGGGTGGTGTACGATCTCGCCTCGGATTCCCCAGAAGGGGATCGGAGGTCAACCGTGACGTCGCACCGATCATCACTTGTTGGACTTGCGCTTGCCGTTGCATCGGTCGGCGGCTGCATGACCGACGCGAATTTCTACTTCGGCGACTCCTCGCTGCGCGACGGCGCCGCGGACGCTGCGCTCGACGCCGATCCCAGGACGGACACGACGCTCCTGCCGTGTCCAGACGGTCAACCGCGAACGCCCGAGGGGTTGTGTCCGCCTCCGCGCCCGACCGACGGAGGAGTGCCGCCACGCGACGGCGGAACGATGGCCTGCAACAACGTGACGTTCGAGCACCGCGACCCTGCGGCGATGAGCGTGTGGGTGTCGGGGTCGTTCAACGGGTGGGCCGCGACCGCGATGGCCGGGGCGGTTCCGCTCGAGCGAGGCATGGACGGAGTGTGGCGCGTGAGCCGCGCGCTGCCGCGGGGACGGCACACGTACAAGTTTATCGTCAACGGGAGCATGTGGATCCCGGATCCCGCCAACATGAACCGTGAGCCCGATGGGTTCGGCTCGTTCAACTCGATCCTCGACGTGTGCGGCGGCCCTGATGCGTGTGGCGTTCCTGCGGAGTTCGACTGGCGCGACACGGTCATGTACTTCGCGATGGTCGATCGCTTCTTCGACTCCGACGGCCGCGCCGACCCGGTTCCGAGCGCGACGGGAGGCGACGCCAGAACGGGCCCGAGCGGCCAATACGTCGGCGGTGACCTGCCGGGCGTGACCATGAAGATGCCGTACCTCGCCGCGTTGGGCGTCACTGCGCTGTGGCTGAGCGCGCCGTTCGAGAACCGCAACACCGCGGGCGCCGCGATCGATCCGGGCGCGGATCCGCGCAGATACTCAGCGTTTCACGGGTATTGGCCGTCGCCGGACAACATTGATTTCTCCAACCCGCGCATGCCCAACCCGCGCCCGCGCGTCGAGTCGCGCATCGGTACGGAGGCCGACCTCCGCGCGATGATCACCGCTGCGCACGGGGCTGCGTCCGCGAACGGCCACGGAATCAAGGTGCTCTTCGACTATGTGATGAAGCACGCGGACACCGAGAGCGGGCTCTACCGCGCGCACAACGATTGGTTCGCGCGCGACGGGGGAGGGCGCTTTCGCTTGTGCGGCCCCGACAACCTCTGGGACGACGCGTACTGGGGCACGCGCTGCGCGTTCACCGACTACCTCGCGCCGTTCGACTTCGAAAACGCCGCCGCGCGCGCGTGGTCCGTCAACGACGCGGTGTGGTGGGCGCGCGAGTTCGCGATCGACGGATATCGCCTGGACGCGATCAAGCACGTTCCGTTGGTGTGGCTCACGGACCTCCGACGACGGCTCAGCGCAGAGGTCACCACCGCGCCTGGCGGGCGCTTCTACATGGTGGGAGAGACGTTTGCGTACGACAACCGCGAGCTGCTCCGATCGTTCGTCAACCCGACGACGATGCTCGACGGACAGTTCGACTTTCCCTTCAAAGCCCGCGCGTGCGAGGCGATCTTCACGCCCGACGGACGCATGGAGAACCTCGCCAACTGGATGGCGACCAACGACAGCTTCTACGGTCCGGGGTCGATCATGTCGACGTGGATCGGCAACCACGACATCCCGCGCGCGATTCACTTCGCCTCGCGCCAGATCGGCAATTGCCGCGAGGGCTCTTCGCCCGGCAACGGATGGAACGGCGCTGCCTTCACCCAGCCCGCCGACGCCGCGCCCTACGAGCGGCTGGGCGTCTCGTTCGCGGTGATGTTCACCAACCCTGGCATCCCGTTGGTCTATTACGGCGACGAGGTCGGCCTCGCCGGCGGTGGCGACCCAGACAATCGCCGCTCGATGCCGTGGGTCGACGCGCAGCTCAACCCACACCAGCGCGCGCTTCGCGAGCGTGTCTCGCTGCTCGGCCGAATTCGCGGGCAGAACCCGGTTCTCGGACGCGGACGTCGCACGACGCTCTCGAGCAGCCAGGACACGTGGGTCTATCGCATGGACGGCTGCGGCGCGGGCTTCCGCGCGGTGACCGTGGCCATCAATCGCGCCGACAGCCCGCGCATGGTGAGCGTCCCGAGCGGCGCGTACACCGACCTCATGACCAACATGCCCGCGACGGGCGGATCGGTGAACGTCCCGGCGCGCGGGTGGGTGATTCTGCGGGCGAATTAGCAGCGCGTCAGAAGTGGGGGAGGATTTCTCGCCGACAGGCCGGGGGAAGAGCGCGCGCGCATGCAACGAGTGCATGCGCATGAGCGCCGTGAGCGGCGGGGCGTCGCGGGCCAAGGCGCCCGGACGCCGCAGAAAGCGCCCGCCGCGCCCTCTCGGGATGATTGCTCGCGCGCGAAGAGCCAATGGGTGCAGCTACTCCCATACGACGACAGCCGGGGCGCGGCAGCGAGCGAGGACAGCGGCGGCGCGGCAGCGAGCGAAGACAGCGGCGGCGCGGCAGCGAGCGAGGACAGCGGCGGCGCGGCAGCGAGCGAAGACAGCGGCGGCGCGGCAGCGAGCGAGGACAGCGGCGGCGCGGCAGCGAG
>LNEO01000141.1 GCA_001465015.1 Deltaproteobacteria bacterium Ga0077539 | reverse complement strand
GTCGCTGACGGTGGTCGCGCGAAGCGCACCTTCCGCCGTGAGTCTTCGAACGGCGCCCAGCACGGGGTTTGTTAACCCCGTGCGAGCATCACCTCTTTTCAAGTGAGCCCGCTGCCCGCTGCCCGTTGCCCGTTGCCCGTTGCCCGTCGCCCGTTGCCCGTTGCCCGCTGCCCGCTGCCCGTTGCCCGTTGCCCGCTGCCCGTTGCTGCGCCGTCTGACGGTGGTCGCGCGAAGCGCACCTTCCGCCGTGAGTCTTCGAACGGCGCCCAGCACGGGGTTTGTTAACCCCGTGGAAGCAACATCTCTTTTCAAGTGAGCCCGCTGCCCGTCGCCCGCTGCCCGTCGCCCGCCGCCCGCTGCCCGCTGCCCGCTGCCCGTTGCTGCGCCGTCTGACGGTGGTCGCGCGAAGCGCACCTTTCGCCGTGAGTCTTCGAACGGCGCCCAACACGGGGTTTGTTCACCCCGTGCGAGAAACCCCTCTTTTCAAGTGGGCGCGTGGCGCAGGGGACAGGGTCACTTCTTGCGGCGCCAGCGCAAGAGCGCCGAGACGATCGCGATCGCGACGCAGTCCACGACGATGTCGAACGCTTCTCCCGCACCGAAGCGGCCGCGATACGTGACGACCTGCACCGTCTCTTGCACAAACGCCACGACGAGGGTGACGGCCACCGCGAGCGCGACGCCCGCTCGCCCGAGCGCGGCGAAGAGCGCGCGACACAAGGCGTAGAGCGCGCCGTAGAGCACGAGGTGCGCTGTCACATGAAAGGCCTCGCTCCGCATCGCGAGGCGCAGCCAACGACGCTGCGGCGTGTAGTTCTGCATCCAGAACGCGCCGTACCAGAGCGCCGCCGAGAAGAGCGCGATCGCCAGCGCGCCCCTCGCGATGCGCGCGACGCGCCCCGTCGCGCCGACGGCAGCACCGTCGCTCATGGAACCAGTTTGTAGCCCACCCCGTGCACCGTGAGGATGTGCTTGGGCGTGTCCGGCGACTGCTCGATCTTCTTGCGCAGCTTCACGATCAGGTTGTCCACCGCGCGCGCGTTGATCGCGCTCACGCCCCACACCTTGTCCAAAATCTCGTCACGCGAGACCACCTGGCCCACGCGCTCGAGCAACAGCTTGAGGGTCTCGACCTCGTAGAACGTGAGCGCGCTCTCTTTTCCCCTTCGCGTCAGGGTGTGCCCCGCGAAGTGTAGCTCGCATTCTCCCACCCGCGCCGTATCGGGCGTCGCCTTGCTGTGCTCGGCCCGCCTCAGGATCGCTCGGATTCGCGCGACGAGCTCGCCCAACGCAAACGGCTTGGCCACATAGTCGTCCGCGCCCGCGTCGAGCCCTCGGATCTTGTCCGTCTCTTGCGAGCGCGCCGACAAGATCAAAATCGGAACCGTGCGTGAGAGCTTTCGCAGCTCCTGGCACACCGCGTAGCCGTTGGTGTCGGGGAGCATCAGGTCCAGAATCACCAGGTCGGGCTGCTCCTTCTTGAAGGTCTCGACGCCCTTCTTGCCAGTGCTCGCAGCGACAGCGCGGTAGCCCTCGAAGCCGAGCGCATCGGACAGACCCAGGATCATGTCCTGCTCGTCCTCGATCAGGAGGATCGTCTTCATCAACCGAAGGACGGGAGGTCTACCACGATGACAAACGCTCCGCTCGCGAGACAGCGCGACGCGTCAGCGCGTCATTCACCGCCGCGGGTGCGAACGGCCCGACGCGCGATGACAATGCCCCGAGCCGCTGGTAGACACCGACAAACCAACACCCTCATGCCGAACGCATACATCTCCGGGACGGGCATGTACGTGCCCGACGAAATCGTCACCAACGACGATCTGCGCACCAAGTACGGGATCGACACCACACACGAGTGGGTCGTGCAGCGCACGGGGATCGAGCAGAGGCGCTATGCCCCCGAGGGGATGGCGCCGTCGGATCTGGCTGTTCCTGCGACGAAACAAGCGCTTGAGCGCGCAGGACTCCAGGCACGCGACCTCGACATGATCTTGTTCGCGACGCTCTCGCCGGACATGCACTTTCCGGGATCTGGCGTGTTTCTGCAGCGAAAACTCGGGCTGCTCGACGGCGACTCGCCCAGGTTCGTCCCGGCGATGGACATCCGCAACCAGTGCTCGGGCTTTCTCTACGGGCTCGCGACCGCGACCGCGATGGTGCAGTCTGGCGGCTGCAAACACGTGCTCGTGGTGGGCGCAGAGACGCACTCGGCCGCGCTCGACTTCACGACCCGCGGACGCACCGTCTCGAGCCTCTTCGGCGACGCCGCCGGAGTCGCTATCGTCAGCGCGACCGACGAAGACCGCGGGATCCGCGGCTGGTGGCTCGGCGCAGACGGACGCCACGCCGAGGCGCTCTGCATGCGGATCTGGGACATGACCAAGCGACCGTTCGTTCCGCTCGACCAGGGCAAGGACGGCCCAGGCGTGATTCAGCCCGAGATTCTCTGGCCGCATATGGATGGCAAGGTCGTCTTCAAGAACGCCGTCGAGCGCATGTGCCAGTCGATCATGCAGGCGTGCTGGGAGAAGGGCGTCGAGCTCGCTGACGTGGATCTGTTCGCGTTTCACCAGGCGAACATGCGGATCAATCAGTACGTCGCGAACACGATGAACATCCCCGAGAGCAAGCTCCTGCACAACATCGAGCGATTCGGCAACACCACGGCGGCCACCATTCCGACGCTGCTCGCCGAGGCCGAGCACACCGGGCGATTGAAGCGCGGAATGAAGGTGATGATGGTCGCGTTCGGCGCGGGGTTCACCTGGGGCGCCGCGCTCTGCGACTGGTGACCGTCTCTCTTGCGTCGTGCGTCGAGCGTCGAACGCTCGCTCAGTGATCGTCGATCATCCATGCGAACGGAGAGCCCGGATCGGGGTCCATCATCGCGGGCAGCTCGAGGGCGATCGTGTTTCCTCCGACCGTGAGGTCGACGTGATAGTGGTCGCGGTGGGCGGCGTTGAAGTTGGGCGTCAGCACGATGTGAAACACACGCGAGTCGTGCATCCAACAGGCGACCTCTTTGAGCAGCCTGTCCCTGGCGTTGGTGGCGCGCGGGGGGCACGTCGGCCTTCCGTTGGCGACGAAATCGTTGAGCACCGAGTGCGTCGTGCCGTTGCTCGTGCGGAGGTTGGCGATGTCGATCGCCATCGCGTATGCGTGCTGGCTGAGCATCGTCGAGCCCGCGATCGTTCGATAGTTGTACACGCCGAGGTGGACGACGTCGGTGACGTCCCAGCGCGTCCGCAGCTCGCGCGTCAGGTGAAAGAGCGCCACCGCGAGTCGGCAGTCCATCACCATCGGGTTGACCGATGCCGTGTACGACGCGTACCGAAGGTTGACCCCGTTGATCGGCGGCGTCACTCGCACCGGGTCGACCACGCCCATGAGCGGGCCCGAGACCGTGTACCGCACGCCGATACGATCGAGCAGCGCGCGGCAGCTCGCGCCGGGCATCACGTCGCGCGGCAGAGGAACAGCCATCGTCGTCGCGGTATCGGCCGCGCGCACATCGACGCCCGTGTCCGTCACGCGCGCGTCCGTCACGCGCGCGTCGGTCACACGGACATCGATCCCGCGCGCGTCCATGATTCCGCTGTCGGTGGGAGTGACGTTGGGCGCGTCGATGGAGACCGATGCGTCCTCGCCGCTACGCGCGTCGATCTCCGATCCGGTGTCTTCGGGTTCGTTCGAGCGATCGTCGACAGCAACGCCCGTGTCCGTGCGTCCGCTGTCGGTGGCCGCGTCCTGCGCGGGTTCGGGCTCACCGCAAGCGACGAGCATCAGGATCGGCAGTGAAGAAAGCGCGCGACGGTCCATCGAGAGAGCATACCTCTCATCGCGTCGGCGCGGGGCAAAGTGCTGTACCCTGGGGGGTCACGGCGAAAGACAATGGAATTCAACAACGAAGGTCGCGCAGGCGACATCCAGGATCGGCGCGGCGGTGGCGGTGGCGGTGGTGGCGGCGGGAGGCGCGCGGGGTTGAGCCTCGGCGGCCTGGTGGTCGTCGGGCTCATCGCGCTTATTCTGCGAAAAAACCCGCTCGAAGTGATCTCTGCGGTCGAGCGGCAGCAAGGGCAGTCGAGCACCCAACGTGGCGGTCAGGCGCCCTCTCCTGGGCCGCGCAACAACGAAGAGCGAGCGGCCGAGAGGCTCGTTCGGCAGGCGACGACAGACATCCAAGACTTCTGGACCGCGGCCCTCCCTCGGATGACCAACGGTCAAGCGCAGTTTCGACGAACGCAGCTCGTGCTGTTCGCGGACGAGACGCGCTCGGCGTGCGGCGCGGCCGAGGCAGCGACGGGGCCGTTCTACTGCCCCGCCGATCAGCTCGTGTACATCGACCTGGCGTTCTACGCGGACCTCGCGCGGCGCTTTCGCGCGCCGGGTGACTTCGCGCAGGCGTACGTGCTCGCCCACGAGTTCGGGCACCATTTGCAGTTCACGCTCGGGATCGAGCCCGCGGTGCGCCGCGCGCAGCGAGCCAATCGCGCGCTCGAAAACGCCCTCAGCGTGAAGCTCGAGCTGCAAGCGGACTGCATCGCAGGCGTGTGGGGCGCGTCCGCCGCGCAGCGAGGGCTGCTCCGCGCCGGCGACGTCGAAGAGGGAATGAACGCGGCTGCTGCGATCGGGGACGATCGAATCGCTCAAATGGCCGGCCGCAGGGTCAGCCCAGAGCGCTTCTCGCACGGGTCCTCACAGGACCGAGTGGCTTGGTTTCGCCGCGGAATGACTGCCGGGACGATCACCGCATGTGACACGTTCGGCAACGGCACCCTTCGCCCCTGAGGTATTCTCTTCGGTCATGCAGAGCCTCCTCGATCGGTGTAGTCGTCGCACTCGCGCGCGCATCGCCTGCTTTCTGCCTGCGCTTATCGCCGCGAGCGCCGGCTGCCTCGCGCCCTCGACGCACGTCGTGGTCGTGCTCGACACCGACTCGCCCGCGCCGAGAATCACGCAGGTTCGCATCAAGCTGTTCGACCCGGCGTCGCGGGCGCAGCTGCGCGAGCAGGTGGTCTTTCCGCGCGAGGGCGTCGCGTCGGTGATCCCGCTGCCGTCGAGCTTCAGCGTCGTTCCCGCGGGATCGCTGATGCGCGACGGTGCGGCAGAGGTTCGCATCGAGCTCAGCACGACGCTCTCCGACGGAACGCCGGTGATTCTCACGCGCAACGCGCGGTTCAACTTCATCCCCAATCGCCGCGGAGTCACCCGGCTCTATATGCCCGTCGCGTGCTCTTCGCCCGTCACCGGGTGTCCGTCGGGCAACGTCGGCTGCACGCTCGCGACGCTCTGCGAGTCCCGCGGACAGACGTGCGGCGACGACGCGAGGTGCGTCGCGCCCGAGGTTCCCGTGGCGCCGTTCGACAGCGACGTCGAGCGAGCGCCGGATGTTCCCTCGCCGCGAGACGCGGGGATGGACGCGCCCACCGACGCAAACACCGACGGCTCGATCGACACGCCGACGCCCACCGACACGCCGGCGCCAGGCGACGCGACCACGGACACGACCACGGACACGACCACCGACACGCCCCCAGCCTGCGCCGGAGGTTGCCCGCCTCGCGCCAACGCCAACGGGGTCTGCAACATGGCGGGCGTGTGCCAATACACGTGCGTCGCGGGCTTCGCCGACTGCGACATGAATCCAGCCAACGGGTGCGAGGCCTCGCTCTCGTCGACCCAACACTGCGGTCGCTGCGGCAACGGGTGCTCGGGAGCCACACCGCTCTGCAACGCGATGACAGGGATGTGCTCGAGCGCGTGCTCGGGCTCGCAGACGATGTGCGGAATGGCCTGCGTCGACACCCAGACCAGCCCCGTGCACTGCGGAATGTGCGGCAGAGCCTGCCGCGCCGATCAACGCTGCGTCGCGGGCGGCTGTCAGTGCGTGACCGGCGTCGAGTGCGGCGGGCGCTGCGTGGACACGAGCACCGATCGCGCCAACTGCGGCGCCTGCGGCCGCTCGTGCCGCGCCGATCAGAGCTGCGCCGCGGGCGCGTGCCGATGCTCGAGCGGCGCAGAGTGCGGCGGGACCTGCATCGACACGAGCTCGGACACGAACAACTGCGGGGCCTGCGGCAATCGGTGCTCTTTCACGCAGGCGTCGGCGAGCTGCGTCGGCGGGATGTGTCGCCTCGGAACCTGCAACGCCGGCCGTGGAAACTGCGATGGCAACGCGGCGAACGGCTGCGAACAAGACCTGTCGAGCGCGACGCACTGCGGGATGTGCGGCAACGCCTGCTCGGGCGGCACGCCGAACTGCTCGGGCGGCACGTGCTCGAGCGGCTGCGCCGCCGGCGAGACGCGGTGCGGAATGACCTGCGCCAACTTGAATACAAACACCAACAACTGCGGGATGTGCGGCCGGGCCTGCACGCCAGGTCCCAATCAGACCGCGATGTGCGCATCGGGTATGTGTCAGTACACGTGCACGAGCGCCGCGCGGGGCGACTGCAACGGGATGCTCGCCGACGGCTGCGAAGTCGACTTGAATACCAGCACCACGCACTGCGGCCGCTGCGGGACGGCTTGCCCTGCGCGGGCCAACGCGACGACGGTGTGCTCGCTGGGCGCCTGCGGCTTCACGTGCCTCGCGGGCTTCGCGGACTGCGACGGCAACGCGACCAACGGCTGCGAGACCAACACCAACACCTCTCTGACACACTGTGGAATGTGTAGCCGCGCGTGCCCAGGAGTCTCGGGAGCAACTCCTACGTGCAACAGCGGGCTGTGCGGGTTCAACTGCAACGCGGGCTTCGGCAACTGCGACGGAATGCCCGCGAACGGCTGCGAGACCGCGACGACGAACAACGTGAACGCCTGCGGCAGCTGCGGGCTCGCCTGCCCGCCGGCCGCCAACGCGACCACGACCTGCACGGGAACGACCTGCGGCTTCAGCTGCTCCGGCAGCTTTCGAAACTGCAACATGAGCGCCGCGGATGGATGCGAGGCGAACACCTCGAGCGACACGAACAACTGCGGCATGTGCGGCCGCAGGTGTGCCGTCGGCGCCACGTGCACGAGCGGCGTGTGCATGTGCCCAACCGGGACGACCAACTGCGGCGGCATCTGCGTCAACCTCAACACCAGCAACAGCAACTGCGGCGCCTGCGGGTCGATGTGCGTCGCAGGTAGCGGTTGCTGCGGAGGGACGTGCGTCATGGGCATCGGACAGCCGTGCGCGCACAACTGCTCGACGGAGAGCGTTCGCGTGTGCGGCCCAACAGAGACGGGAGAAGGGATCTGCCCGCCGGGCGGATCAAGCTACAGCCCCCCGTCGGCGGTCAACGGCGTGCAGTGCGAGGTCGGTGGCTTCTGGGGATTCTGCGGCGGCGCTGGCATGTGCAACATGCTGTAGCAGCCGGCGCAGGGATCGAAGCGCGGGGCGCCGACCGAAGGCCGAGCAGGGGGGATCAGCCGAGCTGCGTCAGCATGGTCTCGGCGTTGGAGACCTCGAACTTGCCCGGGCCTTCGAGGTTGAGGCTCTTCACGACGCCGTTGTCGACGAGCATCGAGAAGCGCTTCATGCGCAGGCCCATGCCCGCGGCGGTGAGGTCGAGCTCCATGCCGAGCTTCTTGGTGAAATCCGCAGAGCCGTCGCCGAGGAAGCGGATCTTGCCGATCGCGTTTTCGTCCTTGCCCCACGCGGCCATGACGAATCCGTCGTTGACGGACACGCACCAGATTTCATCGACGCCCTTGGCCTTGAGCGCGTCGTGGTGCGCGAGATAGCCAGGGACGTGCTTGGCCGAGCACGTCGGGGTGTATGCGCCCGGCAGGCCGAACACGACGACCTTCTTGCCCTCGAGGGATTTTCCGACGGCGACGGGCTGGGGGTTGAGCGGGCACGCATCGCCGAACTCGATGGTCTCGTACAGCGTGGCGTCGGGGACGCGATCTCCAACTTGAATCATGGCGTGAATCACCGTTCTTTTTCTGAGGGGTCCTGAGGCTTCGAAGGATCTGTATCTGAAGGTGCCGCGCCTCCGACGAGGGGCGAACCGGTCTCGTTGAGAGGGTCCGCCACCGGCGGCGAAGGCGCTCGCGGCGCGGGAGCGTACCCCCTGGCGACGAGATCCAACACCACATGGAGGTTGGCGACGTCTTCGATGAGCACGGTGGACGGAGGTGTCGGATCGAGCAGCGAAAAAATGTGCAAGAACGGCCCCTCGATCCGCACCTGGGGCTGCGAAAACCAGCGCCAGAGGTAGTTGCCTGCAAAGATTCCCTGAGGCGTCAGGGCGAGCGCCCCGAGCGGGACGAGCTCGTTGCGTTCGAGGACCTCGCGGGTCGCTGTCGAGAGCGGGTCCTTGGTGCGCTTCAGGACCTCGTGCGCGAGGGCTCCGGCGCCGCTCACCGCGCGAGGGATCTCGACGCGACGGCCATCGACGAGCACCAGCGACGTGACCGCGAGCGCGCTCAGGGTCGCGTCCTCACTGGCTCGATAGTCCGCCCGAACCTCGACGATCGAGTCCCAAGAAACGACATCGCGTCGTCGTCCCGCCACGATCACCAGCTCGCGATCGTAGAGAGCCACCGAGGCGTCTTTCTCGCGGGAGTACGCCTTGAGCGTCATCGCCGCGAGCGCGGCGAAACCCGCGCCGATCGTCGCTGCGAGCCCTGCGGTAAACAAGCTCTCTTGCAGCGCAAACGGGATCGCCCCGAGCGAGCCCAGCGCCACGACGAGGCTGCCGAGCCCGAGGTTGCGCCGCGCGCGCTGCTCGCCCTGCTCTTCGATGTGCGTACGGTCCGCGGCGCCGACGCCCGCCTCTCGGTACGGGGTGAGCGATCGCTCTTGCGTCGCGCCGAACGCGGTCTGCGTAGGGACGGGCTGGGTCTTGGTCTTGGTCTCGGTCATCGTCGCGGCGAGCGAGCGCGGTTCAAATCCACTTCTTGCTCTTGAAGTACGCATAGAACGCGACCGCGATCCCCGCCATCATCGTGAGCGCAAAGAAGTACCCGAAGCGCCATTTGAGCTCGGGCATGTGCTCGAAATTCATCCCGTAGATGCCCGCGACGAAGGTCATCGGCAGCAAGATGGCCGAGATGATCGTGAGGGCCTTCATCGCGTCGTTGGTGCGGTTGGCGGTGACCGTAAAGTGCACTTGCAGGGCGACGCCGAGCATTTCGCGGTTGCCTTCGGTCAAGTCCGTCACGCGCACGAACTGGTCGTAGAGGTCTCGATAGAAAGCCAGGGCCGGCTCGGGGATCAGGTCGAACTCTCCGCGCGACAACCGCTGCGTGATGTCCCGCTGGTAGACGCTCATTCGCCGCAGCCATTGAACAGCGCGCTTCATCTCCAAGATCGTCTCGAGCAGGCCGGGGTCCGGCTCGGCGATGACAGTCTTCTCGATCGCGTCGACGCTCTCGTCGATCGTCTCTGCCACGGGAATGTACATGTCCGTGAGCTTGTCGAGCAGCGCGTGCGCGACGTACGCCGGCCCGCGGGACATCGCCTTGGGGTTGCGGCGCAGCTCGGTCTCGACCGCCTCTTTCGCCGGCAATTTTCCTGTGTGGTGCGTGAAGATCCAGTTCGGGCCGATGACGAGATCGACCTCGAGCGGCGCGAGCTCGAGGCGCTCGCCGGGCTCGCGCACGACCCCGTGCATCACGATGTAGAGATAGTCTCCCCAGTCTTCGACCTTGGGCGTGTTGCTGTCTCCGAACAGGTCTTCGACCACGAGCGGGTGCAACTTGAGCAGGTCCTGCAAGCAGGCGTCGACCTCGGTGCTGCGCCCCTCGGTGTCGATCCAGACCGTCGTGCCTGGTCTGCTCACGAACTCACCGAGCAGCGACAGGTCGCTGTATTCGCGGTAGCCGGTTGCATCGAGCACGTGTGCGGTCGCGCCCATCGACTTCGAGGGGTATCACAGGACCGCGCGCAGCACAGCCGGCCCTGCGACGATGGGGTATCTTCGCGCCGTGAACGAGGCTCGTTTGTTCGTGTTGTTCGGCGGCACCTCCGGTGAGCGCCGCGTCTCGGTGGCTTCGGCGCAGAACGTAGCGACGCTGTTTTCGCAGGCCGTGCTGTGGTTCTGGGCGCCCGACGGGCGGGTGATCGTGTGCGATCGCGACGCGCTGCTCGCCCACGAGCGGCCGTTCGAGGCCGATTTCGAGCCGCCCTCGGAGGGGGCCTTCGCCTCGATCGAGGTCGCGCTCGACCACCTGCGCGAGCGCGACCCGGACAGCGTCGTCGTCCTCTGCCTCCACGGCGGAACGGGCGAAGACGGAACGATCCAACGCCTCTGCGAGGCGCGCGACCTGGCGTACACAGGCTCGGACTCGGACGCGAGCGCCAGGGCGTTCGACAAGGTGCTCGCCAAGTCCATCGTCCGCGCCGAGGGCGGGCGCGTCGCCGAGTCGATCGTGCTTCCGCCGGACGACGTGATCGCCGCTCGCGCTGCGATCGAAGAGGTGATCGCCGAGCACGGCCGCGCGGTGGTCAAGCCCGTCGCCGACGGCTCGAGCGTGGGGCTCTTTCACGCGCGGTCCCTCGAGGACGCGCGCGCGATCGCCAACGAGGTCGCGACCCGAGGCGTCGCCTACCTGTGCGAGGCGTTCGTGTCTGGCCCCGAGCTCACGGTGGGCGTCGCGCAGCGCGAAGACGGCTCTGCGCGGGTCTTGTGCGCGAGCGAGGTGCGGCTCGACCCCGGCCACGTCTTCGATTTCGCCGGCAAATACCTCGGAAAGGGAACGATCGAGCTCACCCCCGCCCAGCAACCCGAGGCGATCGTCCACGCCGCCGAGACCCTCGCCCTGCTCGCGCACAACGCCCTCGGCTGCGAGGGATACACGCGCACCGACGTGATCGTGAGCGACCGCGGCGCGGTGTTTCTCGAGACCAACACCTTGCCGGGGCTCACCAAGGCGAGCTTCATCCCGCAGCAAGTCTTGGTGAAGGGCATGACGCTCGAAGAATTTCTACGCACACAGATTCAACTATCGATCGAGCGCAGAGACCGCGCTCGCGCCGAACGAAAGGGCGTCGAGCGATGAGCGCGGTTCAGAACTGCACACCCAGCCGATAGCCGAACCCGAACGAGCCGAACACGCTGGTGCTGCTGCCGCCATTCGAGACGAACAGCGCGCCAACGTTGACGAACGGCTCGATGATCCCGTTGTTTCCCACGAAGATCGTGAACGGGAGCTCAGCGCTGAGCGGCGCGATCACCACCGTGTTCATCCCGACGGGGATGATCGTGACGCTCGTTCGGAGCATCGGGCTCAACGCAAAGTTGGGCAGGAGCGCGATCGCGCCGCCGATCCCGAGCGTCGGCGAGATCGCCAAGCCCACGCCGCTCGAACCCGTGAATCCGCCGACGGCTCCGAAGGCGATCCCTGGCTGGATCAAGAACTGCCTGACCGTGATCCGCAGCGTCCCGCCCAAGCCCACGATGAACGACGACGGACCGCCGCCGAAGAGCACGCCCGTCGTGTTCGAGAAGGTCACCAGGTCCCCGTGCTGCATGAGCGAGACAGAGCCGCGCCCGTAGGTGTACGCGCCCTGCGCGAAGGCCTCTGCGCCAGCGAGGGAGGCTGCGAGCCCGATGAACGATGCAATGAATCGATGTGCTCTCACGTGTTCCTCACTTCGATGATTGGTCGACCCTTGGAAGCCAAGGTTCGCCCCTCTGGTAGCATTGTTGGGTCCATGAATCGCGCGCTCGCCTCACGACTTGCCCCGTGGATCACGACCTCGATCGTCGCGCTCGCCGCAGCGCCCGCGACCGCCGAACCCATGGTGTCCTCGCTCGACACGGTGTTGGCTCAGCCCAACATCGTGATCGGCGTATACCAGGGAGCGATGCGCCTGTCGGTCACCCGCGCGCTTCGCGGGACGCTGCGCGGAACAGTCACCGTCCTGCAGGGCGATGGAACAGTCTCGATCGCGCCCAACACCACGGTCGTCGCGTTTCTCGACGCGCGACGCGCATGGCGATTCTCCGCAGAAATTCCACAGGGATCGACGGTGGAGTCGTCGCCTTTGTGGCTGCATGGTTTCTATGATTTCAACGCGCACCTGGTGACATCTGGCCTACTGACGTTGCGCTCGCTCGAGGCGCGCCTCGCGGGACGCCCCGGAGACGTGCGTCTTCGCGGACCGCTGATGGCGCTCGACGCGCGGGGCGCGGTGACCCGGACGTCCATCGTCGTCGACGCGCTCGTCCCCGAGCGCGGGCCCGTGTCGGTGACCGGTTTGCCTGCGAGCGCTGGGCTGACCGCGCCGACCGCGCGGCTCGGCGGCTTTCGCGAGAGCGCCGAGATCCTGTGGAGCAACGGCTATCCACGCCCGTTCGCGCTGCGGGCGACGATCGACCGGGTCGATCCGACAGGCGTGCTCGTCACACGTTTTCATGCGTCGAGCCCCGAGTACCTGGTGCGCGAGAGCGACCTCCGCGCGTACCTCGCTGACGCCAACGCGGCCTATCCGTTCTGGACCTTCGAAGTGCGCTTCGCCGACCGCGCGCGGACGCGGTGGACCGGCACGATCGGCGAGGACTACAACGGCTCGCCGCGGTTTCGCGACGCCTCGGGCGGCGAGCGTCGGTGGTCCTCGTTTTCTGCGCGCGAACAGCGCTTCTTCGCGTTTGGCGACGAGCGTTGGGAGCTCGATCCCGCGTCGGCCGGAGCGCTGCTCGACACCCACGGCGACGCGCGAGTGCTCGTGCAGGAGCTGCACCGCGGCCCCGTGGGGTTTCGCGTTTCGAGCGGACCGCGCGCGGGGCTGCGGGGACAGATCGTGCTCGGGCCCGTTCAGCTGCGCCCTGCGATTCGCGCGCGCTGACCGTTCACGGTCCCACTTCGACTGCTGGGCCCGCGGGGCCTTGAATTCGCCGCTGGATTCGCCAGAGTCCCGCCCGCCGAGATGCACACAAACGCAGTGACCTCCGAGAGCGCCAAGGCCAGCGACGCGACGCGCGACGAAGACCGCAGGCCGATGGGCACGATCATGGGCTGGGGGCGCCTGGGCGTTGCCGGACGCGAGACGTTCTCCGAGGACCTCGCGAAGGTGACGCGCGGAGCCAACCTGTCGCGCGGGCTCGGTCGGTCCTACGGCGACTCGTCGCTGCCCGCCGCGGCGACCGATCGAGTGGTCAACACTGTCCTCGCCAATCGCGTGCTGTCGCTCGACGAAGAAGCGATGGTGATCCGCGTCGAGGCGGGCGCGTCGCTGGTCGAGCTCAACAAGCTCTTGATCCCGCGAGGACTGTTCTCCGCGGTCACTCCTGGGACCAAGTTCGTCACCGTCGGAGGAATGGTCGCGAGCGACGTTCACGGCAAGAATCACCACCGCGAAGGGTGCTTCGGCGAACACGTTCGCTCGATGAAGATCCGCCTCGCGGACGACTCGATCGTCGAGTGCTCGCCCACGGTCATGCCCGATCTCTTCTACGGAACGATCGGCGGCATGGGACTGCTCGGGCACATCCTCGAGGTCGAGTTCGAGCTCCGACGCATTCCATCGCAGTGGATCTGGATGGAGAGCGAGCGCGTCGACGACATCGACTCGTTCGTGACCGCGCTCAACACCGCGGCGCCGAAGTTTCCGATGACCATGGGGTGGATCGACTGCCTGAACCGCGGCAAGCGCATGGGCCGCGGGATCTTGATGGCGGGCCGGTGGGCGACAGAGTCCGAAGCGAAGCGCGACGCTCCCTTCGAGCTTCCGCACGTGACGGTCCCGATCGAGCTGCCCAACCTGGCGCTCAACGCGTTTACCGCGCAAGCGTTCAACTCGGCTTACTACTGGCGGCACCTGTCGCGAACGAAGCTGGGACTCGTGGGCCCCGAGACCTTCTTCTATCCGCTCGACGCGATGCTCGAGTGGAACAAGGTGTACGGCCCGCGCGGATTCACCCAGTACCAATGCGTGATCCCGCGCCACGCAGGACCGCCCGCCGTTCGCGCGTTCATGGAGCTGCTCACGCGCCTCGGCGGCGCCTCGCCCCTCTGCGTGATCAAAGACTGCGGGCCCGAGGGAAGGGGAACGCTGTCGTTTCCCCTCGAGGGCACGTCGATCGCCGTGGACATGGCCGTCTCGCCCGATATTCAGCGGATCGTCGATCAGCTCAACGAGTTCGTGATCGAGACGGGCGGCAGGATCTACCTCACCAAGGACCGCTTCACGACCGCAGCGCACTTTCGCCGGATGGAACCCAGGCTCGATCGCTTCGTCGCGCTGCGCGACAAGTACGACCCCCGCCGACGCATCCGCAGCGCGCAGTCTGTGCGGCTGTTGGGCGACTGAGCTGCCGTGATACTCCTTCGCGCTCGATGAAGGCCGTTCTCCTCGGCGCCACCACAGGAATGGGTCGCGCCATCGCACGCCAGCTCGCCGCGCGCGGCGAAGAGCTCTTCTTGCTCGGGCTCGCCGCAGACGATCTCGCCAAGAGCGCCGCGGACCTCGCCGCGCGGAGCCCGTCGCACACAACCGTGGGCTTCGCCGAATGCGACCTCGAGAAGCCCGAGACCTTCGCCCCGGCGCTCGAAGCGGCCGAAGCCGCGCTCGGCGGCTTCGACGCGGTCATCGTGACGGCGGCGATGTTCGCCACGCAAGACGCGCTCGAAGAGGACGTCGAGCTCGCGCGCAGGCTCGTGACGGTCAACTACGCCAACACTGTGGTGTTCTGCGAGCACGCGAGAAAGCGGCTCCTCGCGCGAGGCGGCGGCAAGCTCGTGGTCTTCTCGAGCGTCGCGGGCGAGCGCGGACGAAAGCCCGTCGCGATCTACGGCTCGAGCAAGGCGGGGATCAGCGCGTACCTCGAGGCGCTGGATCACAAGTTCTACGAGCAGGGACTTCGCGTGCTCTGCGTGAAGCCCGGCTTCGTTCGCACGGGGATGACGGCGGGCCTGAAGGCGCCTCCGTTTGCAGGCGAGCCCGAGGAGGTCGCGCGCACGGTCATCGCGGCGATGGACCGAGGCGACTCCGTCGTGTACGCGCCGCGCGTGTGGTCCGCGGTGATGACCGTGATCCGCGCCCTGCCTCGCGCGATCATGCGCAAGGTGAGCTTCTAGACCGCCGCTCGATCCGCCGATCATCCCTGCGGTTTGTGTCTGTTTCACGCGAGTTCTACCGCGCCGAACGGCGGAGCAGCGCGAGCGCGCCCTTCTTCAGCGCGCGCTCTGCGTGGGTCACGTCGAGGCGCTGCACGGTCCTCAGGCGATCCCACGTCTCGAAGCTGAGCAGCACGTCGATCAGCTCGACGACATCGCGATCGTCGTGGTCGAGATGGGGCAGCACGACGGCCTCGACTGACGCGCGCATCAACGACGCCATCGAGGCGTCTTGCTCGCTCATGAAGGGCGAGCGCTCGCGATGCCCCCGGGACGCGCGTCGAAACGGCGCGACGTGCTCGAACACACGCGCGCGACGCGCGACGAGGCTCCGGAGGTCCGCTTCGAGCTCGCCCGTGGGAGGGCTCGGTCGCGCCAGCGCCATCACCTCGGGAAACAATCGCTCGTGGACGCTGCGGGCCAACGACTCGAGGTCGTTGAACTGTCGAAACACCGTTCGTTCGCCGACGCCCGCGCGCTCGGCCACGGCTTCGACCGAGGGCATCTCGCCGCGGGCGCGCACGAGCTCGTAGACAGCCAGGGCGATCGCTGCGCGCGTGCGAGCGCTCCGCTCGGCGCGCCCATCGGGGGTCGATGTCGAATTCGTGCGAGCGCCAGGGCGACGGCTCTTCAACGAACGCTCTCTGGGTCGGCTGTCACGCGGATGGACGTCACGGGATTGGCGTCTCCGCGAGGATCGATGGCGACGCCCGCCTCGAGTGTGACGGACTCTGCCGGCGTATCGATGTCGAGGCAGAGCTGCGTGTAGTTGTCGTTGTCGCCGAGGTCCGCGAGAGCGACAGGCGTGACCGCGGCTCCTGTCGAGAGCGTGACGCGCATCCGCGTGCGCGCCTCGTCGCCGAGCTCCCCGCCCGTCGACGAGCGGACGCCTCCCGCCCACGTGAGCTGCACGATCTGCCGCGTCGTCGTCGGACACGATGACCCCGCGAGCGCTGTCGGTGCGTAGCGATAGGCGATCCGCAGCTCGGGTCCCTGCGAGAGCGGCGTGACACGATCGCTCGACAACCCGCTCGCGTCACCGCCGCTGAGCAGCGGAACGGACCCGACCAGCTCGACTCGCGCCGGAGGATCTGCAGGGTCGTCTCCGAAGTCTCCGATAAGCAGGACGGTGTGTCGCTTGCTTGGACCGAGCGCAGGGCGAAGCGTCGCGCAGCGAGGCGTTCGTACGAGGCCCGACCGCGTCGTGACGCGAAAGGCGGATGCCTCGGGGTTGTCCACGCCGATGCGACGCGAGAAGGTGACGGGCATTCCGTCCATTCCTGCTCCGCCCGGACAGAGGAAGTTGGCCATCATCGGCAGCGCGTTGTCGAGACCGAAGAAGACCTCGAGGATCTGCGCCTGCGAACCGCCGTCGGGCGCCATCTGCGCATCGGCAGCCATCTGCGCATCGGGCGGGCTCTCTGCAGCGGATCGGCACCCCGCGCACAATAGAAGCCCGAGCAGACCGCGGAAGAGGCAGAGAGCGACCCTCGTGCTCATGGGTACGTCGCCCCTGCGAACGAGAGCTGGTGATAGCTCTGCTGACGGTGATCGCGGATGATGTTGTAGAAGCACCGGTCGCCGCCGCCAAACGGACGCACGACGAGCGGGGACGCGAGCGTCTCCATGGTGAGTGTCCATCCCGCCGGAAGCGTCACGTCGGTCGTGGGACGCCCGTCCGGTGTCGCGTGCATCACCGCGCGCTCTCCGTTGGGTCCACGCAGCATGAACGCCGTCCCCTCGAAGATCAGCTCGTGACACTTCTGGGTGACGACCACGAGGAGTCCGCCCGGGCGCGGCGTGGTGCCGCTGCACGCGCTCGAAGACGGAAGGCAGTCAGCAGCGTCGATCTTCGACAGCGCCACCCACGAGTAGCCGCCGAGCGTGACGATCTCGCGGCAGTCGTCGCCCACACAGCTCGCCGAACGCGACGGAGACCGCGCATAGCAAGACCGAGCGAAGAGCAGATGCCGATCGCTGTTCTTCTGGTTGCCGAGCCCCGGAGAGAAGCTCGCCCACGCCTCGTCGGAGATGGGCGAAGGGCCGCCCGCGATGACCACTGTGCGCGTGGAGCCGATGAGCACTTCCTTTGCGATTCCGGTGGGCGTCGCGCTGTTCAGGCACACGGTGTTAGCGGGCCACTGAGACTCGACGGTCGAGAACGACACGTTGGCCTCTCGTGCCGTGGGCAGCCCCGCGCACGCCCCGAGAACACCACCGAGAACCACTGCGAGCGGCGCGCGCACGCTTTGAAAATCGAGCATCGAGATATTATGACAGTTCAACTGCCATAATACAACCTCCCGCGGGACTCTTGTCGCGGGCTCGACGTCCTCGTGCATCCGTCCCAGCAACGTGCTCGGATCCTCGTCGATGGAAGCGAAGCCGCACGTCGAGATCGAGCTGCCCGTTCAGTGGGGCGACATGGACGCGCTCGGGCACGTCAACAACGCCCGATACTTCACGTGGTTCGAATCTGCGCGCATCGCGCTCTTCGAGAAGATCGGCGTGGTGAGCGCAGGACCTTCGTCAGCGGGGCCGATCCTCGCCACCACGACGTGCGACTTTCTCGCGCCCTTGCACTACCCGGCGACGCTTCGGATCAGCGTGCGGTGCACGAAGATCGGCGAGACGAGCCTGACGATGGCGTACGAGATCGCGTGCGGCGACCGCGTCCACGCGCGAGGAAGCTCCGTGGCCGTGCTCGTCGACTATCGCACTGCGGCGAAGGTTCGCGTTTCGGACGAGGTGCGCGCGGCGATCGCCGCGCTCGACGCGCGGTAAGCGAGCGACGTCACCGGACGGTATCGTCTGCTCTCCGCGGATCATCAGGCTGCGAGCTGTGCGATCGCGCAGCGCCAGCGCTCGTCGAGCCCCGAACCAATCGAGATCAATACGAGAATCGACGGAGGGGACGCTCCGCGCGATGCGGGCTGCGCCGCGGAAAGCCCCTAGCAGACTCTGCTGTTCTGCGTTCGGCCGTCGGTAGACGCCGCTCCAGAGTCGGATACCCTCTTGGTGGATGGCGATACGACCGAGGGAAGCCAAGGTGCTCTACACCGACTCGTCGGTCGTGTTGGCCTCGTGGTCGAACATGACGATCACGGACATGCGAGGCGCTGTGCGGCGGGAGCACATCGGCGAAATCGCCCGTTGCTACCGCGCCGTGCAGAAACAGTATCCGCAGGGGCTCGCGGTGCTCACGCTCATCCCCAACGGAACGCCGATGGGCGACGCCAACATCCGAGGCGACGCGAGCAAGATGCTCGAGGACTTCGCAGGCTTGCTGCAACACATCTCGATCGTGCTCGAGGGCTCGGGCATCTGGGCCAGCACGATGCGCACTGTCCTTCGCGGGATGACGATCATCGCGAGGACGCCGTACCCGATCAAGATTCACGAAGACATCGAGTCCGCGGCGCGAGCGATCGCGCCGTTGATCGACGATGGCACCGCGACCGACCGCGACGTCGTGGAGGTGGTCCAGCGGTTTCGCCGCGCGACGTTCGCGACGCGAGCGGCCAACTTATGAGCGGGGACGGTCCTCAATAACTCAAGTGTTTTCCGGCGAGACTGGGGACGGTCCTCAATAACTCAACTATTTCGGACGAGCCGCGGCGTGCGGGTCCGCAAAGCGTGAGCCGGGGAAAACGTCGCGATCGAGCGCTCGGGGACCGTCCCCGGCGCATGTGGACCCGTCAAAAAATAGTTGAGTTATTGAGGACCGTCCCCGTTGGGTTCCTCAAAAAATAGTTGAGTTATTGAGGACCGTCCCCGTTGGGTTCCTCCGCCGGCGCCGAGGCGATGACCCCCTTGGAACGAGCGAGCTCGCAAGACCGTCTCGCGACTCGACGAGATCACCGAAGAACTCCAGCTCGCCTGAGCGAACGGCGGCGAGGGTCAGCGCACGGAGAACGGAAAGACCACCGTGAACCCGTCGCGCGTGAACGGCGGCACCCTCGCCCCGCGAAGCGCACGCGCGATGCACGCGCCCGCGGTCGTGTCAGCGTGCGGAGGGCGCACGGTCACGCGCGAGGCGCTTCCGCTGCTGGCGAAGGCAACCTCGACGGTGACGACGCCTGGCGTGTCCGCCGCGCACACGGACACCGCGGCACGAAAGCTCGTCATCGTCGCCATCACATCCTGCCGCGTCGGTGTGTCGCGCGGGCCGGCGGGGCTCTGGGGAGGCTCTGGGCGAGGCTCCACGAAGACAGGAGTGCGGGGTGCGATGGGGTCCGTTGGTGGCACTGGAGTCCGCACTCCCAACGGCGGGGGTGGAGGCTTGCTGCGCGCGCCGAGAAAGACCCCGACCCCGCCGGCAGCGAACAGCACCCCACCGACAACAATCGTGCCCAATGGGCCCAAGCCGCTGGCGGGTCGCGGCGGCACCGGCAGGCCGGCGCGCAACTTTGCGTTCTCGGCGCTGAGGGCTGAGACCTCCAGGCGCAGCGCTTCATTCTCGCGGCGAAGCGCGTCCGCCTGCGCCATGGCAGCATCGCGCTCGTCTCGAAACACGTTGGACATCGGGGGTCGAGAGTGACCGTAGCACCGGGCGGCGCTCGTGTTCGGCGGGCGCCGAGCGACCGTCCCCGCTGCTGCTCTCCGGCGCGCACGAGAGAAGCCACTTGCTCAACAGATCCGAACCCTTAGGGACTAGGAACCGCAGGTCGTCCCGAAGGGTTCGGAAAAACTGCTTCAGCAGTTTTCTTCTTCAGTGCCACTCATGTACCGCCGCGGCGTAGCGCCGCGGTCAAAAGGCTGCGCTCGACTCTCGTGCGGCGCCGGATCGAGCAGTGCGTAGCAGCATCGTTCGCGAGGCGTCAACCGCGTCTGAGGACGCTCGACGGCATCGAGACCGACGTGAACGGTCGCTCGGACGTCGACGTCGAGGACCTCGCAGATAGCACCGGGGAAACCAGCGGAAAATCCTCGATCACGAAACTCCCGCTTCCCCGCGTCTGGCAATTTCGGCCGCGCCACGCCGCGGCCGGTCGGCAAATACTTGAGTTATTGAGGACCGTCCCCGTTGTATCTCCCCGTTGTGTCGTCGTGCAGGCCACCGTCCGCAAAGAGGGCGTCTTGGGACGAGCGAGAGAAGACACAAATTGATTTCTGGGGATTGTTTTCAATCACGCGTCCAGCGTCGAGAGCAGTGGCCCTGCGCTACGCTCGTTTGGTTCGAGCTCCGGCGGCGCGAGCGGTCCGGCGGGCTGGTCTTCGTTACGGCACCCAGCATCCACCTCGAAGGGCGAGCAGCGCCCCGAGCGCGACATGAGCCGTGCAGCGTCGCCGCCCCCGCTGGCATCGACGGAGCAGACACAGTCACCTTCGTAGCCGAGCGGATAGCAGCCGTTTACCCGAGTCGACATCGCTGTGATGAGCGCGAGGGCGCGAGCGAAGCGCACACCACGCGAAGAGTGCGTCGAAGAATCCATCGGTAAAGACGATAGCGCGAAGCATCGCCGCGCGACAGGGCTCGCGGCGTCTCTTCGCGCTGCTCGACGAGCGACCGCCCGTCGGCGAGCTGCTTGTGCTACCCAGGGTCGTTCGCGGCGCGACCTGCAACCGAGCCGCTCGTCGACCCGTTGTTCGAGCGAGCGCCTCGCACCTCACGCGGGGATGATCTGCGGGAGCCCACTGACGAGGGTCGCCAGCGCGTCGAGGATCGCGTCGGCGATGTTGTCGTTGGCAGGCATCTCCCGGGCCTCGAGCCGCGCTTTGATCAGCCCCTCGCTGTCGTCGATCACGAGCACCGCGCAGCCCAGCGAGAACAGTGACAGCGTTGCCCTCTGGACGCGCGCGTCCGCGAGCACTGCCTGCACGGTGGGCTCATCCGGACCTGACTGGATGTACACGTTCCGGTCGAACTCGGGCACGCCCACGCGGCGGTCCTCGGCGAGGTCGGTCGCTGAAATAAATGAGGATTCCTTCGCGGGACGCAGCGAGAGCCCCATCGGCCGAGGCGCAGCGACCTCGACACGCGGCGGGCTGCGATAGCCTCCACCTCCGACTCCGGCGGCGCTGGGGTACGGGACGCTCAGCCATCCCCACCCGTCGTCGAAGGCGCCCCGCGCAACCCAGTTGAACGCGTGGTTTCCCCACTGGAAGCGGCCCTTCTCCCCGCTGTTCGTCCCAGCGCCTCCGCGATAGAACCGCTGCAATCCCTGCTCGAACGCAAGCCACCCGTCGCTCATCACCCCGAGTGTCCCACACCGAGCGCCAAACGAACGCATCTCTGTCCGAACGGCACACGCCACGCTCACATCGACTGCATCGAGAGCGGATAGTTCACGGTCACGACCGACGAAGGAGCGGGGAACGTCCATCGACGAAACGCGTCGCTCGCGCAGCGGCCGAGCTGCTCGTCGCCGGTGTTGTTCGAGTCGACGGTCGAGCCCAACACCGCGCCGTTCGAGCCGATCACGAAGCGCACCTCGACGCGCCCGTGCGTCGAAGGGTCGCGCGAGATCGCTTGCTCGAAGCAGTGCTGGATCTGCCCGATGTTTCGCTGAACGACGCGGCGAACGGCGTCCGCGGGGTAGAACCCATCGCTCGAGCCCTCGGAGCACGAGGGGACCTCTCCCCGAGAAGCGCCGCACACCCGCGGCCCGCGCGCAGTGCGGACCATCGGCCCTCGTGTTGCGCGCTCGCGAAGCGCCTGTCCGGCGCTCGCCACCGTGGAGAACCGCTCTCCGTATGCACCGACGCCCAGCCCGAAGTTCTCCATTGCGCGCACGCCAATCGTTCCACCGCCGCAGCCGCAGGCAAAGAGAAACTCGTTGGCTCCATGCGAGGCCACTCCGCCTCCGAGGCCGCCGTAGCCAAACGCGTCGGCCACGGTCGCGCCCACGGACGACTGGCCGCTGCCCCCGAGCACGCTGTCGGTCGGCGCGCGAAGCGCGTCGAACGCCGTGTCGAACTGCGACCCGCGAAACGCCCCGAGCGCGGCGATGACCCCGCGGCTCGGACCGCCGGTGCGCGCGAGCGTTTGTTGTTGAACGCGACCTTCGGCGGATCCGAGCACGCGTCGCACCTTGGGCCGCGCGGCGCTGGGTCGCTCGTTGGCCGCGCCAGGAGCGGGCTGGTTCTCCTCGCCGCGCGATCCGCGAGCGTCGTTGCCGACCGCGTCTTGAGCGCGCACCGTCCGCGCCACCATGTGCGAAATCCACTGTTCGCGCAGGTGCGTGCCCTCATCGGAGAGCATCGGGTTGAACGACTGGTGCTCGATCCACGTCACCCCAGCGAGCGCGCTCACCGCGATGGACGACGCGAGCAGCGCGCCCATCATCGCGCGGTCTCTCTTGTGGCCCTTGAGCGCGGGTCGCGCGGCGGACACGCGGCGGACGCGAAGCTCGAGCGCCCCGAGCGCGAGGGACGCGACCTCGTCGTGACCGAGCTCGGCCGAAGGCTGCTCGGTCACAGGGGCCGGGCACAACCGCCACGCGCCGCGCTCACGATGAATACACACCCATGAATTCGATGCGCTCGCACGTCCCTCGCCGAACAGCGCAGAGCCGTCGACGAAGAGGTCCGCGCCGCGGTCGTCTGGGTCTGTGCTGGCGACGAACCGATCGCCGTCGCGCAGGTGACGAACGTGAAGGACCTGACTGCCCCAGCGCACGACGACCTCGATGAGCTCACCACGGGGATCGTCGAGATCGCTGGCGTCCAGCTCCGTGCGACGGTGGAGTGCGTATCGAGGCTCTTGGGTCATCGCTGCGTCCGTGAACGGTGACGACAGCGGGCGGGAAGGTAGGTTCCCGAAAATGTTCTCGGTGGCGTTGCTGGGGCTCAGGCCTGCCAGGCGAGCAGGGCGCGGATCACCATCACGACGAAGACGACGACGAGCTCGAACACCGAGATTCCGACGGTGATGCCGATCGCCGTGGCCCTTCGGGCGACGCCCAGCCGACGCTCAGCGAGCCTCGTGACCATGAGCGAATGCCCGAGAAACCACAGAAACCCCGTCGTAGACACGAGGATCGCGGCGAGGTTCGGGCTCTTTCGAAAGAGCGCTTCGGACGCGAAATACAGCGTCCCGAGCACAGTCACATGAAGCGCGAGGCTCGCGCCGAGACATCTGAGCAACGTGGCGATCATCGAGTGGGTCTGCGCTCTGTGCGGGGTTATGGGGCAATCTGCAGCAAAAGAGAACACCCTCCCCGTAGGCTCTGCGCCTAGCGCCCCGCCCAACCCGCGACGCACCACCCGAACCGGCACTCGATCCGAGGCGCGGGAGGAACAACGATCGGGCCGCACGGCTGAGACAGGTTCATCGCCTCTCGTGCCTCGCGCTCGAACCGCCTCGAGACCGCCTCGAAGCGCTGACAATTTCGGTGAACAGGCGTGCACTCCCGCGTCGACTGGCAGCTCCTCCACTCGACGTGATCGAGCGGAACGAGCGCGCACCGCCCCGCCGAGCAGCCCGCGCGCACAGGGCGCGCGATGAAGCGACCGTCGCACGTGGCGTTCGAGAGGATCCGCTGATTTCGCGCGTCGATCTCCGCCGCCTCCTCGCGGTGCGCGGCCATGGGGCCCATGCAGCCGCCGGTCACGAGCACGCACTCGCCGTCCCCCGCGCAGGCCCGCGCCGCGTTGAGCGAGGGAGCGCCGCCGCTCGCGTCGGCGGCCACTGGAGCAGACGCGTCATCGGCGCTCGAAACGCTCGCCGCGTCCATCGCCATCGCCGTCGCAGTCATCGCATCCATGGTCGGCGACTGTTGGACGTCCTCGACCGCGATGACGCCGACGCTCGAGGCCTCGGATCCGCCTACGCCCACCGACAGAAGGGATGGGTTGCTGCGCCGATTGCACGCCTCGAGCGCGAGCAGAGCGGCCGCGAGCACAGCCATCGCTTGGAACGGTCGTGACTTGCCGAACGCCGACGCTCTGTGTGGCTCGAGGCAGGGCGAAATCAGGGCAGTCCACGTCCGTTGAACCCGCGAGCGTCTCATCACACGGCCAGGAGGCGAATTGTAGCGCATGGAGGAGCGGAGGCGCTTCACACTTTTCAACGGGACGAACCGCGGTGATGCACTATGCCGTCCGGCGACGAGCAAAGGGCGCGATGGCGAGCTTCTTTCTATTTGGCGCGGCGTCGACGGCCGCTGTAGTTGCACACGCAGCGGTGCGGCGCGGGCGATTGTTCGCGACGTTCGCGGGCGTGTTCGTCGGCGTGCACACGTTGGCGGCGACCGCAGTGGCGGCGGCGCTCACCAGCGCTCCGCTGCAAATCGCGTTCGGCGTGGCCAACGCCGCGGTGTACACGCACTTTTTCTTGCTGGCTCGGCCGCGGTGGAAGCCGTCTTGGTATCGAGCGATGGTGAGCGTTCCGGCGCACTTTGTGTCGGCGACGACGCTCTTGGCGTTGCCGTTTGTCGGCGCGCACGCGCTGGGAGCGCCCTCGCTCGTTCTCACGGTGCCGCTCGCGCTCGGGCTGTTCGGGCTCTTCGAGTCGCTCTGGACCCCGCGGCACGTCCACGAGATCGCGGTCGATCAGCGAGACCGCGGCAGGCTTGCGCGCGCGGCGTTCTCGAAGAAAGAGAGCGACCGAGCGAACGCGCCCGCGAACCCGTCGGAGGATCGTGCGCTCAGGGTCGTGCAGATCACCGACCCGCACCTCGGGCCGTTCATGTCCGTCGAGCGGCTTCGGGCGCTCTGCGCGCGCGCGGTCGAGAGCAACCCCGACGTGGTGCTGCTCACGGGCGATTTTCTCACGATGGAGTCGCAGTCGGACCCGAGCATCCTCGCCGACGCCCTCGCGCCGCTCGCCCCCCTCGCGGGCAGGACCTTCGCGTGCATGGGAAACCACGACCACGAGGCCCCCGCGACCGTGCGCGAAGGGCTTCGTCGCGTCGGGGTGCAGCTCCTGGTCGACGAGCTCACCACCGCGCAAACGAGGCTCGGGCCGATCGAAGTGCTGGGCTTCGATTTTCGCTTTCGCGATCGAAGGCAGCACCTCATGGAGGTCTGCGCGCGATTTCCCCGGAAGGCAGGCGTCGCCCGGGTTGCCATGCTTCACGATCCCGGGGCGTTCGTGCACATGACCGAAGGCAGCGCGGACCTGGTGTTCGCCGGGCACACCCACGGCGGTCAGGTGGGTCTATTGCGACTCGGACTGGCGCACACGTTCGTCTCGGCGCTCACCAAGATCCCCGATCACGGGCTGTGGTCCCGGGGAAGAGACCTGCTCTACGTCCATCGCGGCAGCGGGCACTATGGGTTTCCCCTGCGCGTGGGCGTTCCGTCGGAGGAATCCCTGTTGTTGGTGACGGGCCTCGCGGGCGGGTGAAGCCCCCCAAACCGCCGCGCGAGCCGAGGAGCAGCGGGCGAAAGAACGTCACGGGATTGTGCCTTGTTTCGTGCGAGCGGTTTCGCGTAGCGTGCGGCGTCCCGTGTTGCCGAAACCGCTCTCGCGTCTGCGATCGACCGCCGCGCTGCTAGCCACCCTCGCGCTCGCCGCCGTCGGCCCTGGCTGCGCCGCCGCCGGGGTGCCCGTGAACCTCGATCAACGCGAGGTCCGCCTGACGATCTTGCACACCGCGGACTGGCACTCGCGGCTCTTTCCGTACCAGTTCAGGGTGCCCGCGACGGACGTGGGGCTCGGCCTGCAGCAAGAGCGCGGGCCCTTCGGCGGCGCCGCGCGCATCAACTGGCTCATCCAGCGCGAGCGCGCCCACGCCGATCGCGTGTTGCACGTCGACACGGGCGACTGCTTTCAGGGCGCGCCGATCTTCAACTTCTTCGGCGGAGAAGCGGAGCTTCGCGCCCTCGCCCACACCGGTGTCGACGCGGTCGTGATCGGCAACCACGAGTTCGACCGCGGCGCGCTCAACGTGTTTCGGCAGTTCAACCGCTGGGCGACCTTTCCGGTCCTCGCGGCCAACTACCAGTTCGACGACCCCTCCACGCCGGGCTCTCCAGAGATCGGCCGCATCGTGAAGCCGTACGTGATGTTCAACCTCCGTGGGTTGAAGGTCGGCGTCATCGGCTTCGGCAACCTCTCGTCCATCTCGAGCGTCTTCGACCAGCCCAACCGCACGGGCATCACGCCGCTCAACCCGCGAGAAGTCGCGCAGTTCTACGTCGACCAGGTGATGAACGAAGGAGCGGACGTCGTCGTAGGCGTCTCGCACCTCGGCCTCGAAGACGACCACCGGACGATTCAGTACACGACCGGCATCGACGTGATGATGGGCGGACACCTGCACATCGTCACCAATCCCACGCAAGAAGAGACCGACTGCGCCCCCGAAGACCCCGATGGGACGCACTGGGTTCCCGAGCTCATCGCCGGCAACGGGGGTACTCGCACCAACCCGGAAACGCTCTCGCAGTGCAACGACACGGCCGCGCCGTTCTGTTGCTCGCAGTGGGGAGTCTGCCCGCCCGATCCGGCGCGCGGCGCGAACTACACGACCTGGCGCGTCGCCCCCGGCTATCAAAAGCGCCGCTGCGAGTCGCGTCGCGTGCTCGTCCAGCACTCGGGCGCGTTCATGAAGTACCTCGGTCGCCTCGACCTGACGGTGACCAACAACCTCAACAGCATCGGCGAGGGCCGAGCGAACTTCAACGCGATCCTCGCAGACCCGATGGCGCTCGCGAGGTTTCAGCGGCACCGCTTCGAAGTGATCGGTCATCGATTCACGCTGTTTCCCGTGGACTCGACGATCCCCGAAGAGCCCACGATGCGGCAGATGCTCGAGCCGTACGCGCGCACGCTCGACAGCGCGGCCAACCTCGACACGCTCATCGGGTATTCCCCCAACGGCATCTCCCGCACCAACGTGGGCGGCGGCGACTCGCCGATGGGCAACCTCGTCACGACCGCGATGTGGCGACGCCTCGGCGTGCAAACGGACTTCTCGATCACCAACACGCTCGGCATCCGCGACGCGATTCCGCCCGGCCCCGTGACGATCGACCAGATCTACAACGTGTTTCCCTTCGACAACTCGATCGCGACGCTGCAGCTGTCGGGGCGCGAGGTGATCGAGATGTTCGACTTCGTCGCGCGACGATCCACCTCGCGCGGCTGCAACTCGCAAGCGCAGATCGCAGGCGCGCGCGTCGTCGTCACCTGCGGCTCCTGCGATCGCGATGGCGTGCCCGGCGACGACGCCGTCGCGGGACAGCCCCTCGTGGCCTGCGCAGAGACCGTCAACGTCGGGCTCCGGCAGACGACCATCAACGGGCAACCGACCGGCGTCCCCGAGCGATGCGAGCGCGACGAAGACTGCCCGAGCCCCGTCGCGGGCAGCACGGCACCGCAAGATCGATCGCTGTGCGACCCCCTGTCGCGGCGATGCATGGAGCCGGTCAACCCCAACGGCAGCTACGCCGTCGCGGCCAATGACTTCATTGCTTCTGGTGGCTCGGGCTTCTTCGTGCTCCAGCGCAACACGACGCAGGTCAACACGCGCGTCGAGCTCCGCGACGCCGTCATCGACTTCGTCCAAGCGCAGCCCGCCTGCGGGTGGAACTCGAATCGAGAAGCCACCTTCCGCATGAACAACCCCAACAACCCGCCCCGCGCGGACGACGGGCTGCAGCTCTGCCAGACCGACGGCGACTGCGCGATGCTCGGCGCCGAGTTCACGTGTGCGTGGCAGGGGCAGGCCACCTTCGATCCGCGCGCGATGGCCATGTGCTCAGTGGCCTCCACGGCTCCCTCCATGGACTCGGGCCGCTGCGTCGTGCGCCGCTGCGTGACCGAGCTCGCCAATCAGCTCGCGAACAACTGCCCCGGGACGTCGCCCGCCAACGACCCCAACGCGCGCGCCCGCTGCTTGTGTGCGACGCAAGAGCGCGCGGCGAACACGTGCCGAATCCTTCCCTGCTTCGACGCCTCGATCGGCGCCGACTCGGACTCTCGCCTTCGGATGGTGTCTCGACGATGAAGAGCCGCAGTGAACACCCGATGACTCGCGCGCTCCGTGCGCGAGCGACGCCGCTGCTGGCGCTGCTCGCCGGGCTCACGGGATCTTGCTCGACCACGCCCTTGCCCGAGATCGGCACCGAGGACCGCGCCAACAACGGCGTCTCCACGATGCGCGTGACGATTCAGGGCATGACCAACCGAGGGTTGCCCGAGAGCCCGCTGTCCTTCGACGCGTCGCACGAGTTCACGGTGAAGGTCGAGGCGCTCGGCCTCGACGGAAACCCCGTGCCGACCTTCAACAGCACCGCGCAGATCGCGGTCACGCCTGGCGTCCTCACGACCATCACGGGTCCCAACGTCTCTGGTCGCCTCGTTCGCTTGACCGCTGGCGTCGCCGAGGGCGTCGTCGTTCGCTTCGTGCGGGCCTACGGCGAGACGCGCATCTCCGCGGAAGAGCAGGGGTACGACCTGCGCACGGAGCCGGGCGCCCCTGCGTGCGCCGACGGCATCGACAACGACCGCGACGGACGCATCGACTTTCCCGCGGATTTCGGCTGCGCTGCGCCCAACGACGACAGCGAGCGCGGCGGATCGTATGCGCAAGGCGTCAGCGCGCCGATGTTCATCGGAACGCCCACGATCGACGACATTCAGGGCTCGGGAGGGACGAGCCCGCTGCTCAATGAACGCGTGAACGTCACGCGAGGCTCGATCGTGGTCACGCGCATCAGCACCAGCGGCTTCTGGGTCACGGACACCGCGCGCGTGTTCTGTCCGGCCCCGGGCGGCGGCATGCGACGCTGCGCCAACAGCTTGTTCTCGTTCAACTTTCGACTGCCCGAGGGCATGCGTCCCTGCGATCGCCTCGCGCGCCTGTCGGGGACGGTCCAGGAGTTCGTGAGCACCACGCAAATGGCGCAGCCGTCCTGGACGATCCCGCCCGAGGGGCTGTTCACCGAGCGTTCGGGGATGTGCCCGATCCCCGACGCCGTCGTGTTGCGTCCGACCGCGATGGGCGAGATGCCTTCGTCCACGCCCACGGTCGAAGCGCTGGACATGACGAGCATGGCCGACCGCCTCGAGCCGCTCGAAAACGCCGTCGTTCGACTGCAAAACGTCCTGCTCTCGCCCAACGTCGGCCCCGAGCGAGCGAGCTGCGACATGGCCATGGGCACGTGCACCTTCGCTCCGGGCCGCTCCAACTGCGACCTGCGCGGCGACCGCGGCGATGGCGTGGTGAACTTCGACGATCCCCTCGAGGCCCTCTGCTCCAACACCTGCCAGCGCACCGTGGGCTGCAGCGAGTGGACCGGGTGGATTCGCTTCGGCCAAATGGCGGTGGATTTCACGCAGAACCAGCCGCCCAACGTGCAGCGGTTCATCATCGCGCCGCGCGAGGCCATCTCGAATTTCGACCCACTCAATCAACCTGCGCCGGGCGTCCGCGCGACGGTCACCGGAACGCTCAAGCAGGTGGGCCCCAACTATATCGTCGAGCCGCGCTGCACGGTGGACCTCGTCTTCGAGGGCCGCGGCACGGTGCTCGCGCCGAACGCGTCCTGCGTGACGCCTCGCGCGATCGTCGAGGAGTCCGGCTGAGCCATGCACACGAGCTACCCACGGGCGGGAACTTCACCCATCACTGACAGCACCAGAATTCAACACGAGCGCGCCGACAGCATGGTCAACCAGAGAAGATTCCGAGGGCGATTCGCGCACACTCAGACGAGCAGAGCGATCGCTCTTTTGTGCGCCGCCGGCGCGGCGCTGACCCCCGCGAGCGCGCGGGCGCAAGCGACGACCAACGCGACGACGCAGGGCGCTCCGGCGGGCGCAGCGGCGCAGCCGGCGAGCTCGGCCAACAGCGAAGAGCGGTCGCACGACTTTCTCGACACGCGCTTGACGTGGACGTTCGGCGACGACGACGTGCTGCAGGCGACCGGTCAGCGCGTGCCCATCTCGGGCCTGCCGTCGATCGGCGATCGCTCGCAGTATCAGCTCTTCTTCGACGCGCTCAACTCGCGCTTCGCGGGCCGCGAGAACCTCACGCACTTGACGATGTACGCCAGGGCGCCGGGCTTCATCCCGCGCGTGATGACCGAGGCGTCGCTGGTGCTTCGCTTCGACATCGGTCAGCTCTCGACCAACTCGGGCAACCTCAACCAGGCCCTGCTCGACGCGGGAACGTACCTGCGCCTGCAGTACCAGACCAACCTCGCGCGGCCCAACGACGGGCTCAGCGTGACGTTCTTTCCGTTCGACACCGATCGCTTCCGCGTGGGGTACCTGTGGGACCTGTCGTGGGGCGGCAACGACATCTTTCCGCGGCGCGTCGGCGGAGCGCCGGGCGTGCGCTTCGCGTACGACAGCGGGATCTTCTCTGCGTGGGCGGGGTTCAAGACGGCGCAGATCGTCGTCCCGCTCGAAGTGCAGGTGATGTCGGGAGACCTCGACGTCGTGCGCGTGCAAGAGACGCAGTTCGCCGGCCTCGGCGGGCTGAGCGTCCGGCCGCACGAGATGTTTCGCGTCGACGCGTCGGGCGGGTTCTTTCAGCAGGGCAAGTTCGACTTCCCCGGCGTCCGCGGTCTGCCTGCGTACGTGTTTGGCGGCAGCGTGCGCGCGGTGGTCAACCAGGGCATGCCCGCGTCGACCTCGATCGACATGCTGCTCTACCGCAATCACCCCGACTTTCCGATGCAGCTCTTTCGACCGGAGTCCTACACGCCCGGTCGCGTGACGTGGAACGTCTCGGCCGAGCTCGCCGTCATCGACCAGCACCTGGTCGACGTGAACTCCCCCGGACGCACCAATTTTCAAGTCGGCCTCGCCGGCGCGCTCCAAGGTCGCTTGAAGGTCGGCTACCTCAACCTGGGACTCACCGGTCTGTATCGCGACGTGACGTTCTTGCTCCGCAACGTCCCGAGCTTCATCCCGTTTCAAACCCTGCCCACCGACGCGCAGATCAGCCCCGAGTTCTTCTTCGCCGCCAACGTGGACTACCGCGTTCCGTCGGCGAACCTCACGCCCTCGCTCATCGTCGGACTCCAGTTTCCCGCGACCTTCGGCAGCGTCGTGCGCGAAGGCTCGCTCGAGTCCGCCCGTACGCTCGTGATTCGCCGCGCAGGCAACTTCTCGATCTTGCCCCCCGGCGAGCGCGCCATCCCGATCCTCTCGGCCCGCGCGTCGGTCCGCTGGGATCTCTCGTCCATCTTCGCCCTCATCGGCTGGCTCCAGTACGTGCGCGACCAAAACGCCACGCTGCTCCAGGTCGACACGTCGGGAACGCGCCAGGTGCGCCTCTTTCAGGCGCCCGATCAGTTCGGCTTCGGCGTCGCTGCGCAGGCCCGCTACTAGAGCGCGTCGGGAGCCGATTTGTGACGGCTTACGTCCTCGCTCGCCACAAACAGGCTCCGGACGCGCGGTAGCTCGCGATCGCATAGGCGCCGAAAACTCCACGGCATAACAAGCGAGTTGGAGTTGCAAATCGCGAGACGAAACGACGTTTGTCACCGAGCCGCGCGGCGACCCCAGCGAGGAGAACGACGGTGGGCGCAGTGCCGCGAGGCGGCCCCCACCCGCGCTGCCGCGCGCCAGCGAGTGAGCAGAACGACGGTAGGCGCAGTGCCAAAGCCCCCACCCGCGCTGCCGCGCGCCAGCGAGTGGGCAGAACGACGGTGGACGCAGTGCTAAAGCCCCCACCCGCGCTGCCGCGCGCCCCGCCCCCGCCTGGAACGGCAGGGGCGGCGGCTTCG
>LNEO01000140.1 GCA_001465015.1 Deltaproteobacteria bacterium Ga0077539 | reverse complement strand
CAGCGCGGCGCGCTCGCGTACTATCGAATGCCTGGCCCCGCGGGGCACAAGTCGCGCTACGAGGACCCCTCACTCGAAGCTGCAGCTCAATGCCTCCGCGAGACGCGCGCCGAGACCGTGCTGTGCGTTTTGTCCAACGTGGACATGTACTCGGACGCAAAGCGCCTGCGCGCGATCATGTAGAGTGACTCCGCCTTCCGTTGGCTACACGCAACACAAGAATCTCGGGAAATTTCCCAGGAGATTGCTCGTGGCGTGTAGTCCTTCCAACGGGGCGTCGCGAGAGGCCGCGGGCGAAGGTCGTGATCGTCAGCGCCCGTGGTCGCGAGCGCCGAAGAGGCTGCGGAGCTCGGCGAGCGCCAGCGCGAAATCCTCTGGGGGCGGACGCTCGAAGCGAAGGATCTTGCCGTGCTCTGGGTGCACGAAGGCCAGGACGCGCGCGTGCAACGCTTGTCGCCCGAGCTTCTCTGCGATCGCCCGAAGCGCTGCGTCTTTCGGTGATCGTCCGTACATCGCGTCGGCGAGCAACGCGTGTCCGGCGTCCGAGAGGTGAACGCGAATTTGATGGGTGCGGCCCGTCTCGAGCCGACACTCGACCCGGGTGACAGCGCCGCCAAGCGCCTCGACAGGCATGACGTGCGTGCACGCGCGCTTGCCCTCGCGAACGCGCGAGGAGAAGCGCTTTCGATCCGTCGGATGCCGGTTGTAGAGCGTCTCGAACGTCACCGGCGCGCGGATGGAACCGAGTGCGATCGCCTCGTACACGCGCTCGACCGTGTGCGCCCGAAACTGCTCTTTCAGGTGCTCGCGAGCGCGCGCGGTCTTCGCGACGACCATGACGCCCGAGGTGTCGCGATCCAAGCGATGAACGATGCCGGGCCGCTCTGGCGCTTCGTCGTCGTCGTCGAGCGCGTTGTGAAATAGCACGGCGTTGACCAACGTCCCGCTCGCGTGACCCTTCGCAGGGTGCACCACGAGACCCGCTGGCTTGTGGACGACGAGCACGGACTCGTCCTCGAACACCACGTCGATCGGAATGTCCTCGGCGACCGCGTCGGACCGCTCGGGCTCGGGCAGCTCGAGGGACACTTCGTCACCGAGCTTCAAGCGATACGCGGGCTTCACGACCCGACCCGCGACCCAGAGCTGCCCCGCCTCCGCCGCGCGCAACACGGCGCCGCGCGTGACGCCCTCCCCAGCCAGCCGCGCGGCCGCGCATTTGTCTGCTCGTTCGCCGACGTCGCCGGTCTCGACGACGAACGAGCGCCGGCGATCGCTCACCACACTTTTGATTTAATGTGCCGCTTGGCGCGGATGAGGATGTCGACGATCGCTCGGCCGTAGAAGTTCTTGTTGACCAGCTCGGGCGCGACGCGATTCTTGTAGAGGGCGCGGCCCTCCTCGATCTCTTCGGCGAGCACGTCGAAGAGGTTGTCGTCGATGATGCCCTGGACGATCTTCGCTTCGTTGTACAGCGAGAGGTCGCTCGCGATCGCGCGCGCCAGTCGACGCGCGGCCTCTTCGGTTTGAATCAGATTCATAGCTCAGGCTCCGCTGCGACGACCGTGCCCGTGCTCGGACGATCGTCGCCGAAAGATTATCAACGACCGGGCGATTTCGCGAGTTTTCTGCGAAGGTTTTCGGCGCGCGCGCACGAATTGATGCGGTACCGTACGGAGATCTCCCTCTGTGACCGACGCGAGCCCCCTTCCACCGATTACTGAAGGAACGCTCTTTGAAGGCGCGCTTCGCTTTGCGCAGCCCGCCTCGGGCTATCGCGCGGCGATCGACGGCTTGCTCCTCGCGTATTTCGTCCCGCCGTCGAGAAGGCTCGCGGTGGACCTCGGCGCTGGCGCAGGAATGGTCTCGCTCGCGATCCTCGCGCATGGCCGCGCCTCGAAGCTGTTGGCGATCGAGAGGGACAGCGCGACGGCGCGGATCCTCAAGAAGAACCTCGAGGACAACGGCTTGTCGAGCGCCGCCAACGTGCTGGTGGGCGACGTCGGCGAGCTCGCTCGGTCGCACCGCGGCGCGGCGGACCTGGTCGTCGCCAACCCGCCGTTCTTTCGCGCGGATGCCTCGACGCCCGGCGGCAACTCGCATCACGAGCAGAGCGTCCGCGCCGAAGATCCGCTCGGCCCCTTCGTGCGCGCCGCGCGGCTGCTCCTCGCGCGACAAGGCCGGCTCTGCGTGGTGTTTCCCGCGCGCGACCTCGAGGTGCTGATCGACGCGCTATCGTCCAAGGACTTGCACCCTCGACGAATCTTGTTCGTCCATCCGCGGGCAGAAGAGCCCGCCAATCGTGTGCTCGTCGAGTGCACTGTCGGTCGGCCCGGAGGGCTCGTCGTCGCCCCCCCATGGACGTTGTACGTGACGTCGCCAGACGAAGCTGGAAAGCTGTCGGACTCCGCGCTCCTTCGAGCAGTGTCCCGCGATCGTCCGCGTGGACTCTCTCCTCGAAGCGAGAGCGATTGATCACCGATGAGTGACGCCCGCAATCGACCCCGTCCGTGGCATGATTGCCCCGCGACACAACCCTTTTGAACCGAAAGGCAGAACCGTTCCTGTGAGCACGTCGATCCCCCCCCCAGTCAAGAAAGACTCGGGCAACGCGAAATACGTCGTCATCGGGTTGTTGTTTGTCGTGGGTGGTTCCTTTGCGGCGTGGCAAGCAGTGAAGCCGCCCCCGGTTCAGCCGCCCCCGATCCGCACAACTCCGCAAGACTCGGGCGTCCAGCAAGCGCCGATCACGCCGAACGTCGCGGCCAACATCGACCTCTCGGACGAGCCAGACGTTCAAGTTCCGATCGAGGACGCCTCCGCGCCGAGGGTGCGATACGTCTACCGCTATGTCGATCAGTGCCCAGGCACCATCGACTCAGCGCGCGTCGACTCCATGCTCGCCGCCAGCCAGGGCGGCTTTCGCGAGTGCTACAACCGCGAGCTGCGCACCAACCCCACGCTGCGCGGCGGCGCGACAGTGCGCTTCATGATCAACACCAACGGATCGGTCGGCGAAATCTCGTCGGGCGGCATCGTTCGCTCGGGAGCGTTCAAGGCCTGCTTCGAGACCGTCCTGCGTCGACTGCGGTTTCCTGCGCCGCGGGGCGGCTGCGCGGTCAAAGAAACCCGCTTCAACTTCAGCACCTGAGCCGTTCTTCGCACGGGGGACCGAAGCCGCTGGGCGTCGATCCGACCGCGGCACGCGTGCGGCGATTCGTCGCTGGCGTTCGACGGCGTCGATTCGAAGAAACCGAATTGGACTACGAGCGTATTCGGGCTAACCACCGTTACGACTCCCCTGAACACACGTCACGGGCGTCGCGACGGTTGGTTCGAGACCGATTCCTTGGAGACGTCGCTCCAAGGGGATAATCGAGCAGCACGAGAGGTCCGAATGTCCGAGTGGCTCAACTACCACCACCTTCTCTACTTCTACATCGTGGCGCGCGAGGGAGGCGTGGCGAAGGCAAGCAAGCTCCTCCGCGTCGCCCCGCCGACCATCTCGGGCCAGGTGCGGCTGCTCGAAGAATCATTGGGCGAAAAGCTGTTCTCCCGAGAGGGGCGCGGCCTCGCGCTCACTGAGGTCGGGCGCACCGTCTATCTCTACGCCGAAGAGATCTTCTCGGTCGGGCGCGAGCTCCTCGACACCGTTCGTGGTCGTCCCACGGGTCGTCCGCGGCGTCTCGTCGTCGGCGTCACCGACGCGATGCCCAAGCTCGTCGTCGCCAACCTGATTCGACCCGCCTTCGAGCTGCCCGAACCCATGCGGGTCACCGTGCGCGAAGGCTCGCACGAGCGCCTCCTGCAAGACCTCGTCGCCGGTTCGGTCGACGTTGTGCTGTCCGATGCCCCCGTAAGCCCGCCCAATCGAATCAAGGCCTTCAATCACAGCCTCGGCGAGTGCGGCACGTCGTTTTTGGCTTCGCGCACGCTGGCGCGATCGCTCACCAAGGACTTTCCCAAGAACCTCGAGGGCAAGCCGATGCTCCTCGCGAGCGACGCCACGGGCGCTCGCAGAAGCATCGACGCGTGGCTCGACGCTCAGTCCATTCGCCCCGTGGTCGTGGCCGAGTTCGACGACACCGCGCTGCTCAAAGTGCTGGGAGCCGAGGGGCGCGGCGTGTTCGCTGTGCCCTCGGTCATCGAAACGGACGTGTGCGAGCAGTATCGGGTCGAGGTCGTCGGTCGCGTCGCAGCGCTTCGCGCGCGGTTCTACGCGATCACCGTCGAGCGGCGGGTCAAGCACCCCGCGGTGGTCGCGATCTGCACCGCCGCGAAGGACCGGCTCTTTGTGTGAGCGTTACTCACGTCGGCCAGACGATTCCCAGTCGTTTCATCTTTCGCCACAGCGTCGTCGTCGAGAGCCCGAGCACCTCTGCGGCTCGCTCGCGATTTCCGTCGAACTCGCGGAGCGCCTTCGCGATCGCGTCGCGCTCGGCCTCGTCGACCGCGTGAGTCAACGTTCGTTCGGGTGAGCCGCGGTCCGCGATGGGCGCTGGTGCGAGGTCCTGCGGCGCGACGTCCTCGAGCTGAATGACGCCCGTGCGAGCGGACAGCGCGACGCCTTGCTCGATCATGTTCTCGAGCTCCCTCACGTTGCCGGGATAGTCGTACGCGAGGAGGTAGTCGAGCACGCCCTCGCCCAACCTCGCTCCTTGCCCGGTCTTCTTCGCGATCTTCGCGAGGAAGTGCTCGACCAGCGCGGGGACGTCTTCTTTGCGTTCGCGCAACGGAGGCAGGACGAAGCGAACGACGTTGAGACGGTAGTAGAGATCCTGTCGAAAGCGCTTCTCGGCGATCGCGCGGTGCAGGTCCTGATTGGTCGCCGCCACGATTCGGACGTCGACGAAGATCGGCTTGCTTTCACCGACGCGCCGGATCTCTCCCTCTTGAATCGCGCGGAGCAGCTTCGCCTGAAATCCTGGCGTGGTCTCGGCGACCTCGTCGAAGAAGAACGTCGCGCCGTTCGCCTCCTCCAACAGACCGCGACGGTCCTTGGTCGCGCCGGTGAAGGCGCCCTTGACGTGCCCGAACAGCTCGCTCTCGATGAGCGTCTCGGTCATCGCCGCGCAGTTCACGGTGACAAAAGGCTTGTTCGATCGCCGTGAGTTGGCGTGGATCGCCTTCGCGACCATCTCTTTGCCGGTGCCCGACTCACCAGTAATCAAGACGGTCGCGTCCGAGCCGGAGATCTTCACGATGCGAGCGATCACGTCGCGCACGGCCCCGCTGCGACCGATGACGTTGTCGAACTTGTATCGATCGCGAAACTCCTGGGCGAGCAGCGCGTAGGCCGCGCCGAGCTGGCGCTTCTCGATCGCCTTGCTCACCTTCACCAGCAGCTCTTGCTCGGTGAACGGCTTCTGAATGTAGTCGTACGCGCCCGCGCGCATCGCTTCGACCGCGCTCTCGATCGTGCCGTACGCGGTCATCACGATCGCCTCGGTGAGCGGCTGCGCCTCGCGGATGCGCTTGAGGACAGTGAGCCCGTCGACGCCGCCCATCTTCAAGTCGGTGAGGACGAGGTCGTAGGCGCGCTGCGTGGCCTGCTCGATGGCCGTCTCACCATCGGCTGCTTCGTCGACGTCGTAGCCAGCGCCGCGCAGCATCAAGGCAACGGCGCCGCGCAGCGTTCGCTCGTCGTCTACCACTAGAATTCGTGTCATGGCTGCGATGGTCCTGAGCGGCGAGTTCGCCGCGTGCTCCGTGGCAGGGATCGTACAACGCTCGTCTATGGCGTGGTCGCCTGGGCGGCGCGCCCGTCGGTCGTCGGCTGGGCGGCGACGAAGGGGTCGGCGTCGGGCAACGGTCGGTAACGCAGCTGCGGGCTCCCGCGTCGCACGAGCACCGGAAACCACGCGGACGCCGCGCGTCCTTGAAAGGTCACCGCGCGGCGGCCTTCGGGCTGAACGTTGCTCTCGAAGACCACGCGCGCGCGGTAGATCCCCGGCTCTTCGAGCGGCGAATTGCCGCAGAGCAGCCCGAAGGACAAGGCGGCCGAAGGACCGCCGCGAGGGCTGACCGTTCGCGCGTAGTCGTCGAGCCCGACGTACCCGCGCGGAGCGTCGTTGCATTGGTGCAGCTGTCCGCGAGGAGTCATCAACTCCAACGAGAACATCGACGGCCGAAAGAACAGTCGGCGCGGCGCCGGTCCTCGGGTTCGAAGGGCGGTACGCACGATGATACCGCCCGCTCGATCGCCGCTCGCCGAGCTCGGCGCGCTCACGCGGATCGCGGCGGCTTCGTCGACCGCAGCGGACGCAGCGCGCTCGGCGGCGAGCGGATCTCCAGAGAGGACCATCGCATCGGCCCGGAGCTCCTCGATGGCGACGGCGCTGCTGTCGAAGACGATCGCGCGGCTCATGGACGGTCGTCGCCCTCTCGCGCCGTAGGAGAACACCACCGACGCGCCAGCGACAAACGCGGCTGGCAGACGAACGCCGCAGAGCGATCGCAGGTCGAATCCCTCGGAGTAACTCTGGTTCGGAGCGAGCTGCGTACGCGCGACATCCTCGGTGATCCGCGGAAACAACGCGCCTCTACATCGCGTCACTTTGGGAGCGCGCGCGGGCCGACGGCGTTGGCCGGGAGGCGGCTCTGGGGGCGGCGCTGGCGTGATCTCGAGCGCGAGAAGGTTGCGATCGACGGCGACTTCGACCGCGCTCGGTCCGCGATTGGTGAGCGTGAAGCGCCAGCGCAGCGTGCGCGGGTTGCTCTGCACCGAGAGCACAATCGGAGAGGGAGGCGGCTCGGGTTGTCGCCGACGTCCTGCGCTCTGCTGCGCGAGCGCGGCAGAGCCGATCGATGTTTGAATCAGCGCTGCGATGGCGGCGGCGAGGTGTCGGCGGAGTTGCATCATCGGCGGGCGATCAGGAAGGTAGCGCGAGCGCGAGCTGAGGCGAACGCCCGAGAAGAGCTGCCACTGCGTCTCGCACCTCTTCCGGAAATACGAGCCGCGCGGCCACCAGCCGCTCGCCCGCGAGCTTCTTCAGCAACAGCGAGGCTCGCGACAGCAGCCGCGGCGCGCGCCGGTTGTAGCAGACGTAGAGGGCGTCCGCTGGATCCCGGGGGTCGTCGAAGATTCCTGTCGATGCGACGTCGAGCGCGGCGTAGTAGCGCGGGTCGAAGCCAGCGCCTCGAACGATGTCGCACACCGCCTCGTAGAGCTCTTGCGCGCGCGAGGCGTCATCGTCGTCGAGCGTCGCGGTCTTGAAGAGCGCGCGTCGGCGAAGCCGCGCTGACAGATCGGTGAGGATTTTGTCAGGCGCGTCGCTCTCCCAGCGTTCGATGGTGGACCAGAGCGTTCCGTCGTCGAGCGAGACGTACTCGTTGGCCGACACGCGGCCTCCGCGAGCCATCGTGCGAAGCACCGGGGGCAAGCCGCTCTCGCCTCCGTCGCGCTCGATGTCCGCGGCCCGCGCGAAGAGCGCTCGAATCATCCGTTCGGCTGCGCGCGACGCTTTGTGAAAGTACACCTGCTGGTACATGAACAACCGCGCGAGAAAGAACCCCTCGACCGCGGGCAGGCCTTTCGAGCCCTCGACGGCGAGCGTCGCCGCGCCTCGTGCGTTGCGCGCGACGCGCAGCGAACGAAGCAGCCACGGCAGGTCGTACAGGCCGTAGCGAACGCCGGTCATATACGAGTCGCGCAGCAGGTAGTCGCAGCGATCGACGTCGAACGTCCCGCTCACCGCGTGCGCGAGCCAGGCCTTGTCGTGCTTTCCGTGGACGAGGCGCTCGACGAGGGCCGGCATCGACGGGTCCACGTCGTGAAGCGCGCGGCGGACGTGGGAGTCGGGGTCGAGCACGAGCTCGCTCGTCCATCGCTCGTGCCTCGGGGCGCCGTGGAAGACCTCTTCGAACAGGTGCGAGAGCGGTCCGTGACCGAGGTCGTGCAGCAGCGCAGCGGCCAGACCGAGCTGCTCGTCCTCGAGCGTCGGGCGCTCAGAGGGCGAGAGCTCCTGCTCTAGACCGCGAATGCGCTGAAGAAACGCGCTCATCACATAGGTGGCTCCGACGGCGTGTGCGAAGCGAGAGTGCTCTGCGCCCGGAAAGGCGAGAGAGGTCACTCCGAGCATTCGCACCCGACGCAGCCGCTGGACTTCGCGCGTATCGAGCAGGCGGACGACGAGTTTCTCCGCGGGTCGCTCGAACGCGACGAGGCCGTGCACAGGGTCACGCAAGATCATCGCGGGTCGAGAGCGTAGGGAAGCCTCGCGAAAGAACGCGACTTTGCCGCAGATTTCACCGCGAGTTCGGCGCTCTGCTATCCGACGTGTCGGTCCCCATGCCCGTCCTCGCCGTCTACTGTGTCGCGATCAACAGCCTGCTCTGGCTGTCCCGCGCCACCCTCGCCCCGTCTTTCGCTGGCTCGCCATCGATCTGGCGATGGACCTTGGTGCTGCTCGGGCCGTGCGCCCTCTTCGCGGCGGCGCTGCGCGCACTTCCTTCGCGTCGTGGACCGCTGGCCTTCGTGACGTGCTTGAGCATCGCCGCGATTGGAACGCTGGGTTGACCTCTGACATCGGAGTCACCTGGCGCTGGTTTTCGGGGGCGATGGTCGCGATTTTTGTACGTTCGCGTAGGGTGATTCTCCCAGGTCGCCTCCGGTACACCTACCTGAACATGGCGTCTGCGAACGCGCTTCGCTGAGCGCGCTCAGCGACCAGAGGTCATCGCTGTCAATTGAGCGGCGCATCGATGGGAAAACCCGTTCGGACCTGAGGATCGAGGTCCCAACGACGAGGTCAACCGCCGAACGCAGCGAATCAACCCACGATCTTCGAGGTGAATCGCTGCGGGGACCTCGAGGTGACTGAACGTACGCCGAGTGATTCGTTCAGTGAAACGAGGCATCATCGGCCGTCCGACGCGAATTGTTGACGCCGATCCCTTGAAGCGAATACATTCGATTTCGCTTCGACGGTGACGCGAGACCGCGGTGACCGATCGAGGCGGTTCGAGTGGAGTAGAGATCGAGACAGTGAGCCTATGAGCGAGCTCTCCAACGAGGAGCTCGACGAGTTCGAAAAGCGGCACCCTCACGGGATCAGTTCGAGCGAGATCGTCGAGGTCTTCGAACAGCGCGGATTCAAGTTCAGCGAGGCCACGTTGCGCAAGTATGTGCAGCTCGGGCTCTTGCCGAGGTCGATCCGTGTCGGTCGCAAGGGCAAACACAAGGGCTCTCAGGGGATGTACCCCGCATCGATCGTCCGGCAGATTCAAGAGATCAAGCGGCTCCTCAACGAGAACAAGACGATCGACGAAATACGTTCCGAGTACTTTCTTCTTCGAAGTGACATCGAGACGGTAGAGCAGAGCACGGAGCGCTTGTTCGACCGCGTCGAGACTGCCATCGACGGCAGGCGCGACGATGCGACGGCAGAGGCGATGCGCAGGGATCTGCGCCTCGCGAGGGACGCCGCAGAATCACTCCTCGAGAGACTTCGAACCATCGAGAGCCGTCTGGCGACGCACGCGGACATGATCCGCGACGCCGCCAAAACAGGCTGACTTCTTTCGCTGCATCGTAGGTGCCATTGCGCCGACGGTCGGCGCAAATAGTGGTCGTACGAGCGCGGCTCATGGGGAGTCGCGAGCATCGCAGGCGTGGTGGGTCCGCATAAGTGTTTGCGGACACGGTTGGAGCGGCGCGCCCGTTATCTACGGGCAGCGCTGCGCAGAGGAGAAGACGATGACGACGGTCCAGGAGACGCTCCCCATCTCGGTTGACAGCGAAGGCAAGGCGACGCTCGGCGTCGGCGCGAATCAACATGCGACGCGCTCGATCGACACCGCGGCGGCGACCGCGGTCGAGCTTCCCTTCGATGACGACCTGGACGATGGCGACTCGCGTCGACGCGACCGCGTCCGCGCTCGTACGATCTCGATCAAGCGCCTCTCGAAGCGCGAGCTCGAGCGCGGCCGTCAGCTCTACCCCGAGTCGGACTACCAGCGCCCGATGGCGCGCTCGGAGTGCTCGCAGGGCGAGTACGCTGACCGCCCCTGCCCCTTCGTCTCGTGCAAGTACCACCTCTACCTCGACGTGTCCGAGCGCACCGGCGCCATCAAGTGTGGGAGCTGCCCGAGTCCTGCGCGCTCGACATCGCGGACCGCGGCGGGATCACCCTCGAAGAGGTGGGCGTCATCATGAACCTCACCCGCGAGCGCATTCGTCAGCTCGAGACCAAGGGTCTCGCCAAGCTCAAGGCCCTCAACGAGATGGCCGCTCTTCAAGACTACTGCGAGTGAGTCGTGTGACTCGCTCCTCGTAGAGCGCGGGAGTCGCTGACTCTCGCGCAAACCGCGCGCCGCGGGAGGTGTCGAGCTGGACCGGCCAGCTCGGGCCCTTTCGCGACGGGCGTCACATCGAAGCGACGACGAGGACCTACGCCAGCGCGAGCGTGACGCGCGTGCGGGTGTTGGATGGTCGTGGCGTTGTGGTTTCACCAGCGATTCGACGGCGGAAGTGCAATGGCACCGCTCCTCGTCCACCGCCATCTCGACGATGGTGTGCGTTTGGTGAGCCGCGCGATCACGCACCGCGCTGCGCGAGGCCTCGTCGTCGCTTCGAGCCATTTCTCCCCTCGGTGTGTCGCTCCGCACGATCGCCCTGGACGGAACGCAACCACCGAGGAGTCATCGATCGCGCAGGCGACAGAATCATTCTTCTGTTGCCTCGATGACGACCCTTCGGCGGACGTCGAATTGTGCGAGCCGCGTGTTTGTGACCTCGGACGGTTTAGTGCTACGCGGCGCGCGGTCGTTCGCGCTGCGATCTCGTGGTCGAACCCCGAAGCCCCGTCACCCATCCAGGAAATCCCCTTCGAAAGCGAGCACCGCAACCATGGCGATTGAACGTGCACTCATTTCGGTGAGCGACAAGCGTGACCTCGTCCCCCTCGCCCAGGCGCTGGTCAAGCGCGGCGTCGAGGTGCTGTCGACCGGAGGCACGGCGAAGACCCTGCGAAATGCGGGCGTCGCGGTGACCGACGTCGCCACGTACACCCAGTCGCCCGAAATCATGGACGGGCGCGTCAAGACGCTGCACCCCCGCGTGCACGGCGGGATCCTGATGCGCGAGCGGGACGAAGATCGCACCCAGCTGAGCTCGATCGGCGGAAAGCCAATCGATCTGGTGATCGTCAACCTCTACCCGTTCGAGTCGACCGTCGCGAAGCCCGACGTGTCTCTGGACGACGCCGTCGAGAACATCGACATCGGCGGGCCGTCGATGGTGCGCTCCGCCGCCAAGAACCACGCGCGCGTGACGGTCCTCGTCGATCCGTCGGACTACGCGTCGGTGCTGAGCGAGATCGAGGCGCACGGCGAGGTCGCTTTCTCGACGCGGGCGAGGCTCGCCGCAAAGGCGTTCGCTCACACGGCTGCGTACGACGGCGCGATCGCCGCCTATCTGAGCAGCGTCGACGACACGGGCAAGCGCGAGCCCTATCCGCGGGTGTACACGCCGCAGTTCGACCGGGCCTACTCGCTTCGGTACGGCGAAAACCCGCACCAATCTGGGGCGTTCTACGTCGCTCGCGGCGCGAAGGAAGGCTCGCTCGGGCGCGCGCGATCCGTCGGCGCCGGGGGCAAAGAGCTCTCTTTCAACAACCTGGTCGACGTGGACGCCGCGCTCGAAGCGGTGCGCGAGTTCAGCGGCCCCGCGGCGGTGATCGTGAAGCACACCAACCCGTGCGGCGTCGCGCAGGCCGCGAGCCTCGAACGTGCGTATCGCGTCGCGCGCGCCGCCGACGAGCTGAGCGCGTTCGGCGGGATCGTCGCGCTCAACCGCGAGGTCGACGAGCCCACTGCGAAGGCGCTCGTCGAGACCTTTCTCGAGTGCGTGGTGGCGCCAGCCTTTTCTGCGGGCGCGCTCGCCGTGCTTCACCAGAAGAAGAACCTGCGTTTGCTCGAGCTCGGCGTGATGCTCCCGGCGGACGAGTCGAGTCTCACGTTGAAGGCGATCTCTGGGGGAATCGTCGTTCAGCAGCGTGACAACGGCGCGGACAACGAGGTCGAGAACGGAAAAGTCGTCACGGCCATCTCCCCCACCGAGCAGCAACGACGGGCGCTCGCGTTCGCGTGGAAGGTCTGCAAGCACGTCAAGTCCAACGCGATCATCCTCGCGCGTGAGGACGACGACGGGACGCTGCGGACCGTGGGCGTCGGCGCCGGCCAGATGTCACGCGTGGTCTCTGTCGAGATCGCCGCCAAAAAGGCAGGCGAACTCGCGAAAGGCGCGGTCCTCGCGAGCGACGCTTTCTTTCCGTTCGCGGATGGAGTCGAAGCCGCGGTCGCCGCCGGGGCGATCGCGATCGCGCAGCCGGGCGGCTCGGTGAAGGACGCCGACGTCGTCGCGGCCGCGGACAAGCTCGGCGTGGCGATGGTGTTCACTGGATTTCGCCACTTCAGGCACTGAGCAGGAGAGCGTCGATGAAGGTCCTCATCGTTGGCGGAGGCGCGCGCGAGCACTCGCTCGTCCTCGCCGCAAAGAGCGCAGCTCACGTCGTCCACTGCGCTCCGGGCAACGCGGGAATCGCGCGCGACGCAACCACCCACACAATCAAGGCAGACGACGTAGACCAGCTCGAGGCGCTCTGTGAACGCGAGCGTTTCGACCTGGTCGTCGTGGGCCCCGAAGCGCCGTTGGTCGCCGGGCTCGCAGATCGACTTCGTGAGCGCGGCGTCCTGGTGTTCGGCCCAGGGCGGGCCGGCGCGCAGCTCGAGGGCTCCAAGGCTTTCTCCAAGGAGTTCATGGCCCGCCACGGCGTCGCGACCGCGGCGTTTCGCGTGTTCGACGACGCGGCGAAGGCGACCGAGTACGTGCAGCGCGAGGCGCGAGCCTTCGTGGTGAAAGCCGACGGCCTGGCCGCGGGAAAGGGAGTCGTCGTCGCCTCGAGCGTCGAGGAGACGATCGCCGCGATTCGATCGATGATCGTGGACCGGGCGTTTGGCGCTGCGGGCGCGCGGATCGTGCTCGAAGAGAGGCTGAGCGGTCCCGAGGTCTCGCTGCACGTTCTCTGCGACGGCGAGCGCTTCGCCGTGCTCGGCGTCGCGCAGGATCACAAGCGCGTCGGGGACGGCGACACCGGCCCCAACACCGGCGGAATGGGCGCCTACGGTCCGGTTCCCGCGTTCGACGACGCCCTTCTCGCGCAGACGCTCGCGACGATCGTCGAGCCGACGGTGCGCGGCCTCGCCAGAGACGGCCTCCCGTTTCGGGGCGTGCTCTTCATCGGCTTGATGATTCACGAAGGGGCGCCGTTTGCGCTCGAATACAACGTTCGCTTCGGCGACCCCGAGTGCGCCGTGCTGATGGCTCGCGCGCAGGGGGACGTGTTCGCGTCGCTCGTGGCGGTCGCGAAGGGAGCGCTCGATCCCGCGACGGTCGTGACCTTCGAAGGCGCTGCGATCGCGGTCGTCGTCGCGTCCGAGCGCTACCCAGCAGAGCCAGTGACCGGTGACGTGATCGACGGACTCGATGAGGCCGCGGCGGTCGACGGTGTCTCTGTCCTCCACGCAGGAACGCGCGAGCGCGACGGCGCGATCGTGACCGCGGGCGGCAGGGTGCTCACGATCGTCGCTCGTGGCCAAGACCTTCGTGACGCCGCGAGCCGCGCGTATCGAGCGGTCGAGCGCATCTCGATCCGCGGAGCGCACTACCGCCGGGATATTGCCTGGCGGGCGCTCGCCTGAGCGCTCGATGAATTGGGCGCTCGCCTGAGCGCTCGATGAATTGGGCGCTCGCCTGAGCGCTCAGCGAATCGAGACGTCGACGAGCGAATCGAAGCGCGAGTCCCCCCGCGACCGCAGCGCGCGCACGCGCGGCGCGCCGACGAACACCACGTCGGGGTGCCACAGAGGAACGACTGGGAGCTCCTCGGCCAGTCGCTTCTGCACGATGCTGTAGCTCTCGCGGCGCCGCGATCGATCCGGGCTTCGTCTTCCCTGATCGACGCCGCGATCGACGATCGAGTCGCTGAAGCGCCAGCGATTGAGCCCCGCTCGTGGGTTCTCTGTGGTGGGCCTCGCCTCCGACGAGAAGAGGGTCCAGAGGATGTGCGGTTCGCTGACGTCTGGCGCCTGCAGCATCGCCAGGTCGAAGCGCCCCGCGCGCAGATCGGCGAGCAAGACCGCGAGCTCGCTGGGCCGAAGCTCGACGCGAATGTCGACGGCGCGAAGCATCTCGGTGATCGCCGCGGCCGTCGTGAGCACGAAGCGCTGGTTCGAGCAGCGAAACACGAGCGTCTCCGTCGCACGCGCTGCCCTCGGCCACGCGGCGTCGAGGAGCGCGCGCGCCCTGCGCGGATCGAACGCGTATCGATCGACCGCTCCCTCGTATGCCCAGTGCCAGGGAGGGAGAATTCCTGTGGCCTCGGCGGCGTACCCGCCGAATTTTCCGCGCACCAGGGCGGGTCGATCGATCGCATGCGCGATGGCGCGACGAACATCGCGCGACGCGAGCCGCGGATGATCGTTGCGGATCGGCAAGTACGCGCACGCCACGCCCCGAGATCGCGCGACGGTGAAGCCTTCACGCCCCACGAAGAGCGGAAACAGCTCTGGCTTCACCTCCGCCACGTCCGCGCGGTCGTGCAAGAGCCGCAGCGCCATCGTGTTGGCGTCCTTCACCGTCAGAAATCGCAGGGTCTTCGGCTTGTCTGCGCTGGGCGTTCGGCGCTCGAACGTCCACGCGTTGCGCGCGAGCGACGACACGCGAAGCGGGCCGCTTCCGACGAAGAGCCTTTCGTTTCCTGGCTCGGACGAGAGCTCGGTTCTCAGCGCGTCCCGCGCTCGAAGCACTGGATGAGCGAGCATCAGCGACGCGATGCCCGTGGGCTCGCGGAGGACGAACTCGACTTCGCGCTCGGAGACCTCGTTTACCGAAGCGAGCGTCTGGCCGACGAGCACCCGCGACGACGCTCCGACCCTCGGATCGGTGAGCCCGCGAAACGTCGCGACGACGTCCGCCGCGAGCACCGGTGAACCGTCGTGAAACGTCGCGTCTCCGCGAATCGTCGCGCGCAGGTGGGTGTCGTCGATGGCTCGCACCTCGCGAGCGAGCGAAGGAACGTACTGCAGCGTCGCTGGGTCGACGTCGACGAGCGAGTCGTACACGAGTCGCGCGAGCGTCGCGCTGAGCGCGTCCGTCGGAAACCGCGGGTCCAAGTGCGCAGGCTCGCTCTGCACTAGCGTCACCAAGGCATCGCGGGACGGCCGCGAAGACGCGCAAGCGCCGACGCTGGTGAGCGCAAGGCTTGCGATCGCGGCGCGCCTGCTCACCGGCGCTGCGGCGCAGGGCGCGGGCAGCACGAGAGAGCCACCCTCGTCGACGTCGTCTTCCATGAGCGAGCGGGAGGATGACCCGAGCCGCGCTCGAAGAGAACCCCCGCGTGTGTCCCCTCCCGTGTGTTTCCCCGCCGTTCGAGGGCTCAGCGCCCCGCGCGACGCCGTTGGGCGACGAATCCGTCGAGGCTGCGGTCGTGTCGCGTCCCAAACGGCTGGTCGGTGACAGTCACGTCCTTGCAGCGCTCGTGACGAAACTGTCGCACTTCGTCGGCTTCGCGGTCGTACGCGTAGAACGACCAGCGATCGTGGATGAAAAACTGCGCGGTCGGCTCGACGACGCGCGCGCGGTACGCGGTGTCTCGCTCGCCCTTGTAGCGAATCTCTAGCGCCCTGCGCTCTGCGATCGCCTGCGCCACCGCTCGGCGCACCTTTCGCTCGGCCTCTCGCGGGCCAAATCGATAACGTGTGTCGAGTTCGGCGAGCTTGTCGACGAGCTCGGCGGACGCCTCCTTCTCGACGGCGTGCGCGATGAGCAGCGCTTGCTCGGAGAGCGCGGCGTCGCCCTCGCTCGCGAGAAAGCGGGCTCCGACGTACATCGCGACGAGCTCGTCGTCCCGTCGCACGTCCGGCTTTCCCTTGCTCGAGCGCTTTGCGGGCGCGTCGTTCGCGGGACCGCCTTCGCCGAGCGTAAACGCAGGAAGCGTGGCCTGTCGTGGCGACTCCGAGCTCGCGGCGTCTTCGCTCGAGACGCGCGCGCTCGTGACGACCGCAGCGGTCGCGTCCGCGGACGGCGCGCTCTCCGCGGTCGCCGAAATCGCGAGCTTCGGGCGATTTTCTCCGTCGAACGCGCCCGCTTCGCGAAGGTCGCGAAGGTCGCGTCGGACCGTCGCGGGCGTCGTGCCGAGTTGAAGCGCGATCGAATCGATGTCCGGCGCGCACGAGCGCGGATACCACTCGAGGACCTTGAGCAGTCGAGCCAGTCGGTTCTTCATACCCCCCAGTCTAACCGCGAAACTCCGCTAGTCTACGGAGCCTGTGACATACTCTGTCACTCGCGAATCTGCCGTCGGATCTTCTCGAGCGCCTGCTCTTGGAGCTGGCGGATGCGCTCGCGCGACAGGTTGTACTTGTCGCCGATCTCTTTGAGCGTGAGCTCCTCTTCGTCATCGAGGCCGAAGCGCCAGCGAAGGATGCGCGACTCCATCGGCGTGAGGGTGTCGAGGAGCTTGCGGAGGTCGGCGTTCCACCCGTTGGAGGCGACGACCTCGTAGGGATTGAGCGCGTTGTCGTCCTGAAGCAGGTCGATGAAGCGTCGGCCGTCCTCGTCGTTGACGGGCTTGTCGAGCGAGAACGGGGTCTCGGCCCAGTCCTTCTGGATGCGCTCGAGCTTTTCGACGGACAAACCCGTCTCGGCGGCGAGCTCTTCGGTGGTGGCGTCTCGTCCCAGCCTGGTATTGATCTGGTGAGCGGTGCGCTGCACGCGATTGTACGTGTCGAGCATGTGCACGGGGATGCGCACAGCGCGGCCCTTGTCCGCGAGCGCGCGAGAGATCGCGTGGCGAATCCACCAGCTCGCGTAGGTGCTGAAGCGATAGCCGCGGTTGTGATCGAAGCGCTCGACCGCCTTGATGAGGCCGATGTTGCCCTCCTGGATCAGGTCGATCAGCGGCATACGGCCGCGGTTGTAACGGCGCGCGATCGACACGACGAGGCGCAGGTTGGCCGCGACGAACTTGTTCTTCACGCGAAACACGCGGTTGCGGCCGCGCGTGACGCCCTCGAGATACCGGACGAAGCCCGTCGAGAGCTGCAGTCCAGGCTCGTCCACGCTCGCGTCCTCGTTGCTCTCTTGCGCGTCATCGTCGTCCGATCCGCGCGCGATTCGCTCGATTTCGAGCTCGATCGCCTCGACGAAGAGCCGGTCGGCGTCGAGCTCGCGCAGCTTGGGCGCGAGGACAGCGACGGTCTCGGTCCACTTCTGAGCGCTCTTGCGGTCGAGCTTCGAGCGGTTCTTTCGGTACTCTTTCAGCAGCTTTTGGAGCCGGGCAAACTCCGGCAACGCATGCTCGATTTGCGCGGAGGCCATCTCGGCGACGACGCAGCGCTCGATGGTCGGAAGCATCGGCGGCCACGCCAGATACGCTCGCCAGCGGTCGACCTCACCGTCGTAGAACTCGCGAGCGGAGGCGCTCTCCTCCTCCGGGGACATGACCGAGTGCCCCGACATGTCGCGGAAATACCGCGCCAACATCCCTTCGGGCATCTCTTCTGGCTTGAGCGCCTGGACTTCGGCGCCCAGCTCTTGCAGCTCGCCGTCGGACGGCTCGGCGTCGGCGAGCGGCGTGGCGCTCGGCGGGGTGGGCTCGTCCTCCTGGGCAGCGACGTGGCTCTGAACAGTGCGGGCTTCGCTACGCTCGACCATGGACTTGCCTCCTTTGGCAGCACTCGATGAAGAATCGACTGCGATTCGGATCGCAGACTTGCGCGGCGTTCGCGCAGTGGTAGTTCCCGGAACAACGGCCGAGACAACTTCCACCGCGGCAGCTGTGGACCGGCGGGACCGATGCGGATGTACGGAGTTCGTCTCTGAGCGGTTCCCTCTGATCGTCACGTCAGCACCTCATCTTCAGTGGCATGCCCGGATGTCTGCACAACGCGGGCCGTCTCGTGCTCCGGGAGCGAGCACTGAACGTTGGTAGACCATTGGTTCCAACGTCCTCGCTGTAAACCCCTCGAAAAGGCGACGCCTTTGGAGGAACTGCGAGTTGGTTCAACGCGCGACCCAGCACTTCTGTTTCGCGTCATCTTTCGTAAGACGCACCAGCGTGCCTAACCGTTCTGCGCAACCCGCCGTTGAGTGACACGACAGCAGCGCCATACCTCCCCTGCGCGACTCGAAAATCGCGGCTTCTCAGCGCCCCGTGCGTGCACGGCACCCGACACGCCCGCACAGATCCTGAAGATTTTCGAGCGACACGCTACGACCGCCGCCAGCGATCCGCCGCTTCTTCCTCTGCAACGGCCTCGACCCGATCCGCCGCAGCCTTCTTGATCGCAGCGATCCGTCGGGTGAGCGCCTCGACCCGGCCCCTCGCCTCACCGAGGGCGATTTGTGCTTTGTCCAAGCTCGATCGCGCGACAACGACCGCTGCCGCTGCGCTCGACTCGCCGTCTCGCGCGACCGCGAGCTCGTCTGCGCGGCGCTCGACGAATCGACGGGCCCACTGGAGCGCGTCGGGCGTCGTGGCCGTGGATTGTTTCGTCCGGTGGCCAGCGCGCGCGGTCTGGACGGCGTTGGTCGCTTCGAGAACGCGCGCTTGGGCAGCTTTCAACGCGGCGCGAGCGCGTTGTTCGCCATCGACCGCCCTCGCCAGCGACTCAGCGGCCTTGTCGACGTCGAGCCGATACTTGTCGAGCAGGAGCTCCAGCGTCCTGAGCGAGCGGTCGAGTGCCAAGCGCCACCGTCACTGCCTGAGAAGCGAGCCAACGCCGAGCACAGGTCGCGACGGATCCTCGACGAACGACCCCTCGACCGCAGAGGTCGCGATCGACTGAATCGTGACCGATCCGGGTCGCGCCCGGGCGACGCCGACGAACGACGCACGGACAGTGCGCAGCGTCGAGGTCGCGTCCTGAACCGCAGCGTCGAATTGGGTCGCGAAGCGATCGAGCGCCGAGTTGCAGGCCGCCACGATGCAGGCGCCGTCGCAGCCCGTGGCCTCTCGTCGCACGAGCGGAACGAGCTCGACGCACGCGACCTCGCTTCGGAGGCGCTCGGCGGTGGACGAGGCGCTCGAGCGAGCGAGGTGCGCGTCGCGCGCGGCGACGGCGAGCTCCGACACGAGCAGCCCAACGCCTTCGAGAGAGACGAGCGCGCGATCGCCGGCCAACCCGGTCACGCTTCCGCGACCTGTGGCAGGCATTTCGCGCACGACGTCGTCCGTTGCGTCGCCTGGCGTTCGCGGGTCGATCGTCACGCGACCGCGTCGAAAGGAAAGCCGCGTCGCTCCCTCTTCGGCGATCGCCTCGCCTTCGAGCGTCCAGCGACCGCCTCCGAGCGATGCAGCGATCGAATCGGCCCAGATCTGGAGCCTCGCGGACGGCAGCGCGTTGCGGCGACGAAGGTCGGCGGTGAGCTCAGCCGCGAGCGAGCGAGCGACCGCGCGATCGAAAGCGATTCTCGCGTCCGACCCGGAGTTGCGCTCGACGGCGTCGGCGATCGCGCGAAGGATCACGCGGCTCTCGTCTCCTGTTGCGCCCGAACCCTCGACCCACAGCGCGCGGGCGGAGCGCGCGACGACGTCGAGCCCGAGCTGAATGAGCACTTCGTAGCGACCGACGGCGTACAGATTGAGGTCGTTGGTTCGAACGGTGATCGACTGCTCGCTGTCGCGCACCACCCGCACGCCCTCGACGCATCCCCGCGCGACTCTCTCGCCCGCGGTGCCGACGCCCTCGGCGACAATCGCAAACGTCAGGTCCGCGGCCAACGCGTTGAACCGTCCCAGCGCGCCGCGCGTGGTGGCGAGCGTGAGTGTTCGAACAGGGCGCGCGGCGCGAAGCGAATCGCAGCGCCCGTCGGTGTACAGCGCGAGCTCGAATTGGGTGGGGCCGCGAACGCCGTCGTAGTTGACCTCGACGCCGATGGAGCCGAACCCGCGATCGGACACAGACACGCTTCGAATCGCCTCGGCGCCGTCAACCGTCGTCGCGCGGACGTTGAAGACCGCCGATTCGGTGGAGGCTTGCAGGACGACGGAGGCTGTCGACGTTCCATCGAGAGCGAACTGCGTGCTCGAACGCGTCGCGAGCAGGGTCGCGTCCGACGACTCTCCGAGCAGCGACCAGCGAACGTCAGCCGCGGCAGGGCGACCTTCGGTGTCGGTTACGCGGACCGTGAGCGTTGTTCGAGTGCCTGGCTCGAGGATGATCGCGGAGGTGTCGTCGAACACCAACCTTCGAGCCGGAGCCATCGGGCTCGCGTCCGCGTCCGGCGGAACGTTGCGAATGACGACCTCACCGCAGCCGACGTGCGCGCCAGCGGCGAGCGCCATCATGGCAACTCGAGTTGCCGCTCGCGCTCGAACTGAAAAAAGCATGACGAAGAGAGTAGCACGGCGGTGGCATGCCGCTGCGCCTGCGGTAGGGTCGCTGCGTGCAGTTTATCTGGACCGTTGCGTGGCGCCATTTGCGCGCGAAGAGAAGCCGTTCGGTGTCGATCATCGGCGCCGTCGCGATCCTCGGCATCGCGCTCGGCGTAGCGGTGTTGTGCTCGGTGCTCGCGGTGACGTCGGGCTTTCAAACGGCGTTTCGCGAGAAGGTTCTCGGCGTCAACGCGCACTTGCTGGTGCTGAAGTACGGCTGGGACTTCACGGAGTACCGCGAAGTGCTGCCTCGCGTTCGCGCGATGCCCGGCGTCGTTGGAGCGTCGCCGTTTCTCTTCAACCCGATGATGATCACCCGGGGCGATCGAATCGCGGGCGTGATGGTCAAGGGCATCGATCCAGTGCTGTCTCGACAGGTGCTCGACCTGTATTCGTACATGGAAGCGGGCAGCACCGAAGGGCTTCGTCGCTCGAACGAAACGCCGCCGACGCCCCAGGCTGAGGACCCGACGGTCCGCGCAGACCGCTCGCTCGACGACTACCTTCGCCGCGCGCAGCGCGAGGTCCAGTCGTTGCGCGAGCGCGGCGAGCGTGAGGACCGCGACTCGCCGCTTTCGCGAGAGACGTTGGGCGGCAGCGAGCCTCGGGATCTTCCCGAGCCGCTCGTGCAGGAGGGACCGTCGCCCGTGACTGCCGAACCGCAAGCGACGCCGGTCGAGGCTGGAGGCTACGAGCTGCCGTCGGGCGCTGGTGACGACCCGACCGCTGACGTTGGTCGAGAGGTCATCGAGCAACAAGAGCGAGACGCCGCGCGCCGATCGGGCGAGCTGCCGGGGGCGATCGTCGGCGTGACGTTGGCGCGAAATCTTCGGCTTCGCGTCGGCGACACCGTCAGGATCATCTCGCCCCTTACCGGCGCTGATTCGGCGGTCGTTCGGCACGGCGCGGCGCCGCGCGCGAAGGACTTTCGAGTCGTCGGGATCTTCAACGCCGGGTTCGACGAGTACGACTCACGGCTGGTCTTCGTCGACCTGTGGCAAGCGCAGCGCTTCTTCGATCAGGGCGACGCCGTCACGGGAATCGAGATCAAGGTCAACGACCTGGATCGGGCAGCGTCGATCGGACGGCGCATCGAGCGAGAGCTCGGCGGCGGTCCCTTTCACACCGTCGACTGGGCGTCGCTCAATCAAAACCTATTCACAGCGCTCAAGCTCCAGAAGCTCGCGCTCGCGATCGTGATCACGATCATCATCGTGGTCGCGGCGTTCAACGTCGTCGCGACGCTCGTCATGCTCGTGCTCGACAAGCGAAAGGAGGTCGCGATCCTCAAGGCGATGGGCGCCGATGAGTCCAAGATCCGTTGGATCTTCCTGTTGCAAGGGACGATCATCGGCGTCGTGGGGACCAGCGTCGGACTTTTCGTAGGCGGCGGGGTGTGCCTGGCCCTTCTGAAGTGGCACTTCCCCCTGGACTCGCAGGTGTACTTGATTCGGTACGTTCCGGTGCAGCCGAGCCTGCTCGAGTTTGCGCTGACCGCCATCGTGTCGCTCACCATCTCGGTGCTGGCGTCGACCATCCCCGCGGCGTGGGCGGCGAACCTCACCCCGCTCGAGGGGCTCCGCCACGAGTGAGAGAAAAAATCGTGGAGCTCGATTCTGGCCGTTGACACCAACGCGAGGTGGCCGTAATAACCGCCCACCTCTGACGCGGGAGTAACTCAGCGGTAGAGTGCAACCTTGCCAAGGTTGAAGTCGCGGGTTCAAATCCCGTCTCCCGCTCCACCCATCAATCGGCCAGGACTACTTCGGTAATCTTGGCCGTTTGCGTTTCTCCCCACCATGCGTGGCCGAGGGCGCCGACGTCGGACGCCTTTCGTCGGGTTCGATCAGCGATCGAACAGCGATTCCACCACGCGGGCGCCGAGCGCTCGCAACGCTCCGAGCTCGACAGCAGAGGCGACGCCGGAGATTCCGACGCGCTCGAGCCCGAGGCGAAGCCACCGGCCGGGCGCGAGACTCGCGCTCGAGGCCGCGCGTTCGGCCGAGTCCCCTGCCCTGGCCGCGGTCGGCCCCATCCGTCGCAGCGTCTGGGTGAACCAATCGCGAAGCTGCCCGCGAACGATCTCGTTGGTGTTGCGTCCGAGTCGGCCCACGACCGCCGCCAGCTCATCGGCGACCCGTTCGAGCAGGATTCGATACTCGTCGAGCGGCTGCGGCGCGGCCTTCGCTAACGACCGAACGAGCGCGTGGGTCAGGGCATCGATGTTCCATCGGAGATCGGCGTCCGCAGAGTGCCAGGTGTTGATCGCCAGGTCGGACTCGACGCGCAGGCCGTGTCGGTCGAGCGCCTTTCGCAGGGTTCGAAGCGAAGCGCCGATGTTGCCGCGCTTCGTTTCGTCGTCGAACGGCGGGTGCGTGACCTCAGGAGGATCGAGCTCGTCGACGCGCGTCGCGACACACACAATCAACGGCGCGCGCTGGTGCGTCGCCCGCATCGCGTCGATCGCGGCGCGAACGTCCTCGAGTTCGCTGTCGATTCCCGCGTCTGCCTCGCTCGCTGCGTGCGCGAACACGAGCGTGTCTGGCGGGCAGTCGAGCAGCGTTTCGCGCAGGGTCGCTGCGCGCTCTTCGGCGGCGCCACCCGCGTTGAGGCCGCCGGTGTCGATCCACTCGACCTCGAGCTTCTCCAGCGTCGCTCGATAGGAGCGCGCCGCGCCCGTGGTGTCCTCGACGGCGCCGACTGGCGCGACGTCCCGCGACAGGACCGCGTTGAGCAAAGAGGATTTTCCCGCGCCTCGCCGGCCCACGACGATGACCCTCGGTCTTCGCCCGTACTCCGCGAGCGTCGCGAGCGCGCGGAGCCGTGCGGCCAGCGCTCCGACGACGGTGACTCCTCGAGCGTCGAGGTCCGCCTCGCACCGTTGAACCGCGGAGCGGACGCGAGCGCTGTCTGCCTCGGAGAGCGCGAACAGCTCAGGTGTCGCCATCGGGCTCGCGTTCGTCCACGCGCTCTTCGCCGTGGTGCGCAGGCGCTGGGGCGACCGAGCCTGGCGTCTCGACGAGCGTTTCGTTGGACGTTTCTGCGTTGGCTGTGCGCACGAAATCCTTGGGCAAGCCAGCGAGCTTGACCTTCTCGAACTCAGCGCGCGTCTCGTCGATCGTCGCGCCGTCGATGAAGTACTTGATCGCCGCGAGCCCCAGAGCCCACGTGCCTCCCGCGGCGACTGCGCCGGAGATCGCTCCGCCGAACCCAGGAACGAGCTTGATGAGCGACCGAGCCGCGGCGCGCAGCGCGACGCCGGCCCCGACGTTGACGCCCATTCCTGCGGTCCACTCGGCCACCATCCGGGCCCGTGAAGCGCGCTCGGACAGAAAGCTCACGCCCATCACCATCACGCCCTGGAGGGGCGTCAACACGATGAGGTCGTGCGGCAGCGGCGCGGCGCCAATGAAGAACGCGATGCTCGTCGCGCCAGTGACGATTCTGCGCGCCACGCGACGACGGAGCGTCCGGCTCGTCTCGAACGCCATGGCCGCCTCCGTCTGTGCGAGCTGCGGCAGCGCCTCGAAGACCGCGCTCGCGAGCGCGTCGATGTTGTATCTCCAGTCGATCGCGATCGTGCCGTCCGAGAAGAACTTGGCGAACGCGCCGACAGGGACCGTGGCCTTGACGGTGATCGCGGTTCGCTCGAAGTGTCGCTTGAGCACCTCGATGGCCTTCTGGATGTTCGCCTGCTTCTCTTCGCTGAACGGCGGCTGCTTTGGCAGCGGGGGCGCGAGCTCATCGACCCGCGTGACGACCGCGACGACCGGCGGCTTGACGCCTCCGCGGCTCTCGATCGCGGTGAGGATGGACTTGAGATCATCGAGGTCGTCGTCGATCCCTGCGTCGACCTGCGTGGCGCGAACGCAGAAGAGCAGCACGTCGGGCGGGTCTTTTGCGAGCAGCGACGCGACCCGCTCGGAGCGTTCGGCGTTGCCGCCCGCGCGCAAGCCAGGCGTGTCGATCCATCGCACTTTGCGTTGATTGCGCTCGAGGTCGAGCCACTGCGGCTCGCGCGTCGTGTCTTCGACAGCGCCGACGTCGAGGAGCTTCGCGCCGAGCAGCGCGTTGGCGATCGACGATTTGCCGCTGCCTCTTCGTCCCACGGCGGCGACGCGCGGCGGCCGACCGTCGATGACGAGGGCGCGAATCGCTCGAAGGTCCGCGGCGAGCTGGCTGAGACCGGCGATTCGCGCGAGGACGGCCTCGAGATCTGCCAGGGTCTGGGCTGCTTCGCTGCGTTCGGGGTCGTGGGGCGTGTTCGCCATTCGTTGGTGCTCGGGGTGTGAGCATAGCGCCGACGCGCTCGACGCCCAGCTTTGCTCCGCCCTCAGGAGGCTCAGCGCTGGCGGGGAGCGACGACCGCCCGCCGGGGCGCGTCATCTTGCGACGTGGTGTCGACGATTCGGTTGTCTTCGGTGCTGCGCGCGCGGGTCGGAAGATTGACGGGGTTCAGCCCGCCGCGGACCACCTGAACGCCCACGAAAAAGCCGCTCGCGGACAGCAGCCAAAGCAGCACTCCGAACGCCTTTCCGCTGTTCTCTTCGCTGGACCACGCGCGGATGCCGAGGCGAATGATGTAACCCGCAATGCCGAAGAACATCGCGGCGACGACGAACGGACCTTGCCGCCACGCGGCCGACTCGACGTTGCTGTTGTGAACGATCTGGCCAGTGCCGCTGATCGCGGAGCCGACGATGAAGTACGAGATGACGCAGGACGCGAGGCCAGCCATGACCAGCGCCCAGCTCGTGGGCACCTGTTTGGCGCCGCCCACGATCAACGCGACGCCAAAGATCAGCGCCACAAACGCGAATGCCCCGAGGTACATCGCGGACATGGCGCCAAATTGTTCGGACGCCCAACGAACTACGTGAAAGCCTTCGAGCGGCATGCCAGACCAGCGAGTGTACCGAAACGAGAGGACAATGCGCGCGATCGTGTACGAAGGTGTCGGCGGTCCAGAGGTGATTCAGGTCCGCGAGGTCGAGACGCCCGAACCCGGGTCCGGCCAGGTGCGCGTTCGCGTTTGCGCCACTGCGGTCAATCGCGCGGACCTGCTTCAACGGATGGGCGCGTATCCGCCGCCTCCTGGCGCGTCGAGGGACATTCCTGGACTCGAGTTTTCAGGCGTGGTCGACGCCGTCGGCGCCGATGTCGACGCCGCCTGGGAGGGCCGCGAGGTGTGCGGGATCGCCGGCGGTGGAACGTACGCAGAGTTCGTCTGCGTCGATGCGGGCGTGTTGATGCGGCGGCCCGAGGGGCTGACGCTCGAGCAGGCTGCCGCGGTTCCCGAAGCGTTTGTCACGGCGCACGATGCGCTGGTGACGATCGGCGCGGTCGCAGAGCGAGCGACGGTGCTCGTTCACGCGGTAGGCAGCGGTGTGGGAGTCGCGGCCGCGCAGATCGCCGCGGCGTGTGGCGCGCGGGTGTTCGGAACGGCGCGGTCGTCTGAGAAGCGCGCGCGCGCGATGGAGTTCGGCCTCGAGGCTGCGTTCGACGGCGAATCCTGGGAAGGATCGCTGCGCGATACGCTCGGCGAGCGCGGCGTGGACGTGATCGTTGATTTCGTGGGCGCGAATTACCTCCGCGCCAACGTCGCGCTCCTCGCGCCCCGCGGTCGCCTCGTCGTCGTAGGCTTGCTCGGAGGAGCGCGGGCTGAGCTCGACCTCTCGCAGCTGCTCCGCAAGCGCGCGAGGATCGAAGGGACCGTGCTTCGATCGCGCAGCGACGTCGAGAAGGCCGCCGCGAGCGCCGCGTTCGAGGCGTGGTCGGCGCCGCGATGGGCGACGGGCGCGGTTCGACCGGTGATCGATCGCGTGTTTTCGCTCGATCAGGCAGCAGAAGCGCAGGCGGTGATGGCCGCCAACGACAACTTCGGCAAGATCGTCCTGCGGGTGCAGTGAACGACGCGCGAATACGGTTCGGTTGGCGCGGTCCGAGCTACTTGCTCGTCAGGTGTGGCGCGGGGCGAAAGGGTCGGCACGACACGCCCCGCGCTACACTAGTTTTCAATGCTGGTCATTTTCGGCCGCGGCGTAGCGCCGCGGACTGAAGGCTACGCTCGTCGAAGAACGCGCCAACCGAACCGTAAGCGAGGATATCTGCTTTGCGGGGCTCGCGCTAGTCGCCGCGCGCGGCATCCATCAGCGACAGCGCGGCTTCTCGGGGATCGGCGAGCACGATGCGGTCACCCTTGCGGACGAGCGCGTTGAACTCTGTGTCCACGCGATAGACCGCGGCGCCGTGCGCGCGAATCGCGCGTTCTTGTTCGGGATCGAGCGCGGGGCGCTCCATCGCGTCGAAGGCCGCGCGAGCGTCACCCGAGATCGAGGGTGCGGCCAGCACGACGCCGACCGCTGGGTTGGAGAGCGCGAATCGGTAGCAATCCGCGGCGCTGACGGGCTGTGTGTCCGAGCCGCGGACAGGGGACAAAAGGCGCGTGTAACACAGCGCGGTGAACGCGATCGCCCCTGCTTCGGCGCGACGAATCGCGGGCCAGAGCTCTCGCTCGGCGCCCGTGTGGGCGGCGTTGTAGCGCGACATCACAACGTCCCATCGTCGCTCGGCGAGCGCGCCGATCGCGAGCGCGCGGAGGTGCGTCGAGAAGCCGTGCGCCGCGATCTTTCCCTGTTGCTTGAGGGACTCGAGGGTGTCGAACGCCTCGTCGTCGAGGCGCGCCTGCGAACGCGCCCAGAAGAGCAAGAACACGCCGAGCTGCTCGAGCTTGAGCACGCGAAGCGCGCGCTCGACGTCGGCGACGATCGACGCCCGGTCGGCGTGGTATGTGCCCGCGATCACGTGAAGGTCGCTCTTCTTCGGCGACCTTCGGACAAAGCGCGTGAGCGACGTGTAGCGCGGCTCCCAGAAGAAGCCGTTCATGCCGCGCTCGCGGCCCTCGATGAAGACCGACTCGGACGGGAGCTGCGCGCCCGAAAAGGCGATGGGCGCGAGCGACAGCGACGTCTTGCCGAACGGTCTGTGAAGGCCGGACGGAAACGGCGCGTACGCTCTGCGCTCGGCGCGTGGCGGGTCTGCGACCGAAGGCTCTCCGGACACGAGCTGCACTCGCGCGCGATCGGTTTCTGGCAGCACTTGCGAGACAGCAGCGATCGACGCCCTCAGCGATGGTTCGCTGGCGAGCCGCAGGAGCGTATTCGCGGGGGCGTCCGAGGCGCGGGCGATCCACCCGAGCGCCACGCCCATCGCGCGCGACGGAACGAGCCCGCGATCGATCGCGTCGGTGACCCTCTCGGCGATCGTGGCGGTGCGCTCGAGCGTGTCTGCTGCGGACGCGCGCACCATCGGGCTCGCGTCCGCTTCGCAAGCGAGCAGCGCGACGAGCGACGCATCATCGCGGCGCGGGTCGAGCAGGCGCGCGGCGCGAGCGCGGATCCATGGGTCTCGATCGGAGCTGGCTGCGAGGCCGACGGTCCGCACAAAGTCGTCGTCGAGCCCGCGTCGCGCTGCGCAAACGCGATCGACTGCGATTCGTCGAACCGTCACGTCAGGATCCGAGTCGAGGACGTCCGCTGCGTCTTCGGCTTCGACCGCCGCGGCGCGCACCCACGGATCGCTGTCCTTCGCGAACGCGCGACGCTCTTCTTCGCTGAGCGCGCCCAGCGTGCGGAGCGCGTCGACGGCGGCGCCGCGAACGAAGGGGTGAGCGTCGTCGATCGCGGCTCGAACGAAGGCCACATCTTCGCGATCGACCGCGGCGGCGACGAGCGCGACGCGCGCGGGCACCGAGGCCAGCTTTCGTTCGACGCGGGCGAGCGCGCGCGCTGCGCGGGGGTGTTGGACGGTGCGCAGCGCCGCGATCGCAGCGTCACGCACAGAGTCGTCGCGATCATCGAGCATCGGCTCGACGATGAGCGCGGCGGCTTCGGCGCTCTCGGCCATCGACGGGGCGGCGAAGGCGACGGCGGCTCGCACGCGAGCGTCCTCGTCGGAGGCGCGTCGGAGGATCGAGTCTGCGAGCTGGCTCTGGTGCGCGTCGACCGCGACTCGGATGGCCCACGCGGCGACGCCGGGGAGCTTGGAGGCGACCGCTGCCGTCGCGATGGCGACTGTGTCTTCGTGCGCCATGCGCAGCGCCTTGCGCGCGCTCTCGGCGGCGTGCGGGACTCTCGGCGCGTCGAGCCAACACGCGGCGCCGGCGAGAGCGATGCGGTCGCGGCCGCGAACGAGGCCGCGGATCGCGAGCTTGCGAAGCGGCTCGTGGGACTCGCCGAGCATCGCGACGAGCCGCTCAGGCGGCGGCGGATTGCGCGCGACGCGAGCGGTCATCACCGCGGGGTCGTCGTCGTACCAGGGGTCATCGAAGCTCTCGTGGTCTCGCGCGACGTCGAGCGACGGCGTCGAGAGCGCCCACCGAGATCGAAGAAATTGCAGCGCTCGTCGGGCCGCCGGCGTCTCGACGGGCTCGGCGAGGACGCGGGCACGGGTCTCGTCGTGAGACTGTCCGAGCGCCTCGAGGGAGAGCACTGCGGCGTGTCGAACGCGCCAGAACGGATCTTCGAGGGCCTCGAGGAGCAAGTCGGTCGCGGAGAATCCTGCGAGCGCGGCGTACGCGAAGACGGCGGTGCGGCGCACGAACCAGACCTCGTCGGTCGTGGCGATGCGAGACAGGGCGGGCGCTGCGTGGACGGCGCCGTTCTTCGCGAGTCCTCGCGCGGCTTCGTCGCGCACGAGCGGCGACGGGTCGCGGAGCGCGTCGAGGAGCATCGCCCCGACGACGGGATCGGCGAAGCGCGCGAGCGCCTGAGCGGCGGCGACGCGAGGCGCGACGGCGCGATCGAACAGCAGCACCGCGCGGAGATGAAAAGCTGTGTCTCGGTCCTGGGGCGCGACGGCGCACGCGCGCACGCGCGCCTCGGCGCTCGGTTCGAAGAGCTGGCTCGGCTCGAAGCGAGCGTGGGTCGATGCTTCGCTCATGGTTGGTTACTCCTCGTCGTCGTCGCTTCGATTGCCGCGCTTTGCGTCGTAGGTGGCCATCTTCGCGTCCAGGCGGGCGCGGACGGACTCACGAATCTGCTCGGCCCTCGGCGCGAGCGACTCAGGAATCCAGAAGAACAACACGCGGCCAGCGGCGCAGACGAACTCGCGAACGAACACGTCGCCGTCGGCCTCGACCCTCGCCTGCGTTGGCTTGATGGCCTTGCGATGCAGCGACGGCAAGGGAGAGCCCTTGGCGTGCGCGGTCACGTTGATGAGCTTGGACGTCAGCGTCTTGAATGACGCTTCGACGTCGCCGTCGACGAGCTGGGCGCGCGCTGCGCGCTCTCGGAGCAGGACGTCGGTCGGAGCCTTGTCGAGCTCGGCGAGCAGCTCGGCGGTCGGTTTGATTTCAGCCATGCGGTCGGGTGCTCCCTCGCGGCCGACGAGAATACAACCGACGCGAGGTGATTAGTTAGCGGTAACCGTGAGCTGATAGAGGTTGCGCATGCCCGGTCGATAGGTGCCCACCCAAACCGCGTACGAGCCGGCGATGGAGGTCGGAAACGAGACCTCGGGGTTGAAGTTGCCGGCCACGGCGTCGTCGTTGCACATGACCTGTCCGTTGGGGGCGCGGACGACGAGGGTGGTGTCCGCCGCGGAGGTGACGTTGAATCGGAGCGAAGAGCTGGCTCCGGACAGGACGACCGCGTGAGACGGCGCGAGCGTGACGAACCCGGCGCATCCCGTTTGGAGCGCGCTCGCCTGGTCGTTGGTGCCTGCGGTGCGCCCTCTGGCGCGCTGGGTTCCGCCGGTCCGAACGCGGACCTGGGGGCCCGATGGACGCAAGGTCGCTGCGCGATCGATGACGCCGCGGTTTGGCGGCGGAGTCTGGCCGCTGTTGGGCGGAGTCTGCCCTGTGTTCCACGGGGAAGAGCCGTTGGGCGGCGTGTTGGGCGGGGTTTGCGTCCCGGCCGGCGGAGTGTAGCGGATCGCGTCGGCTCGAAGCTGTCCGTTCGTGGTGAACACCAATCCATAGGGCGACGGCTCGTTGGGACGATACGTTCCGACGAATACGTCGTAGCTCCCGGCGGGCAGTCGCATGTCGAGCAACGCCTGGTTGCTGCCGCCGCTGTCGTCGTCGCAGTTGATGGAGTTGTTGGGTCCGACGATCGCGAGCGTGATGTCCGCGTTGTTGGGCGCGATCGTGAAGAACCGCACGCTCGCGACGCCGTTCGTGGTGATCCGATGCTGTGGTCGTTGCGGAAAAAAGCCGCGGCAGTCGTCGCCGATCCGCGCTCCTTCGACCGCGCCGCCGGCCGTGCCGCGGAGCAGGCCCGGATCCGGCGAGAATCCAGTGTTGATGGTGATCGCAGTCGTGCTCTGCGCGGAGGCGCGCGAGGCGTGCGCGACCATCGAAGAGAGCAACATGGCAGCGACCATGCGCTGCAGGTGACGTTGGGATCGCATCGGTTGACGGTTCGCTCCGGCTCCGTTTGACGGAGATAGGCGCGAAGATATTCCCGATAGCGTCGCTGGTCACGAACTCGACGGGCGGCGCAACGACTGCGCACGCCGATCGAGTGGTGGTTGGCTCAGAGCGTCGCTGGGCAGAGCTGCGGGTCGAACGACAGCATTCCACGGACCGGGACGATCATCGTGTCGTCGTCGATCGACAGGACGAACTGGACGATGTTGGCTACGTCTTGGTCGCGCGTGGTCGCGTTGGTCAAGAAGTTCGCCGAAAACGCCTGGTAGTGCGACTGAAACACCGTCGAGAAGAGCTCCTCGAGCGTGCGTGCGTTGCCCGCGTGGAGGTACGGCGCGCCGAGGCCCATACCCACGAGGCCTGGCGGCGAGAAGCCGGTGAGCCCCTGCGCTGGCGTGGTCATGTTGGCGCGCACTTCGTTCACGACGACGCCCGCAGGAGCGACGGCGCCGGGCACGCCGCCCATCATGGCGGGAGCGGTGATGGTGCCGACGTTACGGATGACGCAGTTGATCTGGTCGTTCGCGGCGACCTGCGCTGGATCGGCGTTGGTGAAGCGCAGCGGTGCTGCAGCCGTGGCGGACGGCGGGTTCAGCGCGGCGAATCCGCCAGCGAAGCCCATGTACGTCATGGTTCGCAGCGTTCCCATCGCGCCGTTGGTGACGGGGCCGGGGGTCCAGAAGCGGCGTGCGGTGGTCCAGAGCGGTCCGCCGTGGCAACCGGCGCAGTTGTGGGTCTCGAAGAGCGCGCGACCCGCGGTGACCGCAGCGGCGTCGAGGTTCGACGGACGACGCGGGGCACGGATGGTCTTGACGTAGTCGTCGATCTCGTCCCAATCCGCGAGCGCGTTGGTGACGGTGCCCATCGGCGCCGCAGGAACGCCCGTCCGAATGAGCTTCGTGCTGCCGTTGAGCCCCGCTTGTGGCGTGGCGGTGGCGATCTGCGCGCCTGCCGTAGCGGTGCCATCGAAGATGATTCGATCGTCGGCGGACGTCGGCATGCCGACGCGGTGAACGATCGCGCCGAGACCGCCAGAGTTGCCGCGAGTGTTGAGCTCGAAGTCGTGCGTCTCGTCGAAGATGCCGGTCCAGTTGAAGACGCGCTGCTCGGCGCCGCCGCGGTTGAACGAGGCGTCGAGGGCGGTGGTCTGGCGCGGGCCGCGCGCGAAGAACCACGTCACGTTGTCCGAGAGCCCGTCGGGGTGGCACGCCTCGCAGGAGTTCCACCCTTGGCCACGGAAGGACCATCGCCCGAGACCGGTCACGAAGAAGCGTCGGCCGAGGTTGACGTTCGTCTCTGCGCCGGCCGCCGGCGGATTGTCGGACGCTGCGGCGCTGGCCGCGCTCTGCTCCGCGAGGTTGAGCACCGTCACGTTGCGCGTGTTCGCGTTGATGGAGAGCGCGCGGTTGGTCGCGTGAGCCGCGGTCGACGCGAGCGCGAGGCCGACCGGGAGGCGTCCGGCAGGGGCGCCTGTCGCTGGCGCGAGGTTGATGAAGTTCTGCGCCATCGTGCCGACTTCGTTGAACGAGCCATCGGCGTTGAAGCGAACACGAAACACCGCGTCCGAGCCGTAGGCGCTCACGTAGCCGACGTTGGTGCCGTTGACGAACTGGATGTCGTTCATGATCAGCGGCATCCGGCGCGAGCCGTCGTCGGGCGTCATCCGCGCCGTGTACTGCGCCTGCAGCCGCTGGTTGAGGTTGACCTTCTGCGCGACGATTTCAGCGTTGGTCGACGTGTCGACGACGTTGACCACGGCGTGGATCTGCGTCTGAAAGTTACGGGCGTCGATCATCGGCGCCATCCCGACGGGGCCCGTCGGGCCGCGGGGCGACTCGCACACGCTCGTCACGTAGAGGCGGTTGGCGTTGAGCGCCATCGAGTAGAGCTGGTTGGGGAAGCAGCCCGTCATGTTGTTGGCGGTGTCTTGAAAACCTGTGTTGTCGATGGGCGCCAGCGTGATGAGCGCGCCGACCGTTCCGGTGCCCGCGTTGAAGCGATACACCACGCCCTGCTTGTTGACGTCGAACTGCGCGTCGCCCGCGGGGAGTCCGGCGGTGCGCGCCTGCGCGAAGAACTCCGAGACGTACACGGTCTCGTCGTCGTCGTTGCCATCGCCGTTGTTGGTGACGACGATCGCGCGAGGGTGCGCGAGGGCGGGCCGAGACCGTCCCATCACCGACGGTCCGAGCAGGCCCGACATCGCGAGCGTCGGGTTGAGGTCGACGCGGCGCGTGACCGTCATGTCCGCGGTGTTTACGACGGTGACCGTTCCGTCGTTGTAGTTCGCGACGTAGAGCGACCGGCCGGTGGGAGAAATCGCGATGCCCGTCGGCTCGCTGCCGACCGTTGCGCGGGCCGCCGCGATGGTGGGCGTTCCTCGAACGCCGGTGATCTTGATGACCTGCTGCGCGCGACGAAGGATCACGTACGCCGTGTCGTTGTCGTTGCCGATGACCGCTGCCCAAGGCTCGGAGTCGGCGCCGACCATGGCTGCCGGCAAGAGCGCGACGCGCGATGCGGTCGGCGGATTCGCGGCGAAGTCCGTGCGAAAGACCGAGACCGAGTGCGAGGTTCGGTTCACCGCGACCGCGTGTTGGTCGTCCGACGTGAGCACGATCGCCGAGCCGTTGGTTGGCAGCGTGCGCGCCGTCGCGGGCGGCCCCGAATCGACGCCGGTGTCCGCCGGCAGCGGCGTGTCGGTGGCGACGACGTCCATTCCGATGCCGGTGTCGGTTTCACCGATGTCCGACGGCACGCCGGTGTCCGTCGTGACGCCAGTGTCCGCGACGTCGGGCGTCGCGTCCGGGGTCGACGGTGGCGGCGAACACGCGGCGAGCAATAGCGCTCCCGCGAAGCTGATCAGCGCCTTGGGTTTCAGGTGGTTTCGCATTCGTTGCCCTGGTCTTTTTCGAGGTTAGTTGAGTATTCGAAGGAGAAAGGCGTGACGGGCTCGTCCTCGAGGCTCGCTCCAATACCGCCGCGAACCGCGCAATACGAACTGCGCGGCTCACGCTGGCTTTGTGTCTCCTCTCCGGCTTCGCACCGACTGCAGGCGCCCAAACGGACAGCCTACGATCCGATGATCGTCGAGCGGATCGAACGTCCCGTCTATCGAAAAGACCGAGAGATGATTGTAAACCGAGCGTATACAGTTTCGCAGTCCCGCGACTACGACGCAAACAGCCCGGCGAGGGTCAGGATCGCGAGCGCGACGCCCATCAAGCTCTCGCCAGCGATGACGCCGGAGGCGACCGCGACGGTGTAGCGCTCGCTGAGCTTCTCGTTGCGGCGGGCGATTCCCCAAGCGATCAGCGCGCCGAGAAACATCGCGAACGAGTCTTTGAAATCGATCACGAGCGCGATGCCGAGGCCCGTCGACGAAGGCAGATACTTCTTGGTCTTGGGCCAGAACTCTTCGAGCGTCGCGAGGACTGCCCCGAGCAGCGCGCCGATGAGCATCGCTCGCTTTGCGTACAGCGGCAGGGCGTCGAAGCCCTTGGTGAGCAGCTCGGCGACGCTCTTCCAGGTGACGGCGGCCGGGGCGGGGATCGTCGTTCCGAGGGCCGCGGGCGGGGCGATCACTCGGTAGATCGGGACGCACGCGAGGGCTCCTGCGAACACCCCGAAGAGCTGCGCGATGAACTGCTTTCGCGGGCTTCCGCCGAGCAGGTACCCGGTCTTCAGATCGGTCAACAGGTCCGCCGCGTGGCTCGCGGCGCCGGCGGTGACGTTGGCGGTCATGAGGTTTACGGCGGGCTGCGTCGGGGCGAACCCGCCGAACATCAGCTGCGTGATCTTGCCCATCGCGCCGATCGGCGTGATGTCGGTCTCGCCCGTCGCGCGAGCGGCGACGATCGAGAGCACGAACGTCAGCAGAACCGCGCCGATCCCGATCCAGAACTTGATCCCGAAGAGGGTGTTTTGGAGCAGCACCGTCGCGACGCCAGAGAGCACGAAGCCCGTGACGAACCAGCTCCCAGGAACCTCGATGCCCTCGAGCTTCTTCGCTGTTTCGCTGGGGCTCGTGGCGTTTTCAGTGGGCTTTCCGACGATCGCGCGAAAGCGGTCACCCAGGCCCGAGAACGCGCGGAGGACCATCCGCCAGCGAAAGCCGAACGAGAGCAGCCCTGCTGTGACCATCAGCGCGGTGCCCGGCCAGACGCTCCACTGACCGCGCAGCGCTGCGTACAAATACGGCGCGTGCCCCGGCGGAGCGCTCACAGGGATGTGATGGCGCGCCTTGATCGCCGCCGGCGAGAGGTCGGCGACGCCGCGAACGACGCGCTCGAACACGCCCTGATCGACGAGCCACGGCGCGATGACGAGGTAGTTGATCGTCGAGCCGACCAACAGCGAGACACCAATTTTCAAGCCGATGATCGCGCCCGCCGCGAGCATCAGCGACGATGGCGCGAGGCCCACGGAGTAGCTCGCCAAGGGGTAGCCCTTGAGCATCAGCGTCGGGGTGAGAATTTCGGGCGCTTTCCAGGTCTTCCACTGGATGAGCCAGTGCGCGGCCTTGGTGAGCGCGCTTGCGTTGGCGAGCGTCACTCGCGGGGCGGCCTCGGCCTCGGTGACAAACTTCAGCGCCGCGCCGAAGAGCCCGGTGTAGAGCAGCGCGCGCGCTCGGAGCATCGCGTCGCCGCCCTTGGTGTACATGCTCTTGAGCGTCTCGGCCGCGGCGACGCCGGACGGAAACGTGAGCTGCTCGATGTTGATCAGCTGGCGCTTGAGGGGCACCGCCATGACGACGCCGAGCACCGAGATCGCGGCCAGCCACAGCATCATCGCGCCGGCGCCCATCTTCAGGTGCCCGAGCGATGGATCCTCGCGGATCATCATGTCGAGCGCCGGAATCGCGCTCACCAGCCCCGCCGACGACATGTATCCCGCGGCCGAAGCGCACGAGGCCATCGTGTTGTTCTCGAGCGCGGTGAACTCGGTCGTGGCGAGTCCGATGCGATGAAGAAACGACATGATCGCGAAGGCGAGGATGCTCGAGGTGATCGCGACCCCGAGCCCCCACCCGATCTTCAGGCCGACGTAGAGGTTCGAGAAGCTCATCACGGCCCCGAGGATCATTCCGAGCGCGATGGAGCGCGCCGTGAGCTGCCGGTCTTTGTCTCCTCGGTAGACGTTTTCGAGCCAGTCGCGGTCGCGTCGTTCGATTTCTGCCTGGTCCATGTCAGTCGTGCCGGTGGCCGTGGTCGTCGTGGTGGTGGTGGGAGTGCTCGTGCGTCGTCGCTGGCATCGCGGTGATGACGAGCTTTCCGTTCTCGACGCCCTTGGTCGCTAGGATCCGATCTGCCGCCTCTTTCAGCACGTTGGACGGCCCGCGCAGCACGATCACCTCGAGGCAGTGATCGTGGTCGAGGTGCACATGCAGCGTCGAGACGACGTGCTCGCCGAGCTCGTGCTGCATCTCGTTGAGCTTCTCGGTGAGCTCGCGCACGTGGTGGTCGTAGACGACCGTGAGGGTTGCGGCGGCCAGTCCGCCGTCGGCGACGTGCGCCGCGGCGAGGTCCGCTCGAACGAGATCGCGAAGCGCCTCCGAGCGCGTCGCATATCCGCGTTTCTCGATGTGTTCGTCGAATCGCGCGAGGAGGTCAGCGTCCATCGCGACGCCAAATCGGATGAGTTCTGCGGCCATGGTGCGGTGTCCGCCAGGCAGGGTACACTCGCTTTCGGGTGTCATGGACGAAGACTCGATGGCTTCTGGGGACAAACGTCGCGAGACCGCGGAACAACCAACGGCCGCGACGAGCGAGCCGAGCACGCTCGGCACGAGGGTGTTCGCGACGATTCAGCGCGTTCAGCGTGGGCTCGTCGGGCGACAACAAGCCGCGAGGATCCTGGTGCTGTCCGCGCTGTCGGGGCACCCTGCGCTGCTCGTGGGGCCACCGGGAACGGCGAAGACCGCGATGGCTCGCGCGCTGGCCGACGCCATCGGCGCTCGGTTCGAAGAGCACGCCCTCGATCCGTTCTGCTCCGCGGCAGGATGGGCGTCGAACGACAAAGACCCGCCGCTCGCGACGGTCGTCGTTCTCGACGACGTGTTCGATGTTCACGGCGAGCTCGCTGCGACGCTGCGACGCGCGCTCGACCGCGCGCCAGCCGGCGCGATCTACGTCGGCACGGCCATGGACGCTGGCGAAGGGGATCCAGCGCTCTCGGATCGCTTCGTGTTGCGGGCGCTCACGGCGCCGCTCTCTCCAAGCGAGTTCGACGCGCTGTTGACCGACCCAGCGCACGCGGACGATGGCGCGCAGCACGGACACGATGGAGCTTGCATGGACCGCGCGGATGTCGAGGCTGCGCGGCGCGAGAGCGCGTCCGTCGAGCTCTCGTACGAGCTTCGCGCTGGGCTCGCGGCCTTGCGCGTTCAGCTCGGAGAAATCGAGACATTTCGCTCGGATCGATGGTGGCGCGCGGTCGCTGACGTGCTGCGCGTCGCGGCGTTTGTCGACGGTCGGACGCAGGTGGTCCCGGACGATCTGGCGTTGGTGGACGCGCTCTTCGCCGCCGAGCGCGCCGAGGTACGAGCCTCTGTACGCCGCTGGCTCGTCGAGCGCTCGCACAACACGTTTATCGACGCGATCCAACGGTTGACCGCCGGGCTGGCAGCGATCGAGCGCGCGGTGAACGGCGATCGAGTCGCGCGGGCGCCGCGCTTCGACGAGTCGGGGCGAGCGCTGTACCGAACGCCGAGCGGCGCGACCACCACCGAGCGCACCCGCCGCGAGCCTGCGACGCTCTCGACCGGGGAGCAGCTCTACCTGCGACCTCGCAGCGGGCCGCGCGCGGGCATCGACGAAGAGCTCACGTCGGTGCAGCTCTACGAGAGATACTTTCTCGGGCGCATCGCCGAGCTCAAACGCTACACGGAAGACCCCGCGCATTTCGTGACGCGCGACGTCGAGAACGAGCCGTTGGTCGAGCAGCAGCAGTTCGACGCCGCGCACGTCGAGGCGCGGGCCGCGTGGCTCGCGTCGCTCGCGATGCAGCTGCGCGACGCGCGTCGCCTCTGTGAGCGCGTCATCGACGGCGAGTCCGCGAGCCTGTGGCGCGTCGCGCTGCTGTCCGAGTCCGATCGCGCGGCGGCGAAGCGCTCGCTCGCCGTGTTGGACGGCCTCGTCGACGCGGTGCGCGGGGTGCGAATCGCGATCGCTGCGCTTCCGGTGCGGTCGTGAATCGATTCGAGCCGTGGATGGTCAGCGCGATCGCGCCAGCGGCGACCAGCGGCGAGCCCGCGATCGTCACCGAGTCGTTGCTGCGCATCGGCACCGCGCTCGAGCGCGGGCTCGTCGTCGATCGTTCGCTGCTGCGATGGCCCGCAGAGCCGCTTCGATCGGCGATCCTCGACGCGCTGACCGCGAGCGAACTCGCCGACAAGATCGCAGGTCGCGTCGCGGCGGTCGCCGTCGTGCTGAGCAACATCGTCGACATGGTCGAAGCGGCCTGGTCGATGCGCCGTCGAATCGAGCGCGGCCAGGCGCAAGCTGGTCCGGTCGATGCTCGATCGGCCGTCACGCTGGAGCTGTTGTGGGAGCCGCTCGCGTTGCGCTGGATTCGCGCCCAAGCGGGCGATGGCTGGCGGTGGGTCGAGACGTTTCGAACGCGCGAGCGGGCGATGAGCGAATGGCTGCGAGCGATCGAGCATCAGTTCATCACCGCAGGCGCGCAGACACGTCTGTTGCTCGAGCTGCTGCGTACGCGCCGCGACGATTCAGAGGTGACCCGCCTCGAACGCGAGCTCTCGTTCGAGCGAAGAGCGACGCCCGTCGCGCCGCCCAACGAGCGCGTCGCTTCGGTCGAGGGGCGCGCCGCGGCCTACAGCGCCGAGCGGGCGCGGGCGCGGGCGAGAGAGCGGGCGCTGCAGCTCGATCGATGGACGCAGCGCGCGCTCGAGGGCGTCGCGTCGGACGCTCGGTGGGTCCGTCGAAAGGGCACCGTCTTCGTTTGCGTCGAGCACAGCGAGAGCGGCGACGTCGCTCAGTCCGCTGCGGTCGCGGCGATCGCCTGCGCGTCGGCGATCGGTCACGACCGTCGTTGTGTGTTGATCACCAGCGACGAGACGATCGAAGAGACGGCGATCGACTCGGCGACGGCGCTCTCGTCGGTGATCAGCGCGGTTCGTCGTCGTCGGCGATCGCGCGGTCTCGATGCGGTCCGGCGCGCGGTCGCGTCGAGCGGTCGCGTGGCGCGCGACGATTCCGACGTCGTGCTGGCGGTGCCCGGCGCGTGGCTCGCGAGCGACGCGTTCGAGGCGTCTCTTCGGCCGCTGCACGACGAGCTGCTTCTGTCCAACGGTCGTATCCGGCTGCTTCGCCCGTCGCCGGCCGCGCTCCAGCCGTTTGGCTACGATTTCGACGGTGTGTACCTGCTCGAAACGAGCGGCATTCTCTCGGACGCAACCTGAGCGTAGCGACTGGAGCTCCTTGCCTCTGGCCTGAGCACCCGTACAGTCTCACGCTCAGCGATGCCGAAAGCCCCCTGGGAGCGCGATCGAGGAGTCGAACACGTCGTCGAGCGTTGGCTCGCTCGCGGCGAAGTGTCCGACTGCCTCGCGGCGCACGAGCACTACCCTCCGCGCCCGGCGCGAACGGCGCCGATTCCCGAGGCGTTGCACGGGTCGTTGCGCGACGCCCTCGCCCGTCGCGGGATCACGTCGCTCTACTCGCATCAAGCGGCGGCGATCGAGAGCGCCCTCGCCCGCAAGCACACGATCATCGCGACGCCCACCGCGTCGGGAAAGTCGCTCTGCTACCACCTTCCGGTCGCCGACGCGCTCGCGCGAAATCCGAACGCGAGGGCGCTCTATCTCTTTCCGACCAAGGCGCTGTCGCGGGACCAGGAGCTGTCGATTCGCGCGTTGCTCGACGATGCGGGCATCGCCCGGACCGCGGTGACGTTCGATGGTGACACCGCGGGAGACGCGCGACGCGCGGCCAAGGCCAAAGGCGGCGTGATCGTGAGCAATCCCGACATGCTGCACGCAGGGATCCTGCCGCACCACGCGACGTGGGCCGGGGCCCTCTCGGCGCTGGAGTTCGTGGTCGTCGACGAGCTGCACACGTACAAGGGCGTGCTCGGATCACACCTCGCGCACGTGCTGCGTCGCTTGCAGCGGGTCGCTCGATTTCATGGGTCCAATCCCACGTTTGTGTGCGCGTCGGCGACGATCGGCAACCCCCGCGAGCACGCCGCGCGGCTCATCGGCGTCGACCCGTCGCAAATCGAGCTCATCAGCGACTCGGGCGCGCCGAGCGGCGACCGTCGCGCGCTCTTGTACAACCCGCCCGTCGTCAACGCCGACCTCGGGATCCGCCAGAGCTACTTGAAGGCTGCGGTGAAGCTCACGAGCGATCTCGTTCGAGCGGACGTCAGCACGATTCTCTTTGGCGGCTCGCGAACCAACGTCGAGGTCATGCTCCGATACGTTCGGAGCGCGCTCGCGAAGGATGACGTTCCGCAAGAGTGGATCCAGGCGTATCGCGGCGGCTATCTGCCAGAGACGCGGCGACGAATCGAGCGGGGCCTTCGCGAAGGCGCGATCAAGTGCGTCGTCGCGACGAACGCGCTCGAGCTCGGCATCGACGTCGGAGAGCTCGACGCCGTTGTGTGCGCCGGCTATCCCGGCTCCGTCGCGGCGACCTGGCAGCGCTTCGGCCGCGCGGGGAGGCGACAGTCGCCGTCGGTCGCCGTCCTCGTTGCGTCGTCCAACCCCATCGACCAATACCTCGCGCGCGAGCCTCGGTATCTCTTCGGTCGAGCGGCGGAAGAAGCCAGGATCGACCCGGACAACGTCGAGATCTTCGTGCAGCACCTGAAGTGCGCGAGCTTCGAGCTGCCGTTCGCGACCGACGAGGCGTACGCCGACGTCGCCCGAGACATCACGCAGGACGCCCTCGCCTACCTCGCGCGCAACGGCGTGTTGCACAAGAGCGGGACGCGCTGGCACTGGATCGCCGATCAATACCCAGCGCAGAGCGTCGGTCTTCGCTCGACGGGGATGGACAACTTCGTCGTGATCGACGTCGAGCGCTCGCAGGCGATCGGCGAGGTCGATTGGAAGGGCGCGCACACGGCGCTGTTCGAGCAGGCGATCTACCAGCTCGAGGCGGACACGTACCAAGTCGAACGGCTCGACTACGACAATCGCAAGGCGTTTGTGCGGCGAGTGGACGCGGACTATTTCACCGACGCGTCCACCGCGGTGTCCGTGAGCGTCCTCGACGAGAGCGAGCGAGGCTCGGTGTTCTCGCTCCCTGAAAACGTGTGCGCGCTCGGCGAGGTCGAGGTCACCGAGCGCGTGACGGGCTTCAAGAAGGTGAAGTTCTTCACCCACGAAAACCTGGGGTACGGCGACGTGCGGCTGCCGGAGGTGCGCATGCAGACGAGCGCGTTCTGGCTGACCTTTCCAGAAGAGCGCGTGCAGACGCTCGCGGCGGTGGAGGACGCGATCGGCCGCGTGCGAGGACGAAGCGCGGTGCTCGACGGAATCCGCGGCGTGGCGCACGCGCTCGAGGCGGTCACCTCGCTCGCGCTCATGTGCGATCCGCGCGACATCGGGTACACGCTCGGAGACAAGAGCGACGGGACGTCTCGGCCGATGAAGAGCGGCGCTCCGGGCTTCGATCCGACGATCTTCTTCTACGACAACGCCGCGGGCGGCGTGGGATTGTCTGCGCGCGCCTACGAGCTGCGCGAGAATCTGCTGGTTCAGGCTCGGGAGCTCATCGAGAGCTGCCCTTGCGCCGATGGGTGTCCGGCCTGTGTCTCCCCGGGTGATGGCCGCGGATTGACCTCGCGCAAGGGCGTGGCGCTCGAGCTGCTGACGGACGCGGGCGTTCCGCGGCGACACTAGAGGGACAGGCGACGCGGCGATGAGCAACCTCCGAAAGCGCCTTCAACGCCTCGCGGCCACTGCAGAGCCGGACGAGCGCGAAGCCGCGCCCGAGCCGGGACCGGCGAGCAGGCGGGTGCTCGATCGCGAGCCACATCTGCCGATCGAGCTCGGCGCAGAGGACGACCTCGCCGCTGCGAAGCGTCGTCGGATCGACGAGCTTCGCGAGCGAGTGCGAGCGCTCGCAGAGAAGCCCGCGCGGCGAAGCGATCGCGCGAGCAAGGTCGCGAAGGAGGCCGCGCTCGCGGAGCTTCCGTTCGTTCGTTTCGAGCGCAGTGAAGGCGCGGTGGACGTGCGAACGCGCGTCTACGACGGGACGGCGCGGCACGGTCACGTGCCGTTGAAGTCGGCGCTCGAAGCGATCGGCTCGAGCGTCGCGACGCTGGCGATCGACCGCGGACTCGCTGATTTCGACCCGAAGACCGCGCTGTTTCTCGACACCGAGACCACAGGACTCTCGGGCGGAACGGGCATGATGGCCTTTCTCGTCGGCGCGGGCCGCTTCGATGGGGGGCAGTTCGTCGTCGAGCAGTGGTTTCTTCGCGAACCGTCGGAGGAGCCTGCGCTCTTGCTCGCGCTTCGCGAGCGCATCGAGCAGGCCTCGGCGATCGTTTCGTTCAACGGCAAGTCCTTCGACCTGCCGCTGCTGCGCGCGCGATTCGTGATGAACCGCCTCGGCGCGCCGCCGTCTCCGCCGCATTTCGACCTCGTTCACGTCGCGCGTCGCATCTATGGCGAACGCATGCGCGAGTGTCGCCTCGTTCATCTCGAGCGCGACGTCCTCGGATTCGTGCGCGAAGGCGATGTCCACGGCTCGGAGATCCCCGCGCGCTACTCGGAGTTTCTGCGCCGCGGCGACGCGCAGGGGCTCTTGCCCGTCATCGAGCACAACCTCTGGGACGTGATCGCGATGGCGGCTCTCGTGGGTGAGCTGGTCGCCCGCGCGAGCGGCGGGGACGGGCTGGGGCGCTTCGAGCCGAGCGACATGGCTGGGCTCGCGAAGACCGCGCTGCGGGCTGGCGATCACTCGTTGGCGATCGCGATGGCGGGCGACGCGCTCGCGCAGGGGCGGTCGCAGGGCGAGCGAGCGGTGGTGTCTCGCGCGGGCGCCGTCGCGGCGCGGGCGCATCGAAAGCGGGGAGAGCACGCGCTGTCGAGAGAGGCGTTGCTCGCGGTGATCGAGAGCGCCCCGGAGGACGCGGACGCGCACCTCGAGCTGAGCAAGATCTACGAGCATCGCTATCGCGACGCGTTTCGGGCGCTCGAGCACGCGCGGCGAGCGATCGGGGCAGAGAAAGACGAGTCCCTCGCGCGCCGACTCGCGCGGCTCGAGGCGCGCGTTCGCACGAGCACGCTCAAGCTCCCAGGCATCGATTGACCGCGCGGGTCAGCGCCAACGAATGATCGGGACGATCGACGCGCGCTCGTCGGTGAACGCTCGCAACCCGCGCGGGTCCGGCAGTGCGATCCACCGTGCTCCGAGCGGAGCGAGGGCGCGCTCGTCTCGCGCGATGACCACCCACGTGGGTTTGTTGCCTCGGCCGGTCAGGCTGACGGCGTCGGCGTTGATTCGCGCGGCGAGCGAGGAGTCTGCGACCAGCGCGGAGACCGCGCGCGGCAAGTCGAGAGCGTGGTTGGAGATGTGGAGCAGGATCCAGCCGTCGCGCTCGAGGGCCCGCATCGCGAGGGCGAGGGCCTCGCGCGTGAGCAGATGGAGCGGAACCGAGTCGGAGTTGAATGCGTCGATGACCACGAGAGACCGCGAGCCTGGCGATTGGTCACGGAGCGCGAGGCGACCGTCGCCTACGACGAGCTCGGGCTCGCGACCGAGCGGGTTGCGCGACAAGAACGTGAACCACCGCGGGTCGCGGGCGATGCGGACGATTTCGGGGTCGATCTCGACGAACGTCCATCGCTCGCCCGGCTGCGCGAAGCAGACGATCGAACCAGCGCCGAGCCCGACGGCGAGGACCGAGCTCGTCGCGAACGCCGTCCGACGCGCGGCGATCGCGTGCCCGAGCGGGCCGTCGCGAAAGTAGTACGCGCGGGGCTCGCAGAGACCTCGCTGCGAGCGGCGTTCGATTCCGTGAATGGTGGTTCCGTGGACGAGGACCGTGAAGGCGCCGCGCTGTTCGCTCGAAACGCGAAGCGCGCCGAAGTAGCTCCGGGAGCGAAGCAGCGTCGCCCCTGCGTTGGCCTCGAACACGCACGCCGCGAGGGCGAACAGCACCATGGCTGCGACGAAGATGCGCCTGCGGATCGCGGCGCGAGTTGCGAGCAAAATTGCAGGCAGATACGCGATCGCGACCAGCTTCGACTCGACCGTGAGCGATCGCGCTCGAACGGCAGCGACCGCTGCGAGCATCCAGAGCGCGGGCGCCGCCGCGCGAAGGACGGCGTCCCGGGTCGCGACGGGCTCTCCTCGGTCCCGGGTCGCGAGCGCCGTGAGGGCGATCGCGACAGGGAGCTCCCAGAGGTCGGGCAACACGATCGCGGGGACGATTCCGAAGACGAAGGTGCCGAGCGCGCCGCCGACGGCGATCACCAGGTAGAAGCGCTCGAGCGAGCGCGCGGCGGGAGCGAGCGACGCGAGCTTGCAGTGAAACGCGAACGACGCGAGCGCGAGCAGCGCGAGGTTGAGCGTCAGCACCAGGGCGAACGGGCTCGAGAGGCGCCTCGCGCTGACGGGGAGCAGCACCATCGCGACGATGGTCAACGCTTGCACCACCCAGTCTGGCGCTGGCTTCGCCCTGCGAAACGCGGCCACGAACGTGAGCAAGTACGTCGCGAGCGGCGCGACCCACAGCAGCGGAACGCCTGGCAAATCGCTGGCGATCGAGGCGCTCGTCGTCGCGAGCAGCGCCGAAGGAATCGCCGCGGACACGAGCCACGCGAGGGGCGTGCGAGCGTCGTGCGCGGACACGCGCGGGGCGGGTTCATCGCTCGAGGCGGCGCGTTCGGGCACGGTCGCTGTGGGCGATCGCGACGACCAGACACCCAGCGCGAGGACGACGGTCGCGACGGCTCCATACGCGAGTCGAAGGGCGTGAGTTTGCGACGAGAGCGCGACGAGCGGTTCGATCGCGAGGGGGTAGGCGACGAGGCCGACGGTCGAGCCCGCGTTGCTCGCGGCGTAGAGGCGGTAGGGATCTTCGCCGGTGGCGCGCGCGAAGTATCGCTGCAACGCCGGGGCGACGGTGGAGAGCGCGACGAACGGGAGGCCGACAGTGGTCGCGAGAAACGCCAGCGTCGCGAGGACCGGAGAGGTGAAGGGATCGAGCGCGCGGGCTCGCTCGACGAGGTCGAACCGAGCGAGCGCGAGCGGCGAGAGCAAGAGCGCGGCGTGGAGCGCGAGCCGCGGCTGCTCGGCCGCGACGCGCGCGAGGGCGAGCTGCGCGCCGTAGCCTGCGAGCAGCGCGAGCTGAAAGAACAGCAGGCAAGTTGTCCAAACGCTGGCCACGCCGCCGAGCGCGGGTTGCAGCGCCTTCGCGGCCATCGGCTCGATGGCGAACGCGAGAGACGACGCGACGAAGAGCGCGACGGCGAAGACCGCACGCGCGGTCAACGAAGGATCCCTGACGAGCGCTTCGCGGTGACGCGAAAGACGATTCCTTTGGTGGCGTCGCACTCGAATCGAAATTGGATGCGCGAGTCGAGCGCTTCTGCGAGCCCCACGAGCGCGCTGTTGCGTCCCTGGCCCTGCGCGGGGGCGGTTCGCCGAGCGGCGGCCCAAATGGCTTCGCGCGAGACCGATCGGGTCGGCACGACGAGCTCGAGGTGAAGCTGCTCGTCGCTGTCGCAGCGGACGCTGCCTTCGAGCGTCGCAGCGGCGGCGCGTTGGCGGCTCCCCGAGCCCGCGAGCGCGCCGAGCGCGACGGCGATCGCGACGATCGCGCGGCAGTCTCCGACGGGGCCGGTGCGCGCCTCGGGTGCGATCGCGCGCCGAACCTGATCTCGCTCGTCTCCGAGCGCGGCCACGACAAGACGCAGCCAGAGCTCGCCGCTGAGCGACGGAGGAGAGGTCGGGCTCGAGAGCACCTGCGCGATCTGGGCGCGGTCCGAGGCGATACCGACGGACTCGCGGCAGAGCGCGACGGTCTCGAGGAGCGAGTCCACGCGAGCAGGTCGCGACCCAGCGGCGGCGGCCTGCAGCTCGCGCTCGGTCGTTCCGAGCAACAGCGATTGCGCGCCGAGGGCGTTCTTGAGGTCGTGCAGCAAGCTGGCGATCAACAGCGAATCCGGCGGGCGGGCGGCGCCGCGCCAACGAAGGTATTCTTCGGGAAAATCAACGAGTTCGCGCGTCTCTACGCCGGATTCGCGGAGCAGATCGACTTCGACTCGGTGATTCGTGCTCGACGGACGCCGACTGGACGATTCGATGACGACGAATGATCCGTTTTGATCGTTCTGCGATCGCTCCGAGCGGGCGCGGTCCGAGAGGACCCTCACGGCGTCGTTCCACGGGGGGCGCTCGAAGAGGAGCGCTTCGTCTGCGTTGTTGTCGCGGCGAAGCGCCTCGAGCCACTGCGAGCGGAGGTCGATGTCATCCATCAGTTCGAGTTTCTCGGGAGAGCGGCTCGAATTGTACGACGACTTGCGGTCCGCGGCGCGCGTCCCTGCTTGCCCTCGGCGCGCGAATGCCTCACCGTCCGGCCACGTTTCGATGACCATCGACTCCAGAGATCCCTCCCAGAACCGCCCGATCCGAACGCTTCGAGTCGAGACGCAAGACGTCCCGACGAGCTCGGACAACGCGCTTCAGCCCATCGAGAGTGACCTGCCCAGCTCGTCCAAGGTCTACCTCGAGTCCGACGGGATGTGCGTCCCGATGCGCGAGATCAGGCTGACCGGCGGTGAGCCCCCCGTGCGCGTGTACGACACGACCGGCCCGCAGGGGCACGACGTCCGCGAGGGCTTGCCGAAGCTCCGCAAGCCGTGGGTCGAGCGCCGCATCGCGCGAGGCGACACGAACTTCTCGCAGATGCACTACGCCCGCCGCGGCGAGATCACCGAAGAGATGCGCTTCATCGCGCTGCGAGAGAACGTGACCCCTGAGCTCGTGCGCGACGAGGTCGCGCGCGGCCGGGCGATCATCCCCGCGAACATCCGGCACACCGAGCTCGAGCCGATGATCATCGGCCGCAACTTCCTCGTGAAGATCAACTCGAACATCGGCAACAGCGCGATTTCGAGCTCGATCAAGGACGAGGTCGAGAAGCTCCAGTGGTCCATCCGTTGGGGCGCCGACACGGTCATGGACCTCTCGACGGGAAAGAACATCCACGAGACGCGCGAGTGGATCATTCGCAACGCGCCGGTGCCGATCGGGACGGTGCCGATCTACCAGTGCCTCGAAAAAGTGAAGGGCAAGGTCGAGGACCTCAACATCGATCTGTTCATCGAGACGCTGATCGAGCAGGCCGAGCAGGGCGTCGACTACTTCACGATTCACGCTGGCGTGCTGCTTCGCTACGTCCCGCTCACGCAGAAGCGCGTCACGGGCATCGTGTCACGCGGCGGAAGCATCATGGCGCGCTGGTGCCTCGCGCACCACAAAGAGAACTTCCTCTACACGCACTTCGAGGACATCTGCGCGGTGATGAAGAAGTACGACGTGAGCTTCTCGCTCGGCGACGGGCTGCGTCCTGGCTCGATCGCCGACGCCAACGACGACGCGCAGTTCGGTGAGCTCAAGACGCTCGGCGAGCTCACCGAGGTCGCGTGGAAGCACGACGTGCAGGTGATGATCGAGGGGCCCGGCCACGTTCCGCTGCACAAGATCAAAGAGAACGTCGATCTGCAGATGGAGCTCTGCCACGAGGCGCCGTTCTATACGCTCGGCCCGCTCGTGACGGACATCGCGCCCGGCTACGATCACATCACGTCGGCGATCGGCGCTGCGCTGATCGGGCAGTACGGCACGGCGATGCTCTGCTACGTGACGCCCAAGGAGCATCTCGGGCTGCCGAACCGCGACGACGTGAAGGCGGGCGTGATCGCGTACAAGATCGCCGCGCACGCAGCGGACCTCGCCAAGGGGCACCCCGGCGCGCAGAAGCGCGACGACGCGCTCTCCAAGGCGCGGTTCGAGTTTCGATGGGAGGATCAGTTCAACCTGTCGCTCGATCCGGTGACGGCGAAGGCCTTTCACGACGAGACGCTGCCGAGCGACAACGCGAAGACCGCGCACTTCTGCTCGATGTGCGGACCGCACTTCTGCTCGATGAAGATCACGCAGGACGTTCGAGAGTACGCCGCGAAGAAGGGCTTGAACGACGCCGAGGTGCTCTCGCAGGGGATGGCAGAGAAGGCCGCGGAGTTTCGCGCCACGGGCGGAGCGCTCTATCAGCGAGCGACGGATCCGCATGGCGCGAAGGAAGGCGACGCCGAGTGAGAGTCGCGAAGCACATCGCGCGCTTCATCGTCCCGCTCGCCCTCGCGGCGTGCGACTCGCCTCCCGCGGATTTGCGCGAGTGGCGGCCGAGCGATCACAACAACGCGAGCCGTGAAGACCTCGGCGGCGGAAGCGCACCCTCTGATGTGCTCTCCAACGCGAGGGCTTTGTGGGCGTCGCAATGCGTGGCGTGCCACGGACGCGAAGGGCGCGGAGACGGCACGCAAACCGCGGTGCGGCCGCCGGACATGACGGCGGCGGCTTTTCAGCAGAGCCACTCGGACGAGCAGCTCGCGCTCTCGATTTCCCGCGGAAAAAACGGGACGATGCCGGCGTTTTCGTCGCTTCGACCCGAGGCGATCCAGTCGCTCGTGGCGCTCGTTCGGTCGTTTGCCGCGCGCTGAAGGGCGCTGTGCGTCGCCTGCGCTCGCGTGCGACCATCGCGGCCATCACAACGCAGGGAGTTGGAGATGACCGCAGACCATCGAGAGAGTGACCCGCTGCGCTGGCTTCCGGCGAAGACGCTCGCTGAAATCGACAAGGCCAGGCGCGCGCTCGAGAGCGTGCTCGGAGAGCGTCTCGAATCCGCGTTCGTCGTCGGCGCTGCGATGAACCCTGCCCGCGGAGACCGCGCGCTCGCGCCAGAGATCATCGCCGTGATCGCGGCCGAAGGGCTGCGAAAGATGCGCGCGCTGGCCGAGGCGCTCGCGGACCCGATGAAGAGCGGCGTCCGCGTGCGGGTCGTCACGCACGACGAGCTCGCGCGGTCGGCCGACGTGTTCGCGCTCGAGGTCGCCGAGTGGAAGGCGCGGCACCGCGTTGTTGCAGGGCGCGACGTGTTGGCTTCGATCGAGGTCGATCGCGCGCACCTTCGGCACGCGCTCGAGCTCGAGCTGCGCGGGCTCTCTCGGCGGATTCGAAATCGTGTGCTCGCGGGCGTGGCCGCTGGACCGACCCGCGATGACCCCGCGCGCGCGTTGCGCGACGGACTCGATCGGCTGCTCGTCGCCGCCCACCACTTGTTCGTGCTCGCTGGACGCGAAGCTCCGTCCGATGAAGCCGCGCTCGTCGACGCGCTCGCGTCGCTGATCGCGATCGAACCGGCTCCCCTCCGCGCGGTCACTCGCTCGATTCGAGAGGCAAAGCAGAGCCCCAACCCGCTCGACGCGCTCGATGCGCTGAGCGTCGCCGTCGACGGCGCCGCCTCGTGGGTCGACAAGTGGGACGAAACCAGCGGTCAGCAGGTGCAGTCGTGAGGCGCGTGCTGGCGGCGTTCGTGTTCGTCTGGGTGACGCTCGTGGCGTCGATCGCGCCTGCCGCAGAGATCGAGCGCTATCGCGTCGATGTTCGCGAGTCCGAGCATCGAGACGACGCGATCGATGTCCGAATGGAGCTCGTGTACCGAGCGAGCGTCAACGAGAACAAACGAGACGGCTTCAAGTACATCGGCCGCCAAGGGGCGTCGAACGTGCGCGTCACGGCGCCGGACGGGACCCCGCTGCGATTTCAACTGAGCCGCGAGGGGCGCTCGGGCGAGTGGCGGCTCGACTTCGACCTCTCGTCGCCCATCTCGACGGACGCTTACCACGAGACGCGCGCGGCGATCATCACGTTTACCCAGCCGGTGAGCGAGCAGCACCGATGGGCGAGCGAGCGCGTCGAGCTGCGCTGGCCCGCCCAGTTTCGCCTGCCGGTGCTGCAGACTGAGTATCGAAGCTCGGGCTCGTGGGTCCTCAGCGGGGACAACTGTTCGAGCGAAGGCGAGGCGACCGTGTGCCGACCGAGCAGTCCGAGCACGATGCGCCTCGAGCGAGAGCGCGGCCCGACGCACGCGCTCGTCGGGGTGTCGCTGGGGCTCTTGACCGCGGTCGCGCTGTTGCTTCGCGCGCTGCGATCGCGCTTCGCCGCGCATCTGTCGACCAAGGGCGTGTTGCCGCCCGCTCCCGCCCACTCGTATTCGGTGGCCGCCCTGCTCGAGCCAGGAGTCTTTCGCGCTCCGCCGCCGTTGCCGACGCCCGCGGAGCTGCCAGAGCCCGTGTTGCCAGAGTCCGAGCGACGCGCGTGGGAGTCGCAGGTGCGCACGACCGTGCTGATCGCCTTCATCGCGCCAATGATCGCGGCGTTTGCCCTCTCGACCTTCGGTTCGGAGATCGATCCCGGAGTGTTGCTGTTCGTCGCGTTCGTCGCGGGCGCTCTCTCGTCGTTGTGGCTCAACAGCGACGCGAAGCCCAGGGTCTGGCCGTCGGTCGTCGTCTCGGCAGCGCTGCTCGGGCCCATCGGTCTCGGACTCGTCGGCGCGGTGGGCTCGATCATCGGCGGCGGGCTCGTGCTCGCGATCGGAAAGAGCATCGCCGACGCGCCGGCCGGGTCGTTCAACAGCGGAGGCTCGAGCTGCAGCAGCGGGAGCTCGAGCTGCGGCGGCGGCGGCGGCGGTTGCGGCGGCGGAGGGTGTGGCGGCGGTGGCTGCGGGGGCTGAGCCGGCGGTCCTGGTGCGCGCGGTGGGGCCGCGGCCGTGGCGCATACGACCGGCGCCTGCGCTGCTCGACGGCAACGTTTCTCTTCGCGCGGCGCAGGCTTGCGCGCCGTTTCTCGCGGGAAACGCAGTGGGATTCTGGCTCGAGCCCGCGGCCCCGATCGAGCTTCGAGTCGATGGTCGAAAGGCGCGCTGCAGCGACGCGAGCGCGCAGGTCGCGATGGTCGGCGACGAGCTGGTGGTTACGCTCGACACCGCGCTCGAGGTCGAGCCGATCGGCGGCTCGATCGAGCTCTCTGCCACGAAGAACCGCGCGGACGCGCGCGCTTCGATCGATCGACACACGTTTTCGAGTCGCCAGCGGATTCGCTGTACGATTCGCGTGCGAAAGCGCTGGCTCGACCGGGACGTCACGCTCGACGGTCCCCTCGCCTCGCTGACGATGATCGAGCCACGCGCGCGGTGGCGCGCGGCAGACCGGGACGTCGCGAGGGCGATGGTCGAGAGGCACGCGAGCTTCTTCGACCCCACGTACTTCGCGCAGAAGCGATCGGGCGCGACCAAGCGCTATCGGTCGATGAGCCGCGCGCACGAGCGTTCTCTGGTGGATCCGACGCTCGCCGACGCGATGCTCTGTCCGCTCGGGGCCGATGTGGCGATGGACGACGGGGCGATCATTCTCCGGACCGAGTGCGCGATCGACGCCGAGAACTTCGGAGCGATCACTCGCTGTCGCTGCGACTCGAAGGCGCTCGAGGCGCGGGCTGACGCCATCGGGCGCGCGCTTTCGTCGCTCGGCGCGCCGCTGGAGCGCGGCGATCCGGCGCTGGTGTACCTGTCGCAGTACGTCGTGGGTCACACGCACGGCGATCCGCACGTGTTGGTGAAGCCCTCGGCGCTCGCGGCGGTGCGCGACGATTGGTGTTTGTTGATCGACTGCGACGCCGAAGGGGGGCTGCGAGGCGTCACCGAGGCGGCGTGGTTTCACGCGGTTCCGTGCGTGTTCGTCGCACGAGAGGCGGTGAAGATCGGCGTTGGATCGACGCTCGCTCGCGTGAGGGCCCTGCCGCGCGCGATGCTCGCCCCGTCGCTGGTGTGGCAGTGAGCTGTGCGACGGCGTCGCGCCCCGCTGGCGACTATTCGCTCGCTTTGCCCTCGTCGCTCGGCTTGTCGCTCTCTTTGTCGGTGACGCCCTCGTCGCTCTTTCGGCCTGCGCCCGCGCGGGCATACAGCGACGGGGCGATCTCGTTGACGTCACCCTCTCGGCGGCGAAACCACCCGAGCGCCGCTCGCACTTCGGTCCAGCCCTCGATCACCAAGGTTGCCAGCCGCGCGCGTTCGTCTTCGAGCGCCTCGACCGCGTCGTCGCGATCGCCGCGCGGCGTCGCGGACTGGAGCAGCACGTGGCCGAGCTTCTGCGCGGCTTCGATCTCGCGCGGCGTGACGACGGTCTGTCCGTTGACCTTCGACCACCCGGCGACGAACTCCGACGCGATCATCAAGAGGCCGTTTCCGACGTCGAGGTAGCTCTTTCCGCCGGAGGCGCGATCGATGATGGCGCCGTCGAGGAGCCCGCGCTCGACGAGGGGCTTTGCTGCGGATAGGAGCAAGCGCCGCGCGTTGGTCGCCTCGGTCAACTGCGACGCCGACGGCGGGCTCTTGCGGGGAATCCTGCCGTCGACCAAGAGCAGCGCGCTGCTCGCCGCACGCACGCCCGCCACGCGATCACGGTCGAAGCCCGGAAGCTCCTCCATCTTCGAGAGATACGGCTCGACCGCGGGCCACGCGTTGCTGATCACGGACGCGACGAACGGCGCGTCGAGGTTGAACGGCCGCACGCTCGACGCGGCCAACGCCAGCACCGCGGACCTCGTCGCGGTGCGTGCTTTCTCGAGCTCGTCGACTGGGCCGGGCGCGGTCGAGCTCTTGGGGTCGCTGTTGGATTTGCTGCTCGTCGAGACCTTCGTGTTCTTGTTCTTGCTCATGGCGATCACCTTCGAATACCGGGCGGCGAGGCGACCCGAGTGGCCGCGGTCGTTCCCGATGTGCGCCGGGTATCGAGGGCGATCCGTAAAGGTTGCGCGTGTGGGCAAAAAAGTTTGCGAGCGATCGAGAGACCCAGGGTTCGACCGGGGGTGAGCGATCGATATCGATCGCGCGGGTGGGGTCCAACCGGGGGTTAGCGATCACAAACGATTGCGTGGGTGGGGTCCAACCGGGGTCGCGGGATCGAAGGCGATCGCGTAGGGGGGGGTCAAACCGGGGTCGGGTGATCGCAAACGATCGCAGCGAGAGAACTCGCCGTCTGACGCGCGAGCACCCTAACGATGCGGCGGAAGGCAGTTCGCCCGCTTCGGCGCGGCAGCCAGGCTCTGAGCATTGCCGATGCGGCGGAAGGCAGTTCGCCCGCTTCGGCGGGGCAGCGAGCTCTCATCATTCATCACCTGCGTCGAAGTAGCAGCGTTGTCAGTGGCGAAGCAGCGGACCCAATGAAAAGATGGGTGGCACGCACGGGG
>LNEO01000139.1 GCA_001465015.1 Deltaproteobacteria bacterium Ga0077539 | reverse complement strand
CGCACGGCGTCGAGCTCTCCGGTCTCGCCCCACGCGTTGGGGGTCGTCCGCAAGATCGACTCGGGAACCACTGCGGATCCTGCGCTCGTTCGAAGCGCCCTGGCGGTGCGTACGAGGACTTCTGCGTCGATCCCGCGAAAGTTTCGCGAGAGCTCGTGGGACCCGAAATCACCGGCCGTAAAGACCATGGGGGGAAGGCCGTCGAGCTGCTTCTGCGGGTCGCTCTCGACGACGACCGTGCTGGTCGGTTCGATTCCAGCGAGGCGCGTGACCGGCTCGAGTCCGCTCGGGGCGTGGTGCCGATCGACGAAGAACGGATCGAGCAAGAGCAGGAGATTTCCGCCAGCTTGAAGGTATCGGCTGACCGCGCGCGCCTCTCCTTCGGTGAACGCCTGGCGCGGCCCCGCGATCAAGAGGGCGTCGCAGTCCGCTGGAACCGACGCGGTTCCGCGCAGCTCGACGGCGCGCGTGGTGATGTTGTCGTGCTCGAGCTCTTGCGCAAAGAGCTGCATCGACTCGTCGCTGCCTTGCAGCGGGATCTCGTCGTGCCCAGTGCTCGCGCAGAGCGTCGGCCGGTCGCCGCGCTGGATCTGCACGAGCATGCTCGACAGCGATCGCTCGACGGTCACGCGCGCGTTGGCGATGCGCTCTGCCGCTGTCGCGTCGCCTCCTCCAGCGCGGGTCGCGTCGCCGAGCGCCGCGAGGTCGTCGCGACGAATCTCGAGGTGTCGATCGCCCTTCACGATGACAACGCCGGCCTCTGCCGCGATGTCGCTCTGCGAAGAACGCCCTGCGCGCAGGCCGTATCGCTGAAGAAACGCGATGAAGGCCTCGCGTTGCCGATCGGGGTCGAGCAGTCGAACCGAGATCATCGGGTTGAGCGCGCGGTAGCGCTCGGCGAGCTCGACAGCGTCGCGCCACTGCGGCTCAGCGCGACCGAGAAGGATGACGATCTCGACCTGGTCTCGGACGCCCCTGGCGATCTGCTGCGAGCGCGGCGAGAGCGTAAAGAGCTGGGCGCGCGTCCAATCGAAGCGACGGTAGTGCCTCGCTGAAAGGACGTTGATCATTCCGAACAGCACGAGCGCGAGGAGCATCGAGGCGGGGGCTCCTGCGATGGAGACGAGCCGCGCACGAACGAGGGGCGCCTTGGAGTCGCTCATGGTCACTGCACTCCCTTGCGGGCTTCGAGCACTCGAACGCTCTGAAACACCGCGAGCGCCGCGATCGAGAGGTAGAAGACGACGCGGCGCGAATCGACGACGCCGACGCCGAACTCCTCCATGTGCTCCCACTGATTGAGGTGCGAGAAGAAGGCCTGCTGCGTCTCGGACTCGAACACGTACTTGCCGAGCCCCGCGAGAAACAGCCCGCTCGTCATCGCGAAGCCGAGGATGAACGCGGTCACCTGCGATCGGGCCATCGCGCTCGCGAGGACGCCGAGCGCCACGAACGCCGCGCCGAGGAGCATGGTTCCGAAGTAGGCCGCGCCGAGCGCACCCCAGTCGACGGTGCCGAACTTGCGGATCACCAACGCGTACAGCGCGGTGGGGGCCCACAGGACTGCGTAGACTGAAAGCGCCGCGAGATACTTGCCGAGCACGACCTCGATGTCGCGTACCGGCGCGGTCATCAGCGCTTCGAACGTCCCCGCCCGTCGCTCTTCGGCGAACGAGCGCATCGTGATCGCCGGGCAGAACAACAAGATCGGCAAGAAATAGAGGATCGAGCCGAACAGGAGCTGCAACGGTCCGCGACTGCCGGAGATCTCGGGGTTGGCCGCGAACTGTTGGAGCAGAAACGAGAAGACCGCCCCGTTCCACAGCAGAAACACGACGAGCAGGACGTACGCGAGCGGCGTGTAGAAGCTCGCGGCGAGCTCTCGCTTGTAGATAGCCCAGGTGACTCTCACCGCTTGTCCTCCTTGCTCGCGCCTTTCGCGGTCTCCTCGCCGTCCTCGTCGTCGCTGTCGTCGCTGGCCTCCGCGGCGCGGTCCTCCGTGGTGAGCTCGCGAAACACGTCTTCGAGGCTCTTGGCCGCGAGGTTGACCTCTCGAACGCCGAGCTTGGCTGCGACGCACTCGCTCACGAGACGCTCGAGGCGGTCGGACGCGTCGCCATCTTTGTCATCGAGGGCGAGGGAGGCGCGTTGAATCGAGCCTTCGCCCTCGGCGACGTCTTTGACGGTGACGCCTTCGACGCGCGCGACGGCGTCGCGAAACACCTGCGTTTCTCCTCGAAAGACAACGGTGCTGCCCCGGGCGTCCGACGACAGCCGCGCGCGGATCTCGTCCATCGTGCCCTGCGCCGCGACGTGTCCCTTCGAGAGGATGATCACGCGCGCGCAGGTCGCCTCGACCTCGGGAAGGATGTGCGTGCTCAACACGATCGTGTGCTCTTTTCCGAGCGAACGAATCAGCTCTCGGACGTCGATGATCTGGTTGGGGTCGAGGCTCGCGGTCGGCTCGTCGAGCACGAGCACCGGCGGGTCCGCGACGATGGCGTCCGCGAGCGCGACGCGCTGCTTGAGACCCTTGGAGAGCTCGCCGACCAGCCATCGCGCGCGATCGGTGATCTTCGTGAGCTCCATCGCTCGCTCGACCGCCTTCTTTCGCCGCCCGCTGGTCGATCGAACGCCTTTGATCTCGGCGCGAAATGACAAGAACTCTTC
>LNEO01000138.1 GCA_001465015.1 Deltaproteobacteria bacterium Ga0077539 | reverse complement strand
CGCACGGATTCTTCTCGGTCTGCGTCAACTCGGTCAACGTCCCGTACGTGCGCGAGCAGCTGCGGGGCTCGGTGGTCGCCGTGTGCGCGGTGGTGGGCTTTCCCCTCGGCGCGATGAGCCCCGCGGCCAAGGCGTTCGAGACGACCGAGGCGATCCGCAACGGGGCAGACGAGATCGACATGGTCATCAACGTCGGCGCGCTCAAGAGCCGCGACTACGCCCTCGTGCTCGACGACATCGCCCGCGTCGTCGGCGCGGCGCAAGGCAAGGTCGTCAAGGTGATCCTCGAGACCGGCGGCTTGACGCGAGACGAAAAGGTCATCGGCTGCGCGCTGTCCAAGGCCGCGGGGGCGCATTTCGTGAAGACCTCGACGGGCTTCGGCCCCGGCGGCGCCACGGTCGAAGACATCGCGCTCATGCGCGCGATCGTCGGCCCTGAGCTCGGGGTGAAGGCCTCGGGCGGCGTTCGCACCGCGCAAGACGCAGATCGCATGGTCGCCGCTGGAGCCACCCGCGTCGGCGCCAGCTCGTCGGTGGCGATCGTGACGGGCGGAGCGGGCTCTTCGGGCTACTGACACCCCCGCGGGGCGCTCAGCCCGCGTCGCCGCCAGTCGGGCTCGAACAGCAGCGAAAGCCGATCTGGTAGTAGATGAAGTTCTCGTTGTGCGAGTAGGTCGCCGGCCGACAGCGCGCGCGAATGGGGCCCCACCAGCCGCCCTTGAGCGCGCTCTGAAACGGCTGGCCGCTCTCGTTGACGACCCACTCGTCGACGTTGCCTGTCAGGTCGTTGAGGCCGAACGGGCTGACGCAGCGCTCGTACGTTCCGCTGGGAACGGCCTCGTACAACCGCGCGTACTCGTCCGCCGCTGTCGCAGGGTTCGCGAGCCTCGCCCGGTCTGGCCGTCGTGTTTGATGGTCGAAGTGGCAGACGTCGCTGTCACGACGAAAGCCGTAGAGATACGGCCAAGACTGCTCGCCTTCGCACGCAAAGGTCCATTCTCGCTCAGTGCAAAGGCGCTTTCCGACCTGCTCGCACATCCGTCGCGCCGTGTGCCACGTCACGCGCACGGTCGGCAGTTCGCCGCGACGGTTGGGCCACTCGTAGCGATCCATGCAAAACGCCAGGCGCCTTCGCCGTCGGCCGTAACACACAGTCGGCGCAAATTCAGCACATCGCATCTGCTCTTCGGGGTCGAGCCATCGAAGGCAGCGCTGCTCGACGTTGATGCAGTAGTCACCCTCCACCAGGAGCATTCCGTCGGGGCATCGCAAGCCTGACGATCGCGCGTCGGAGTAGCGGACGTCCGCCCCGTCGCTCGCGCGTCCGTCCGCGCGTCCATCCGCGCGACCGTCCGCGCGTCCGTCCATCGACGCGTCGATGCTCGCGTCCGCCGCTGCCCGAGCGTCCATGGCTCGGAGCATCGCCACGAGCTGCGTCGGGTCGTTCGGCTGCACCCGCACGGTGGTCGTACGCTGAGCGCGGCCCTCTCGCGCAAACCACACGGCCGACGCTACGAACACCCCAAGCGCAGCCAAACGCCGCCCGATCGAACGCACCGAAGCCAACCTCGCGTGTCCGACGGTATACACCAAACAGCGACCGTCTGCGGGTCACCAAAGCGCCTTGTCGCTTACCTCTCACCACGCCCGGCTCGCGACGCCCCACAGAAAGGCGTTGCAACATTTTCTCTCGGAGTGGCGTCTGTAAGGTTGCCACTGGTTGTGCAGGACCAACACATGAGTGATCCTCAGCAGTCAGAGTCTTCGGTTGCCGAGGGATCGTTTCGGAGGAAGCCAGTAATGCGCCACATCGCCGTCTCGATTGTTGCCGTCTCGACCCTGTTCGCGTGCCACGCGTTGGCGGATGCGTCCCAGAGCGTCGTCGGGGCACCCGCGCTTTCGGCGACGGTCAAGGGTGGGCGCAACACCGCCGCCGCACCCGCGCGTCCCGCGGCCACGCGCGCCGCGCAAACCGCGCAACCCCGGCAGAGCTCGGATGCCGCGACCTCCCTGGTCTCGGACAGCGCCGTTCGTCCGCCGCCTGCGCAGCCAGCGCAGCAAGACCCCGGCCCCGTCTGTTGCTGCCGCTATTTCGCGCAGGGCTGGCAGCACGCGTGGCGCGGTCAAGCGGCCTGCGACAGCGCGGGCGGAACGTGCGTCGCCCCCGATCACTGCCGTCAGTGAGCGCCGCTCAGCGGCCGGTGAGCTTTCGCAAGAACTTCACGGCAGCGATGTAATTCTCGGGGGCGATGCGCTTGAGGTTCCACAGCGCGCGGCCTTCTTTGTGGGGCAGGAGATAGAACTCCCCCTTGCGAGACTGCTCGATCGCAAATCGCGCGACGGCGCGCGCGTCGAGCTGACTCTGCTCCATGAGCGTGTTGGCGAGCTTGCGTTGCTTCTGGGCGTTGCTGCCGTACATCGGCATGCCCTCGACGATGTTGGTCTTGAAAAACGCAGGGCAGAGCACGCTCACGCCGACGCCCGTCTCCGCCAGCTCGCCCCGCAGCGTCTCGGAGAGCGAGACGACCGCAGCCTTGCCGCTGTTGTAGACGGCCATTTCGGGCATCGAGACGAGGCCAGCCATGCTGGCGACGTTGAGCACCCACCCCTGCCCCGCGCGCTTCATGCGCGGAACAAACGCGTGGCACCCGTGCACCACGCCCCAGTAGTTGACGCCCATCACCCGACGCCAGTGATCGAGCGGAACCTCGCCAACCGGTCCGCCCGAGCCGAGGCCTGCGTTGTTGATGATCACGTCTGTTCCGCCGAAGCGCGAGTCCGCTTCGTCCGCGAGCGCCTCGACGTCTTCGACGACGCTCACGTCCGCACGACGGATGACGAGCCGCTCGGGCTCGCGAAGATCCCGTGCGAGCGCCGCGAGCCCGTCCTCGTTGACGTCCGCCGCGACGACCCTCGCGCCCTCTTGCAAGAGCTCTTCGACAAAGGCGCGGCCGAGGCCGCTCGCTGCTCCGGTGACCACTGCTCTGGGTGCTCTCTTCAACGTCGACCTCGAGCGCGATCGTACCCCGTGCAGAGAGAGATCGATACCCGCGCGCGTCCGGGGAGACCGCGGTATAGGCTAGTGGCATGTCGACCGCTGCCCGAACGATCTATCAGCTCGCCGCGCGAGACCTCGTCTCGCTCGTGTGCGCGCGCGAGGACTACGACGATCAGCTCGAACCATTCGCGCGGCGACGAAGCGCGCTCTATGCGCAGCCCCAATCGCCGCTGTGGGACGCCCTGTATTGGCCTGGCTTCGCGCAGTCGCTCGCCGCCGTCGGCCCCCCGCAGTGGATGCCCATGGCCGCAGTGGTCGAGCACGGCATCACGCTCGAGGGCGGAGCGAAGGGTCTTCGCGGGTTGTTCACCAAAGAGCCGAGCGAAAAAGAGCGCCGGCGCGTGCAGAAGACCGCGACCCTCGCGGGGCGCATCCTCGAGATGATCGCCAACGCCGATCGAGTGCTGTCTCCCGATGAGGCGCGCCTCGTCGCGATGGCGATGAACTCCTTCGGCCTGACCGCAGAAGAGCTCGCGCAGGTTCGCCCCGGTCGCGCGCTCACCTTCGAGGACCTCGAGATCTTCGGCGACCTGGACATCAAGACGCGCCGCGCGCTGCTTCGTGGAGCGTGGCAGCTCGCCGCTTCGAGCGCGATCGACCCAGCGAGAGACCTCGCGGTGCGCGGCGTCGCCGCGCGCCTCGAGCTGCAGCACGAAGCAGACATGATCCGCGCCGAGGTGCTCGCAGCGCAGCTCCGTCAGAGCGAGCTCGCGCAGGTGTGCGTCGAGCTCGCTCGGTCTGCGGCGAGGCTGCTCGCGTTCGAGGCCGTGCGTCCGCATCTGCTGCACCTGCTCGCGGCGGTCGCTCCGCCGGCGAGGCGGGCGGAGCTCGACGCGCACATGTTTTCGAGTTCGCCAGTGCAACTCGGCGTGCTTCCGAAGCTGGACGCGACGCGGAAGCGGCAGGCGGTCTGCGCGGTGTTCTCGACGCTGATCGCGCTCGATCCTCCGGTCTCGACGATGTTTCTCCTTCGCGTCCGGCTGACCGACGACGCGATCGCGGCGGGCTGCGGGTCCGAGGTGGCCGAGGCGCTCGAGCAGTGCCAGCGATTTCTCAACGAGCGCGTGCGCGAAGCGACGGCTGCCGGTCAGCCCGCGGAGGTCGCGGTCGTCACAGTCGCGCAGGTCGAGGCTCCACAGAGCGCTCCTGCGACACCGTCCGCACAGGCGCCAGCGCCCGAGGTCGAAGCGACGGTCGAAGAAGACCCGCTCGATCAAGCGCTGAAGAAGCGCTGAACCACGGAGCTCCCCCGGCGAAAACGTCGATGCTCGAGCGGGGGCGAGCTCAGCCGTCGCTCTCGGCGTCGCTGCTCGTCGAGCCGTCGCCGACAGGCGCGTCCTGGCTTGCGTCGAACACCCCTCCGTCCGTGGCGACCGTCGTGGGATCGATCCCCGCGGGGACTCGGCCCGGGTCGACTGGATCGATCAGGCCCGGAGGCGGAGAGAACGCGCCCGATCGCACCGCGCTGTAGCTCGTCTCGATCGTGAGCAGCGCGCCCACACCAATGGGGCCAAACGCACACCCGCCAAGAAACCCAGTCGCGACGCGACCGTTGACGATCCCGGTGATTCCCTGGGCGTTGGCTCTGGGGGCGATCCCAGCGTCGGAGTCGGGCGACTGTGTGAAGCGCCCGACCGCGGTGCTGAGGGTCACCAGCGCGCACGTCGCGTTTCCTGCGGAGACCGACGCGGATCCTGCCCCGAGCACGAGGCCGAACTCGAGGTCGTCGCCGACGAGGCCGGCGACCACTCCTGGGCGCGCGGGGTTCATCGCATCGGGAATGCGGTTTTCGATCGCGTTGAGCACGTAGCGATTGCGCTGCGCAGCGCGAATCGCGGGCTGGTGGATCGCCACGCGGGTCCACAGCGTCTCGTGCGGACACTGGACCTCTGGCCGATCGCAAAACGAGAGCAGGTCGAGGGACAACGTGCCGCGTTCGCTCGTTCGAAACTCGACCAGACCCGCGGGCGAAGTGTTGGCCATGTATCGCGCGCTGCCGATCTGCAGCGTGACGCGATAGAGGCCGTCGTATCGAACATCGTAGTTGCCCGACACGTCTGGCGGGCCTCCGGTCTGCGCTGCACACGCGAGCGCGAGCGCAAAGATCACGGTCATCGAGCAGGAAGCGACGCGTCGATGGGTCGCAATTCGGTCGCTCGAGGAGTCTGCAGCGTGGGTCATGGTGGGCATCCGATCGGGCACGCGATCGTCGATGGGGCTTTCGCGATCGCGTTCGCGACGACTCGTACTACGGCTCATGGGTCGGCAGTGCTTCCGCCGGACGCTCGACGCGGCGACGACGCGGCCCGCGCAAACACCTTTGCGCGATTGTATTTCACCAATGGAAGAGAGGCAGTATCACCGTCCGCCGTGAAGACCCGATTTTCGACCATCGTGTTGCTGGCGCTGTTCGCGCTTCGCTGTAGCGGCAGCCAGAGCGGCAACAGCAACCAGACGCTCGCGACGCAGCCGCCGGACGTCGCTTCGACGCCCGTCGAAGACGTGATGCTCCCGTCGGAGCCGGACGCCGAAGCGCAAGCGGCGCCATCGACGCCGGACGTCCTCGAGCAGGACGTCGCGCCTGTGGTCGACGCGAGCGCCGTAGCGGACGTCACACGCCCAGACAGCGCGCGCACGACGACGAGGCCGAGCACGACGCGCCCGAGCAACACAACGCCCCCCGCGACGACCACCAGCACTCCCAACGCGGCTGGCGGCAACGCCGCGGCGCTCGCGGACGCGCGCGCGGTGTTCGATCGATCGTGCGGACGCTGTCACCCAGGCGGCAACAATCGCATCGGGCCTCGGCTCGTCGGTCGCAACGACAGCGAGGCGCACACGCGCCAGGTCGTGCGCAACGGAGACGGAACGATGCGCCCCATCCCCGCGGCGCGCCTCAGCGACGGAGACCTCGCGAAGGTGATCGTGTTCTTGCGCTCGATCCGCGCCGTTCGCTGACTGAGCGCGCGAACGCGACGGTGGCTAGCTGCCGTTGACGCTGATCTTCTTCGTCTGTGCGACGGCGCGCTTGGGCAAGAGCACGGCGAGAACGCCGTCCTTCAAGTTCGCGACGATCTTTTCGCCATCGACGCTGTCGGGCAGCGTGAAGGACCGCGTGAACTTTCCGTAGCTGCGCTCGATGCGGTGATAGCCGTCCTTCTGCTCGGACTTCTCGAGCTTTCGCTCTCCAGAGATGGTGAGGACGCGGTTCTCGACGTCGACGTGCACCTCTTCGGGCTTCATTCCTGGCACTTCAGCGGTCAGGTGAATGCCTTCTTTGTCTTCGAAGATGTTGACCGCTGGCGCAAAGGACGCGCGCTCACCGTTGTCCTGCGCGCGACGAAACTGATCCTGGAGGCGGTTGATCTCTGCGAATGGATCCCATCGGTTGAGCATAGCGACACCTGACTTTCTGGCGTTGGTCTTGTTTTCGTGTGCGGCGCAAATCTCGCGCACGAGTTCGCGTTCACCCTGCAATTGCACTGGCGAATCGCTGTTTTCCGAGCCCGTGGGACCGGGCTCAACGCGAGAACTAATCTCGATCGTCGAGCCGTCAAGGCACGCGGAGCAACGCCCCATCCCGTCACCCCATCCCGTCATCCCTTCCCATCATCCCTTCCGTCACGCTTGCTCTCGAAATCCCTTCCGTCACGCTTGCTCTCGAAATCGAGAATCCCGAGCCCGCTGCGCCCGCGCGCGGATGCAGCCTGCGAGCGCGCCCGCAGCGAGCGACCAAGCCGTACTCACGTACGGCGCGGGAGCGAGCGAGGACGCAAGCCGCAGGATGCGCCGCGCGCGGGATGCAGCGGGCTCGGGATCAGCGGGGTTCCCAGCGGAGGGACTCGCCCCCGCCCGCGAGGATCTGCGTCTGCGCGAGGCCGTCTTTGTTCATGAGCCAGATGCCGCCGCGCGACGAGTTGAAGGCGATGAGCCTGCCGTCCGGCGAGAACGTCGGGTCCGTGTTGCTCCCCTGGCTCTCGGTGAGCCTTCGAGGGCGACCGCCGGAGGCCGACACCGTGAAGATGTCGAACGAGCCTCCCTGACGGGACGAGTACGCGATGGTGCTGCCGTCCGGAGACCACGCCGGCGTTTGATTATAGTCACCAGTAAACGTGACGCGCCGCTGCCCTCCCCCGTCTGCGGACATCACGTAGACCTGCGGCGAGCCATCGCGGTCGGACACGAACGCGATCTGCGAGCAGCCTGGGCCGAACACGGGCGACAGATCCGCGGCGCTGTTGATGGTCACGCGGCGAAGGTTGGTACCGTCCGCGCCGCCAACGTAGATTTCGGGGTTGCCCTCGCGGTTGATCGAGATGGCGAGGCGGCTTCCACAGAAGCTCGACCCAGCGACCATTCCCTCGACCTGAACGACGGGAACCGCGTTGGGGCGCGACGATCGAACGAGGTGAATGAACCCCTCCCGTGTCTGCGCTGCGTAATAGATCCCGTTGGGTCCCCATGCAGGGAGCATGTTGAGGCGACGGCCAGGCGAGATCATCGCGAGGTTGGCCCCGTCCATCTCGACGGTGAACACGTCCTTTCGCGCGCGGCCGGTGCGGCGCGCGAAGAGGATCCTCGAGCCGAACACGCCGTCGCGGCCCGTGTAGTGCCGGATCAACGCGTTGGCGACCTGGTGCGCCAGCGAGCGCGGCGACGCCGGGCCAAAAGTGCGCTCGAGCACAGGGGCCGCGGGTCGACCGGGCTCCCAGACCTTGAGCTCGAGGCGCGATCCGTCACCGCCGCCCGTCGTGGTCGCCTTGACGACCGACGTCGCGCCGACCGGAACCCACGCTTGCGCGTTGATGGTCATGCCTTCGGCCGCTGCTGAGCTCGGATAGCGGCTGGAGTCGACCACGCGAAACAGCGCCGAGAGCCGCAGGTCGTTGATGACGACGTTGGTGACGTCGCCGCCGACGCTGCCGCCGATCGCGGGTATGGCGATCGGTAGCAACCGCTGATCGAGGTTTTGAATCGTGATCTCTTGCTCGGGACCCTCGCCAGAGCCCGGCCGCGCGCCGGCGTCCGCCGCGGGGCGAGTCTGCGCCGAGAGCACGGGCGCGAGCGCGACGAGCGAGAGGGGAACGAACAGCGACAGCAAGCGGAGCTTCATCGAAGACGCTCGCGAGTGTAGCGCAAACCGTTCACTCAGGGCGATAGCGGACGCCGAACGTGCGCCCGCGAATCGCGAGCTTCTCTTCGTCCGTGAGTTCGGGAATCTGCCTACGATTCGCGGCGATCTCGGCGAGCTGGAGGTTCAGGTCCGAGTCGACCGTCTCGTCGCCCGAGCCCTCGACCACGCGACCGCGCGAGATGGTCGCTCCGTCGTCGGCGATGACGATGCGCAAGCGAAACGGCCTCGAGCGCGCCTCGGGCGGCGCGGTGCTCGGAAAGCGCAGCTCGCGCCGCAAGAAGCTCTGGATCTTCGCGCCCGCGCCGCTCCCTGCGCGGTTGGGATTGGTCTCGGTGCCGTGCACGCTCCCGTCCGGAGAGCCCGGTCCCGGCGGCGCGTTGGGGTCGGCGCCCTCGTTTTCAGCGAGCTGCTGGAGTCGTCGCTCGGCGAGGTCCTGGTTTCCCCGGCCGAGGATGTCGCGATTGGTGATGGCGGCGTTGGGATCCCGTCGCTGCGCGGCGTTCGCGTTGGGATCATGGTTGGGGCCGCGGTCTCGGACGTTGCTCTCTTCGGCGCGGACGGGCGCCTCACGATGAATTCGTGGGTCCCATCGCCCGCCGCCGCCCTGGCGCAGAAGCTCGCCTTCGACGATGGTCTCTTCTGGGGCTTCTTGCGGGTTCTCGGGGGTGCCTGCGGGGCGAGCGGCGTTGCCCTCTGCGGTCCCAGCGCGCAACGAGAGCGCGAGCACGACCGCGTGAATCGCGATCGCGGAAACGACGCCGAGCGCCGCAGACGCGCGGTCTCCGCGGGTCAATCGCTTGCGCTCTTCTTCAGTGTACACGTGGGCGGTCATCGACGGCGGCTCCGCTGAAGTCACAGAAAGGGTGACACGCGATCATCGTAGCGGATTGGGCGCTCACTGGCTCACGAGCGGATCGGTCACGATCCCGAGCTTGTTGACGCCAGCGGCGCGCATGATCCCCATCACGCGCACGACGTTGCCGTACGGAACGCTCTCGTCCGCCTGGATGAACGCCTCGTGGTCGCGCTGCACGACGGGGTCCCGAAGCAGCCTCGCGCCGAGCGTATCGTTGGTCACTTGATCGCGGCCGACCCACACGCCGACAGCGCTGTTGGGGTTGTTCGCGTCGACGCGCGCGACCGTCACGCGGACCTTGTCGTCGCTGCCCGCGGGCATGGCTGGCGCTTGGGCGTTGGGCAGGTCGACCTTGATCCCCGACTGTACGAGGGGCGCGGTGACCATGAAGATGATGAGCAACACGAGCATCACGTCCACGAGGGGCGTGATGTTGATGTCGCTCACCGCGTTGTTGCTGCCACCGGAGCTGAAGGCCATCGCTCGACTCCTCTGGGATTACTTCAGGATGTGGCGACGCACGATGTTGAGAAAGTCGTTGCTGAACGAGTCCATTTCGCTCGTGAGCACCCGGACTTTTCGCAGAAAGAAGTTGTACGCCATCACGGCGGGGATCGCGGCGATGAGGCCGATGGCCGTCGCGAAGAGCGCCTCGGCGATGCCGGGACCGACGCGGTCGATGGTGCTCTGATCCTGCGAGCCCGCGAGCTGCAAGAACGAGTGCATGATGCCGTACACCGTGCCGAACAGACCGATGAACGGCGCGGTCGAGCCGACGGTGGCGAGAAACGGCGTCATCGACTCGAGCGTCAACACCTCGGAGGCCATCGCGCGGCGCAGCGCGCGCTCGACGTTCTCGATGCCCCCGCCGTCTTCACCGACCTCCGCCGCGGCGCGGAGCTTTCGAAGCTCGTCGTATCCCGCGCGAAAGAGCGCGGAGATGGGCGAGCGCGGGAGCTTGCCGGCCTCCTCCGCGGCGATGTTGAGCTGGCGCGTGTCGTAGAAAATCTTGAGAAACTTGTCGCTCTCGAGGCTCGCGCGGCGGAGGTACAGCGCCTTGTATCCGATGATGTACCAGCTCGCGACGGAGAAGAGCACGAGCATGAGCATCACGAGCTTGTTCGGCACGGTGGCGTGCATGATCAGCTCGGGGATCGTCGGCACGTGCCTCTGCGCACCCGCGTTTGGCTGCGCCTGAAAGAACGAAAACAAGTGCGCGTAGATCACAGTCGGCATGGATGGCTCGAACGGCGAGCGAACCCCACGACACGCACCCATGTCAACGACCGACGCGGCGCAACGGCGATTGCCCAGCGCTCGCCGCCGCGGTAGCACGTAAACAACGACCGAATGGCAAATGAGCAGCGCGCGGTGGTGTTCACGCTCCCGCCCTTTGGGCCGTGGTCCAAGCGGCTCGCGATCGTCGCGGGGGCGCTGTGGATGGTGCACATCGTTCTTTGGTTCGTGGCCCGGCCGGGGGCGGTCGAGCTGCTCCCGACGGTGCGATGGGGGGCCCTCGTCCCCGCGAAGGTCACCGGCGAATACCAGCTCTGGCGGGTGATCACCTACGCGTGCATCGACCTGCCGACGAGCTTCGATGGGCTGTGGTCGGTGCTCGGGCTGTGGTGGCTCGGGACGCCCATCGAAGCGCGCGAAGGCGTGCGCGGAATCCTGATTCCATGGCTGGTCGGCGCGCTGGGCGGCGCGGCGGCGCTGCTTCTGCTCGCGACGGTGTCGGTCGACTACAAGCTCGGGATCGCGATCGGGATGTCGTCGATCTTGTTCAACGCGCTCATCGTCAAGTGGGGCTTTCTGTACGCGCGCGAGCGAGTCTCGCTCTTCGGCCTCGCGGAGATGGACGGCCGCGTGCTCGCGGGCGTATTGGCGGCCATCGGCGCGCTCAATGCGCTCACGAGCCGCTCGCCCTCGGCCATGGCGTCCCTCGGCGCGCTGATCGCGGTGTTCGGCTTCGTCGGCGCGATGCAGCGGCGAGGCGGCGGCGGCACGCGCAAGCGCGGCGGGAGCGGGACCTTCAAGGTCATCCAGGGCGGCAAAAAAGACGAGAAGAAGTGGGTGAACTGAGGCCAGCGACGCCCGCGAGCAACGCCGCGCCGGCGCCCGGTCGAGGGTGCGTCACGCCCGTTCGCCGCGCACGAACCACGTGCGCATCGAGCCCTTGCCCTTCACGGTGATCTCTCCGCGGTCTTCGAGGTCGAACGCGTGCTCGATGAGCACCCGGGTCCGATCGCTCACTTGAATGTGCCCCGGGAGCGCGTGCGACTCCATGCGGCTCGCGGTGTTCACCGTGTCACCCCACACGTCGTAGGCGAATTTTCGCGTGCCGATCACCCCAGCCACCACGGGGCCTGTGTGAATTCCGATGCGAACGTCGAGCTCGTCGCCGTGGCGGGCCCGCTGATCGGCGAGCACATCGAGCATCGCGAGCGCCATCTTCACCGCGGAGACCGCGTGGGTGTCGTTCTTCTCGGGAACACCGCCGACGACCATGTACGCGTCGCCGATCGTCTTGATCTTCTCGAGCCCGAGCTCGGCGCACTTCGCGTCGAACGACGTGAACACCTCGTTGAGCCGCGCCACCAGGGCGTTGGGCGTGAGCTTCGTCGAAAGGGGCGTGAAGCCCACGATGTCCGCGAAGAGCACCGTGGCTTCGTCGAAGCCGTCTGCGATCGAGGTCTCGCCGTTCTTCAAGCGATCGGCCACGGTGTCCGGCAGGACGTTGCGCAGCAGCTCGTCGCTGCGCGCGCGCTCGCGCGCGATCTCTTCGGACTGCTCACGAATGGTCTTTCGCGCGAGAAACGCCTCGCGAGCCTGCTTCTGGTTGAGCCAGGCGAGCACCGCCCCGAGCGAGCCCATCGCGACGACCGTCCAGAGCACCGCGAGGTTCATCGGGCGAATCGACGATGAAAACCGCCACTCGAAGAGGACGAGAATCGCCGCGGACAGCGCCGTGTACAGCGCCTGTCGAACCACGTCGAGCCGGGCGATCAACGGCCCGATCCCGACGAAGAGCGACGCGAACCCCGCGTAGAGGAGCGACGGCTCGCTCGGGCTGAGCGAAGCGATCAACAGAACGCCGCTCGTCGCGGTGACCCCGTAGGCGAGGCCGATCCACTGGTTTGCTCGCCGAAAGAGCGGGCTGAACGTCAACGCCCAACACACGAGCAGCGTCGGAACGATCAGCGCGAACCGCACCCCCCACGCCGACGAGGGCCGCGGCAAAACGAGCAGGTCGTGCAAGCCATAAAACGCGTACGTCAGCACCCCGAGCCCCAGCGCCCTGCGCACGAACGGCGCGAGGACCTCGGGCACGTACTCCGCTTCGAAGGCTCGTTCGAGCTCGGGGTCGACGAAGCGCGCGGTCAATCGATGAAGCACGGCAGAGCGCAGGGGTCGGAGTGTACAGACATCCCGACCGCGCGAGCGCGCTTCGCACGAACCGAGCGCCGAAGTACAACCCCCCGCCGTGCCGATCGCACAGGACCCACCACAATCGCCGCCTGCTCAGAGTGACTCGCGGCTCGAGCGGGCGGGCGTTCGATTTCTTCAGTCACTCGCGCGCGAGCGAAAGCCCGTCGCGCTCGACGCGCTGCACGTGCTCAACGAGGACGAGCGCCACGCGCTCATGGCGATCGAGCGAGCCGCGATCGCTCGCGCGGCGCTCGCGGGTGCGCTCTCGGGCCTCGTCTGCGCGATCCCAGTGATTCTGCTCGCTCCCATAGCTCGAGGCGCGCCCTTCGGCGCGCACGCGACGTACTGGTCGATCGTCGTCGGCGTGACGATCGCCACGTCGGTGCTCGAGATCGCATTTTTGTATTGGGACGGGCTCCGCGCGGTGCAGCGCCTCGCGCACGCGGCCGGGATGGACCTCGCCGACCCGATGCTCGAGCAGGACAAGACGAGCGCGCTGTGGGCGCTCGCGCGGGCGGCGCTCGAAGCGCCGAATCCGCCGGACGCCGTCCCGGGCGTCGACCCGATGCGCGAGGCGTCGCGAGCGCGCGTGGTCGCGGCGTCGTTGCTCTACAAGCTCAAGGTGACGATCTCGGGCTTCCTCGTGAAAGCCCTCGTGCGAAGAGCCCTCGGTCGCGCTGCGACGCGCACGGTGCTCGAGCTCGTCGCCGTTCCCGTCACGGCGCTGTGGGACGCGCTCGTGTGCTGGCTCATCGTTCGAGAGGCGCGCCTGCGCGTGATCGGCCCCTCGGCGGCCGTCGAGTTCACAGCGATCATCCTGCCCGACGCATCGGCGCGCTCTGCCCCGTGCCGCGCGGCCTGCCTCCGCGCGATCGGCGCCGCCGCCGTGCGAAGCGAAGACTTGCATCCCAACCTCGTCGCGCTGTTGCGAGAGGTGCGTCGCGTGACCGCTCGCGAGGGCGAGCTCGTCGAGTCGATCGATGACTCGGCGCTGTTTCTCAGAGAGCTCGCCGCGCTCTCGCCCGACGAGCAGACGGTCGTGCTGAGGATGCTGGCGACCGCGTCGATCATCGACGGTCGGCTCGCGCGCGACGAAACGCGGCTGTTGCAAGAGGCGTTTTCGAGCGCGGGACGCACGCTCGAGCTGTCGTCGATCGAGGCGCTGCGACGCGCGTTTGTGTCGGGCGACGCGATCCCGCCAGCGCGGCTCGAAGCGATTCAGTGAGCAATTACTCTCGCAGACCGTACTTGCGCAGCTTGTCGAGAAAGGTCGTTCGCGCGAGGCCCAGGGCGCGAGCTGCCTCGCTCTTGTTTCCGTTGGAGCGCTCGAGCGCGGCCTCGAGGATGCGTCGCTCGAGCGCGTCGAAGGTGTCGGCCTCCGCGGCGGTCGTCGGCGCAGCACCCGAGCGGGGCCGCCCGATCGGGGGAGGAAGATCCTCGTTCGTGATGCGGCCGTTGGCGACGGAGACCGCTCGCTCGATGGCGTCGTCGAGCTCGCGGTCGTCCCCGGGAAACGGCCAGATTCTCAGCGCTTCGAGCGCGTCGCGCCCGATGCCAATCGGCTCGCGACCGAGCGCTCGACACGCGCGGTCGATCGCGAGCAACACGCGAGCCTCGAGGTCTTCGCTCCGCGCCGCCAGCGAAGGAACCGTGATCCAATCGTCGCCGAGCGCGTCGCACAGCTCCGAAGGCAGCCCGCTGGCCACCGGCGCGTCGCGCAAGAACAAGACGACCCTGGCGCGCACTTCGTAGTCGTCGCGCTTTCGCTCCTGCTCGTCGGCCGTGGATTCGCCGTCGGTCGCGACGCGGCGCGCTCGCCCTTCGCGCAGCGAGATCGCGAGCGCCGAGAGCGCTTCGGGCCCGAGCGCTTGAGCGTCGAGGATCCCGAGCGTTCCCTCGCCAGCGAGCTCGAGCACGCCGGCTTGCGCCTCGACACGAGCGTCGCCGGTGCCGGCGGCGGCTGTTCCAAAGAGCGAGGCGGTGGCGTCGCGGGGGTGCACGCGACCGGCGTCGATGAGCGCGCAAGGAGCGCCCGCCCACGGAGCGTACCCGTGCAGTCTCCAGAGCACTGCCTCTCGCGGCCCGCCCGAACCACACACGATCGCGACGACGTCGCGCTGCCTTGCCACAGCGCGCAGCCGCTGATCGAGCGCCCGCATCGGCGACGAGTAGCCCACCCACACGGTCTCGAGCGAGCCCGAGAGCCGCACGATGTTCGGCGCGCGAGCGACGCGCCCCTCTGCGATCGCGCAGCGCGCGACGGCGTCAGCGCGCGTGGCCTCGGCTTCACGCGCCACGCGCTCGGCTTCGGCCGCGCGAGACCGCGCAGACTCGAGGGCCGCCGCAGACTCGAGCGCCGCCGCGAGCCTTCGGCCGAGCGCCCGCAACGCCTCTCGCTCATCCCACGCAGGCGGCTCCACGCGCCCCGCCCGAGGAACGAGCAGCACGCACGCGAGCGCCCCGCCCGCGTAGCCGCCCACTGCGCAAAACGCGTCCCTCCCGTGCAGCGCCGCGAGGACCGCCGGCGCGTCCGTGCGCTCGTCGGCGCTGTCCTGCATCGCGTCGGCGTAGACGACCTCTTCGGGACGCGAGCGCAACCAGGACAAGAGCGCGCGAGTGCTGCTGTTTGCGTCGAGCGCGAGCTCGCCGAACTTCACGGTTCCTGCGACGTCGAGGGTGATCCGACGGGCGTCGTCGAGGAGCCAGAGCTCGCCGGTCACGCGCACATCCGATGGATCTCGCAGCGGATCGAGCGCCGCGCGAGACACATCCTCGACCGTCTCTTGTCCGGCGAGCGCCTCGACCGCCGCGCGGGCCGACATCGTCAGCCGCGAGGAGGGGAGCGACGCAGCGAGCGCGAGCCCCGTTCGATCCACGACGAGCGCGACCGCGGCTGCGACGGAGGCGGCGTAGAGCGGCAGGTCACCGGACGCGCTCGTGACGACCGCGGCGAGCACGCCCGCGACCAGCGCAGCGCTCGCGCGCGCGACGCGCGTGGACGCCTCGGGCGAGACGACCGCGTGCGCCGCGCTCGAGCCGAGCCCGACGACGATCGCCGCCAGCGCGCCGAGCGGCGATGAAAACGTGTGCGCTCCTAACGATCCGTACGCGCCGGACAGCGCGAGCAGGGCGATCGCGACGAGCAGCGAAGAGAGCTCGTACGTCCTTCGTACGCGCTCGTCCGGGGACGAGGCGCGAAGCGCGCGAGAGAGCCCCAAAAAGAGCGCGGTGATCGACAGGCCCAGCGGCAACGCCGCGAGGGCTCCTTGCGGAGAGAGGGCTCCCGCGAAGGCCGCGAGCCCCGTGAACACCGCGGCGATCCACGCGCCCGGATGAGTCGTCGCGCGGGCTTGCAGGGCGAAGAGAGATCCGATGGCCACGCCGGTGGAGAGCGCGCGCACGCGACAGAAGCCAGGGGGCGCATAGACGCCCAGGACGAGCGAGCTCGCGGCGATCGAAGAGGCTCCGACGAAGAGCGAAGGAAGCCCGCGAAACGCAGCGGTTGCGCGGCCACGGAGAGCCACGGACCGAGCGATCCACGGCGCGCCGAAGGAGAGGAGCGCGGTGACGACGCCCGAGAGCGTGGCTGTTCCCGCATGCGCGAAGGCTGCGAGCGCTGTGAGCAGCGCCGCGATCGACGCAGCTTCGAGCCATGGAAAGCGAGCGAACATCAGTCGGCCGACTGTGTGTGCCCCGTGTCACCCCCGCCGCGCAAGAAGCTCGCCGAGCGTCACTCGACGGGCACTTCGGTGGGCCCCGGTCGCGTCCGGCCACCGGTTTGACGAATATTCTGTCGAATCAACTGCCGGACCTGGCGCCCCTGACGACGCCCGGCACGAGGTCCAGGATCCTCGGAGACCGCTGTGTTTGCTGCAGGATTACTCGACGCCGGATTGGCGTTCGCCGCGGGTGGCTGCGAGGCGCTCGAGCCCGTCGTCGGGCGATCGCCGCGCTGCGTCGGCGGGTTTGTGTTGTTGGCCGCGGGCGGGTTGGCGCCGTTGGCCGCAGGGACCGCCGTGTTTGCAGCGTTTGCAGCGTTTGCAGCGTTTGCAGCGTTTGCAGCGGAGTTGCTGCCAGGTTGCTGACCAGCCGTCTGCGCAGCGTTGTCCCGCGTCGGGTCGATCGTGGTTTGCGGGGTGGCGGTCTGCGTCGTGCTGGTGCCTCGCGGCGTTCCGCGCGATGGGCTCTCGGCGTTGGTCGACGAGGCCATTCCAAACTTCACGAACGCAGCGCCGCCGCCGACAACGATCAGCGCGCCGAGCGCGGCGATCGCGAGCCACGGCTTCTTCGGAGGCGGCGCGGCGGTCTCTCGCGACGTCACGAGCGGGATCGCGACGGCGCTCTGCCGCATCGTCGTGGGCGCCGAGCCGACGGCCGCGCGCTGGCCAGTCATTTCAGCGGCTCCCGAGCTGCTCGCTGGGATGTTCTCGTCGAGCGCGACGAGCATGTCCATGGCGTTGGGAAAGCGATCGTCGGGCTTCATCGAGAGCGCGCGCTGCAGCACGGGCTCCCACGCACCGACGTCGACGTTGAACTTCGCGGGCGACGGCCGACGCTCAGAGAGGATCTGCACGAACAGCTGCGTCATGTCGTCCGCTTGAAACGCGGGCTGCCCGGTGAGCATCTCGCTGAGGATCAGACCGAGCGCGTGAACGTCGGTCCAAGGTCCAGAGCGCGTGCCGCTGAGCTGCTCGGGCGAGGCGTATTGCGGAGAAAACGCGTTCTGTGACGACCGCGTTCGCGTCGCGCCGGAGCCGGCCTGCTCGTTGGGGTCCATGAGCTTCGCGATGCCGAAGTCCATGAGCTTCGGAAGGCGAACGCGTCCGGACTCGACCACCATGATGTTGGCGGGCTTGAGGTCGCGGTGGGCGATCCCCGCCTCGTGGACGAACGCCAGCGCTTCGAAGACCGGCCTCATGAGCGACATCACTTCACGAGGGCTGAACGGGCCTCGCTTCTCGAGCATCACGTCCTCGAGGGTCTTGCCCGGCAGCCACTCGAGCGCCATCCACGGCGCGACCTCGCGCGAAGGCATCGGCGAGACACCGAAGTCGATGATCTGCACGATGTTCGGATGGCCGTGGCGCGCGATGACCGTGGCCTCTTCTTTGAACTTTCGCTGAAACTCAGCGGCCGCTTGTGCGTTGAGCTCGGGCGGGGTCTTCAGGACCTTGATGGCCACAGGCCGCCCGAGGTTCGCTTGAATACCTTTGTAGACGAGGCCGAAGCCTCCCTCGGCAATCACCTTTTCGATGGTGTACTTGCCCTCGAGCACGGTCCCCACCAACGCGAAGCGATCTTCGACCGGTTCGGCCGGCGCGGCAGACTCTGTCGCTGAACTCATTGCATCCCTCTTCGAAGCTTACGGAGCAACCCTAGCACGGAACGTTGAACACCGAGGAGCAGTGCCCCCCTTGGCCGGACACCCCTGAGGGCGCAGAGCCACAAGGTAGGTCTCGAGAACACAGAGCAATGCACCGATTTGACGGCGTGGGCGTATAACCCTCTGACGATCGGTTCGCATGAAACGGTCTAGACACACGAAACTCGGCTCTTTTCAGCCGCCGGAGAACTGATGAACCCCCGCGGAACCACTGCTTTTCCGTTGATGATCGCGATCGGCGTGCTCTCGCTCGCAGCCCCAGCGATGGCGCAAGAGTCGGAGCTCCCAGCGCTTCGGGCTGCGCCTGCGACGGACACGAGCGCGCAGCTGCGGCTCGGTCGGGCTCTCCGTCGCGCCGGTCACTTCGACGACGCCGTTCGCGCGCTGCGCACTGCGACGCGCGGGCCGACGAGGGCCGAAGCGCTCTTGGAGATCGCGCGGGTCCGCTTCGACCAGGGCAACTTTCGCGAGGCGCGGACCGCGTGCAACGCCGTTCCGGCCGGGATCAACCGGCACATTTGCATGGCGAGGGCGCACCTGATCTGGCAGCGCCCGTCGCTGGCTGAGCGCGAGATCACCGCAGCGCAGCGGATCGATCGCGAAAACGCAGAGCTCAAGCTGGTCATCGCCGACTCGCTCCGGATCGCTGGACGCGCGACGGACGCCGAGCAGGCGTACCGCGCGGCGGCGGCGGCGCTTCCCGGCCGCTCGGAGCCGCAGCTGGGCCTGGGGCTGCTCTTCGAGGTCTCGAATCGTCAGGACGACGCCCGACAGGCGTTTCAACGAGCGGTCGAAGCGGACCCCAAAGATCCCATCGCCGCCCTCGCGCTCGGCCGAGCGCTGCGCAGGGCGCGGCAGAACGACCAGGCGTTGCCGCTGCTTCAGCGAGCGATCGCGGACCGCCCCGACTGGCCCGAAGCGCTGGTGGCGCTCGGAGACCTTCACCTCGCGCGCGGCACCCATGACGACGCGCAGCGAGCGTTCGCGCGCGCCGTGCAGCTCAACCCGCAGCAGCCAGGGGCGCAGTCGGGCCTCGGTCGCGCGCAGCTGCGCAGCGGTCGAATGCCCGAAGCCGAGACGCCGCTTCGCGCGGCGATCGAGCAGGTGTCCAACGACGGCGAGGCGCACGCGGCGCTCGCCGAGGTGCTCGGCCGCACCGAGCGCGGCGAAGAGTCGATCCAAGAGTGGAACCGCGCGATCGACCTGATGCCCGGCGATCGAACGCCCCGGATCCGCGCCGCGGAGCAAGCGCGCCGCATGCGCTTGAACACCCTCGCGCGCGCGTACCTCGACCGCATCCTCTCGGATGACGCGCAGGACGCCCCCGCGCTGCTCATGCGCGCGGACATCGCCTTCGAAGAGGGAGATCGACGCGCGGCGCGGCAGCTCTATCAACAGGCCCTCGGCGGCCGAGGCACGATCGACCGAGCGTTTGCGCAGGGCCGCATCCAAGAGATCGACGCCCCGCAACGGCAGAGGCGCCGATGATCGCCCGCGCCCCGCTCTCTCTGATGCTCGTCTGTGCGGCTTGCTCGCAGCCTCCGACTGAACGCCCGGTGTCCGAGTCCGAGCGGCAATACGGCCCGCAGTCGACGATCGTCGGCCCGTTCGTCAACGATCCGGTCGCGCCGATGCCCACGCTGGCGGCGCTGCCGGCGCGCGGCTCGACGGCCCCATTGATTCGCGGCGGCGAAGTCGGCTCGGCGAACAACGCGCAGCCGAGCCCGGGCGACCCGCTCGGCACCGAGCAGCCGACGCCCGAACAGCCCAACACCGCAAACACCAACCCCGTCCCCGAAGTGCCAGCGGTGCAGCCCGAGCCCTCCGAGGATCCGCAGAGACGGTCGCGAGACGCGCTGCTCGATGGCCTCGTGGGCGTGTGGAGCGACTCGGATGGAAGCATCCCCCGACCCGAGACCCGAAGCGTCACCGGCGAGTGCATTCTCACGATCCGCAGCCCTACCGACGCCCGCGAGGTGTGCACGACCACGACGTTCTACGGCACGCAGCGCGACGCTTGCGGCGAGACGGGCAGGACGCGGGTGTGGGCGACGGCGTCGCCGTACACGTTGACCGTCGACGGCGCGAACGTCCGGTTTCTTCCGGGCACCGTCGAGCTGGTCCGCGACGACGAGAGCGCGTGTCGCCGGCGGGCCGCGATGACACACACAATCATGGTGACCCGCGATTGGCAGGGAACCGGCGACGTGATCAACGTGACGACGATGGGGCTCGACGGCAGCAATCCGAGCACCGCGACCTATCGACGCAGGCGCGCCGGCGCTCAACGCTGAGGGCGCTCAGCGCGAGGGGGCCCGGGCGGGCCGAGCTGCTCGTCGGTGACAGAGCTGCGCTGCTCGTCGACGAGCTCGATTCGCGCGCCGCGAAGCTCGTAGCGACGCACCGTGCGAGACGCTGGCGCTCCGGCGCTCAATCCCCGTTGACCGGGGCGAATCTCGACGAAGAGCGGCCTCGGCGGAGGAAGCTCGTCGAGCACGGCGAGCGAACCCTCGGTGCTCGAGCCTGTGCGATCGTCGGTTCCTCCAAAGGGGGCGCCCTCGAGCAAGAGCGTGAACCCTTGCTGCGGGTCGAGGCCGAACACCCAGAGGTGCGGGCCGTGAATCTCGTCGGCCATCGCGTCCTCCCACCGCAAGCCGAGCGCCGCCTCGCGCGCAGGGTCGCTGCGCATCGCGATCGGCTGCGCGACGAGCGCCACGCGCACGCACGTGCCGGGGACCACCGGCGGGACGAGCGAGCGCCGCGCGCGCGAGCGCCACGCAGACCCGTCGCGGACGTACCCGATGACCGTCACGTTTCCGCAGGTGGTTCGCAGCACGAAGAGCGCGCTCTGGCGATCACGAACGGCGATTTCGACCGCGGCTACGCGCTCGTCCTCGGCGCGGTCGCCGTTGATCTCCGTCGCGCCGCCGCGGGACAACACGACGCCCGCCTCGCGCAGCGGGCCCTCGTCCGCTCGCAACAGCGCGGCACGCAGCGCAGAGAGAGCGCGCTCGGCCTCGTCGCTCGGGGCGCCGCCGGGGCTTAGCGCGGTCGATCCACTTGATTGTGTGTGCTGACCGCGAGAGGCCGTCTGTCGGCCCACTGCGCTCGTCGCGCGCGGGGCGCACCCCGCTGCGAACGCTGCGAACGCTGCGAACGCCGCGAACGCCGCGAACGCCGCGCGCTGGGTCACGAGCGCCACCCGAGCTTCGGTCGAAACGTCGTCAAGAATCGGACGACCTCGTCGCGCAGGTCCGCGCGGAGCACGACGCGCCCGACCTCTTCGCCCTGCCCGTCGAACACGTACGCGCCGAGCGTGCTCGTGGACTTCGGCAGACTCAACACGTTGACCTCTTTGGCGCCGTCGAATCGATACGCCGCGCCGTCGTCTGCGATAAACGAAAACGCGTAGGGAATCCTGCGCTCTCGCAGGATCGCGCCGACGCCGAGCGTTCCTTTGAACTCTCGGTTCGTGGCGAAGCCCTCGAGGGTCACGCGCCCCGAGATCTCAGCGATCGTGTTGCCGAGCAGCTCGGTCACGCGCGGGATCACGACAGAGACGTCGACGGAGCACCGACGCTCCTCGCCGGGCGCGCTGGGTCTGTGCCAGCTGCCATCGAGCGTCTCGCGAAAGGTCACACCGAGCACGTCAGTCTCCCTTCTTTACGCCGAGCTTGACGAGCGCGGGGTCGTCGAACTGCGCGCGCGTGAGCACCTTGTCGCGGAGCTTGGGGTGCTCGGAGACCTTGGTGTCCCGCATCGCGAGGGCCTCGACGATCGCGGGGATGTCCTCTTTTGTGACGCGTCCGAGAAAGACGTCATCGGGCATGATCGCGACGACGGGCCCCTCCCAGCACACATCGAGGCACGAGGCGCCACACGGACGACTCACAGCCTGGAGCTTGCTCGTCACGACGGCGGCCTTGAGGGCCACGAGCAGCTCTTCGCTTCCAGACTGCGCGCAAGAACCCTTGGGATTGCCGTCTGGGCGACGATTGGTGCACACGAATAGATATCGGTCTCGCTTCGGCATGGAGAGGGCATCGTTGTATCACTTTCAGTGAGAACGAGAGTGAAGCGCTGGATCAACGACCCCGCCACGCCGGCGACCGTCGCGCGAACGCTCGCAGCGCTCGGTCAGTGCGCGACCGTGCTGGTGACGTGGGCGCTCTTCAGCGCGCGCCGAGAGCTGCCATTGTTGCCGCTAGGGCCGTCGATCGCCCTGCCCTTCGGGCACGCGTTGATCGCGACCGCGCTCGCGAGCATCGTGTTTCCTCGGGTGGGCAGCGTCTCGCACGCCGTCGTGTTGATGCTCGCGATGATCGCGGACACCGCGCGGGTTCAGCCGTCGGTGTACACGCTCGCGGCCATCATGGTGGGCGCGAGCTTCGGGGCGCGAGGATGGGTGTTTGCGCGGGTATTTCTCGGCGCGATGTACTTCTACGCCGGGCTCAACAAGCTCTTGTCGCCCGGTTGGTTCACGGGAACCGCGCCGTGGCTGTTGACAGCGCTCACGAAGACGCCCACCGCGCTCGTGTCGAAGTGGTTTCCGTGGGTGATCGCTGGCGGCGAGGCGCTGCTCGGAGTGCTGGTGATGATCCCTCGCGCGAGGCGCCTCGCGGCGATCGGCGCGGTCTTGATGCACGCAGGGATCCTCTATGACCTCGGTCCCTGGGGCCACAAATGGAACGAGTCCGTCTGGCCGTGGAACATCGCGCTCGCCCTCGCCGCGCCGCTGCTCCTGTGGCCGTGGCACGGGGAGAAACCAAAAGAGACCATCGAGCGATCGAGCCGCGCGGCGCTGGTCGCGAGCGGCTGGCTGATCGTCGCGCCGCTGCTCTGGCACGTGGGGCTCTGGCCCGCGTATTTCGCTCACCATTTGTACAGCGAGGATCTGCCCACCGCGCAGTGGTGCACCCGCGACGGCCTCTGCCAGAGCGAGCGCGGCAACGACGAGGTGTGGAACGGGCTGAAGGTGCCGCTGTCTCCGTCCGTTCCGATCATCAAGCGCTATTTTCTCGCGCGCTGCGCGGCCGGCGACCGCCTCGTCGTGCGCGATTCGAGGCGATGGTTCGTGCGCCGCGGACAGGGTGAAGTCACGGTACTGTGCGCCCGCTGATGGCCCGCAAGACACCGAAGACGACGACCAAGACGCCCGCTCGAGAAGAGGCGCCTGCCGAGAGCGAAGAGCGCTCGATCGAGAAGAGCACGCCCGAGCCCGAGCGCGCGCGGACACCCGCGGTGCCGACGGGGATGCGGCGCAACTGGCTGCTGACCGTGTTTGCCTTTCTCGTGTCGACGGGTCTGCCGTGGTCTTGCAAGGCGTCGCCGATTCAATGGATCGCGAGCTGGGCGTCGTTTCCAGACCTCGGGGACAGGGCGCTCGCGATGCACGCGACGGTTCCGCTGCTGGTGCTGGTCGCGGTCGCGTCCCGCGAGACGGCGCCCCGCGTCTGGGCGCGGATGAGCGTCGCGTCGATCGCGTTCTTCTCGATGGCCTCGCTGGCTGTCGTCGCCTTCGGGGACGCGTTGCCGACGCGACCGCAGATGCCAGGAATGCCTGTCTATCAGGATATTCCCAGGGTGATTCGCGCGTACGAGGGATGGGCCAGGCACGTGCTTCGCGCGCTCTTGTTCGTGCCGCCCGCGCTCGTGGCGGGCTGGGCGCTCGCGAAGCGGGGAACCGATCGCGCGCCGCTCGCCAACCGACTGATGCTCGGATTTTTGTGTGCCGGGCTCACGCTCGCGTGGGCGCCGAGACGCTCGGAGTGGGGCTATTGGGTGGGCCTCGTGACGAGCGCGCTCGTGCTCGCGCTCGCCTCGCGCGTCGACGATCAACCGCAGTCGCTCGAGCCCGACAAGCGCAACAAGGTCACCGCGGCGAGCGTCCTGTGGTTCGTCGGGCTCGCGGCGCTCGCGCTGACCCGAGCGCGTCGCGCCTGAGCGCGCGAAGTGCGCTACGATCCGGGCTGATGTTTGGACCAACGCTCTCTCGCATCGCACTTCGCATCGTTGGGATCGCGCTCGGGGCTTGGGGCGCCCTGCACTGCTGGTTGGCGTGGCTGCTCTGGCAAGAAGAGGGTCGCTTTCGCGACGTGGCGCGGATCGGCGCCGTGCTGTTCGGCAGCTGGGGCGCGTTCGACCTGTTCGCCGCGGTGTTTCTCGTCCTCGCGAAGAACTGGGCTCGCTACGCGGGGTTCATGACGATCGCGCTGCACTTCGCGCTGACGTTCTTTGTGTATCGAGAGGCGCCGCCGGACGTCGCGAGCGCGTGCGTGAAACTGTTGATCGCGTTCGGCGTGTCCGCGGCGCTGCTCGTGCTCGCCAACAACGCAGACAAGCCCTAGAGCGCTGCGGCCGAGACACACGGGGGCGCGGTTCGAAGAAGCGCTGACTACGCGCGGCGGCCGTGTCGGCGGCGGCGGACCGTGCGCGAGGCGAGCAAGAGCTTTCGTAGCGCGGCGGCGGCGGGAGACAGGCGATCGAGCCCGCGGTGGACGATCATGAGCGGGCGCACGATGGGGGTGCGAGGGTCCTTCACTTCGACGAGGGTTTCGTCAGCGAGGGCGTCCTCGACGGACACGCGCGAGACGAGCGCGACGCCGAGGCCCTGCGCCGCGTGCTCGATGACCGACGCGATGCCCGAGAGCTCCATCACGATGTCGCTTCCCGGAAAGTGTCGGTCGAGCGCGTCGCGGATCGTCGCGCCCTTGGGAAAGGTCACCATCGGCGCGCCGCGAGTGTCCGCGTCGGGCGCGGCGACGAGGATCATTTCGTCGTCCCGCCAGAACTCACCGTGCTCGACGGTGATGATCCCGAGGTCGAGCTCGCCGGCCATCACAGCTTCGCGCGTTCCCTCGGAGGTGCCCTCGCGCACAAACAGCTTCACGCCGGGGTGCTGCGCTCGGTATCCCGCGAGGACCGGCGGAAGGTAGTACGCGCACACCGTCGCGCCGCCGCCGATGCGCACGCGACCGGTCCGCACGTCGCGCACCTCTTCGACCGCGCGCCGGGCGTCGTCGATCGCCGCGAGCACCGCGCGCGCTCGCGGAACGAGCGCCTCTCCCGCGGTCGTCGGCACGACCCCGCCTCGCTCTCTGTGAAAGAGCTCGACGCCGAGCTCGGACTCGAGCCGCGCGATCGCCGCCGAGAGCGCCGGCTGCGTGACGTGCGCGCGCCGCGCCGCGCCGGTAATCGAGCGCTCTTCGCAGGCGAGCAGGAAGTACCGCAGCAGATCGACCATAAGCGTTGCTTATCACAACAGCGAATAACATTCATTGGACGTATGGCTGCTTCGACCGCAGATCCGCTCGCATGATCGAAGTCGTCATCGGATGTGGGGTGCTCGCCGGGGTGGTCTCGACGCTCGCGGGTCAGGGCGGCGGGCTGCTCGCGTTGCTCGCGCTGTCGGCGGCGATCGGTCCGCGCGAGGCGCTGGTGCTGACCGCGCCGGGACTCGCGATCGCCAACGTCCACCGCGCGTGGGTCTTTCGTGCGTCGATCGACCGCGCCGTGACGCGAAGGATGTTCGCGCCGATCGCGGCGGCGTCGCTGGTCGTGGGAGTGCTCGCCGTGAAGGCGCCCCCGGCGCTTCTCCGAGCGCTGCTCGTGGTCGCAACCGGGCTCGCGCTCGCGAAGGCGCTCGGATGGGCGCGTTTTCAAGTGAACCCGCGGTGGCTCGCCCCCGCGGCCGCGAGCGTCGGCGCGTTCGGCGCGTGTTCGGGCGGAGCAGGGCTGCTGCTCACGCCGGTGCTGGTGTCCGTCGGGCTCAGCGGCGAGTCGCTCATCGCGACGTCGCAGACGCTGGCGCTCGCGCTCAACGCTGGGCGGCTCGTGGGCTACAGCGCCGGCGGCTCAGTGACGCGAGCGATCCTGGTGATGGCCGCGGTGATGACCGGCGCGCTGCTCGTCGGAAACGCTGTGGGCATCCGGCTACGACGCAGGATGCGGGAAGAGAGCTTGCGCCGGGTGGAGCTCGCGACGATGTGCGCGGCGACCGCGCTCGTCGCGCTCGGGGCGCGGTAGAGCGGTGAAAGAGTCCGAGAAGTGTGCAATAGTGCAACATCAAAGCAACGTTTGCGGGGCGTATTCGCAAGTTTCCGAACCGCCCTCGCGTTGCTCGTATTCTTCGGAGTGAGATCGACGCGTGCCCCGTTCGAAACTCTTCGCTAGTTCTCTCTCGTTTGGCCTCATGGCCTGCTCTGCTCTCAAGCCCGGCGGCGACCGGCGGGACGTCACGGTGATCGTAGACGACGCTGCGGATCCAGATGCTGCGGTGGACGTCGTTGGGGACACTGGCACAGGCTGCCCGCCGATCTCCGAGCGCGTGGTCATGAGGCTCCCGATGGCTGGCGCCGAGGCGGTGATCGATCGCGACACGACGTGGAGCTGTCGCTTTCGATACGAGCTCGCCGCGCCGGTGTTCGTGACGCGCAACGCCGTGCTCACGATCGAGCCGGGCGTCGAGGTGCGCGCGAGCCGCGACGCGATGCTGCTTGTCACCCGCGGAGCGCGGCTGATCGCCAACGGGCGACGCGACGCGCCGATCGTTTTCACCAGCGATCGTCCAGCGGGAATGCGCGCCCCACGCGACTGGCGCGGCCTCGTTCTTCTCGGCGGAGCCAGGACGCACGACCCGATCAACGCGACGGTCGACGCGACGACGATGGCGACCGACACTCGAGGGCAGTACGGAGGCGGTGCGGCAGGAGCATCGACCGGCAACTGCGGCTCGCTACGCTTCGTACGGGTCGAGTTCGGCGGAGGCGCGACGGGCAGCAACGGCAGCCCAGGCGCGGCGCTCTCGCTCGCGGGCTGCGGGAGCGACACGGTGGTGGACTACGTGCAGGTCCACCGCGGAAGCGACGGCGTCGGTCTGTACGGCGGAGAAGTCCCGCTCACGCACCTGCTCGTCACGGGAGCGGCCAGCGACGGGATCGAGTGGGTCCGAGGCTATCGCGGACGAATGCAGTTCGTGGTCGTTCAGCAGCGCGCGACCGGCGCGGGAGCGGGCGCCGCCATCAAGGGAAACAACGCAGAGGGCTCGGAGAGCGCCGTGCCCGTCTCGGCGCCGACGATCTTCAACGCGACGTTGGTGGGCGTCGACCTCGTTTCGATGATGGCGGCCACCGGCGAAGAGATGGGCTTCGCCATGCAATTCGGCTCTGCCGGAGCGATTCGAAACTCGGTGATCGTGGGGTTCAAGTCGTACGCGTTCGACGCGCGACACCCCGCGAGCGCCGCGGCGTTGAACGGGATGATGGCAGGGATTTCAAACTCGATCGTCTTCGACAACGGCCGGGGACTGATGGGGCGAACCCAGTTTCCCGCAGCCGGAGTCGAGCTCGACGACGGCGACGACGACGACGGCAGCTTCAACGAAGCGGCGGCCCTCGCGATGGCTGCGGCGCGGATCCGCCTCGTCGATCCGCAGCTCTCGGCGATGCGCACGGACCTCAACGCTCCGTCGTTCGGGACCGCCGCCAACGTCATCGAGCAGGACACCTCCCTCGCGACCGCGCCTGGGATGCAGGCGACAACGTACGTCGGCGCGCTCGCGCCCAACGCGTCCGGCGAGGACGAGTGGACCCGCGGGTGGACGAGCTTCGCCAACAACTAATCCGCACGCAACGTGAGCGTGTCGCGATCGACACGTCGCCGTTGCAGGTTGATGCGATGCACGATGGCAAGGAGTCTAACCAATGTTGATTCGCGCTCTTTTGCGATACTCAGGCCTCACGTTGCTCGCTTGCACAACGGTCGGTTGTCCAGCGCCGACGCCGACCGACGCAGGTGCTGACACGCGCAACGATCTTGGGGTAGCGACCGACGTTGCCGACGACGCCGCGCGCGACGCGACGATGGCGGGCGACGCCGATGCCGCCGCAGACGTCGCGTTGGACACGACTGCCAACGACGTCGCGGTCGACAGCCGACCGGGAGACGCCGGGCGCTGCGGTGATCCCGCGACGCGGCCGCTGGTGAGGGTCAACGCGGACATTACGACCAACACCACGTGGCGCTGCACCAATCGCTATCAACTCGAGGGCTTTGTGTTCGTCACGGGGCCTTCGGCGGACAGCCGAACGACGCTGACGATCGAGCCCGGGACGATCATTCAAGGCCTCGCGGGGATGCGCGACTCGGGAGGAGCGATCACGCAGCTGCCCGGCGCGCTGATCATTTCGCGCACCGCTCGGATCGACGCGCAGGGCACCGCGAGCGAGCCGATCGTCTTCACGAGCGCGCGGCCCGCGGGGATGCGAGCGCCCGCGGACTGGGGCGGCGTCGCGCTGCTCGGACGCGCGCCGAACAACACGCCGACCGGAGAGCGACCGCTCGAGGGCGTCGCGGCGTCGGACCCGCGCGGATTGTATGGCGCGCCGCCAGGCATGCAGCTCGCGACGTGGGACTGCGGGACGCTGCGCTACGTCCGCATCGAGTTCGCAGGCTTCGAAGCGGCGCCGATGCGCGAGCTCAACGGGCTCACGCTCGGCTCGTGTGGATCGGGCACGACGATCGACTTCATTCAAGTCCATCAGAGCTCGGACGATGGCATCGAGCTCTTCGGCGGAACGGTCGATCTTCGGCACGCCGTGATCACCGGCGCGCAAGACGACACGATGGATTGGGACTTCGGTTGGGCGGGCCGAGCTCAGTTCATCATCGGGCAACAGTACGAGCGCGCGTACTCGGGCGCCGGAGAAAACCCGGACAAGGGGATCGAAGCCGACAGCAACGGATCGACGCCGAGCGCGACGCCGATCTCCGAGCCGCGAATCTCGAACATGACGCTGCTCGGCACCAACAGCGCCAACAGCAACCGAGGGCTGCACCTGCGCGCCGGGACCTTCGGGCAGGTGGTCAACTCCATCATCGCCGGCTTCGGCGCGGGCGTCATCGACGTGCAGACGACCGAGTCCGCGATCGCCGCGCGGATGGGTCGATTGTTTGTGAGAAACAGCATCTTCACCGGCGTCGGATCGACGCTGTTTCCCTCCGGCTCGAACGATGGCGCGGACTGCTTCGAGAACTGCACGGGCGACGGGGGAGCGCCGGTCAACCTCATCGAGTCCGATCACTTCCTCGCGATGGCTGAGGGCAATCGATCGATCGACGCGCGCCTGCTTCGTCCGTTCGATCCAATGAACCCGTCGTGGGTGCCTCCGTCGGATTCGCCGGCGGCGAGCGGCGCGGTCGTTCCGTTCAACGCGATGGACGCTGGCGTGCCGGACACGTTCTTCGATCGGACAGCCACGTACATCGGCGCGATCCGTCCTGGCGGAACCGACTGGACCGCGGGCTGGTGTCGATACGACCGAAACTGAGCGGCCCGTAATTGGCGCTCAGAAGCGCGCGACCGAACAGCTCGCGTGCGCGCCGGAGGTCGTCGGAAGCACGACGCACGCGACGCGAGGGGCCGCTTCGGCGCGCGGCGAAAGCGCGAACAACACGACGCTCGTCACGAGCGCCGCGCCTCCGATGACCGAAGACGCGATGAAGACGCTCTGCCATGTCTCGGCTCCGACGCGAGCGTCTCGACAGGCCGCTTCGCGGGTCATTCCATTGGTGGGGAGGCACATCGCGTCGTCGTTCCACCGTGAGGCGTTGGACTCGCGGAACACCAGCCCCGTGGCCGCGAGCCCCGCGCCGACGACGCCGACGCCGAGCACAACGGCGGCAGGCGCAATCAGCGAAGGACGCGAAGGGCCCAAGGGTCGCGTCGACGCCACCGTGGGCGCAGCAAACACTCGCGGTTGAGCCTCGGTCCCGACGGTCACCAGCTCGTTGCCGGCTGCGTCGGCGAGCACCAAGACGCACTCGACCGTCGCGGTCGCGCTCGACGGGACCTCGATGCGCCACGTCGGCGCGACGGGGCTCGAACGCTCGGTCCACACGCCCGCCGTGCGAAATCGAGCACGAATCGTGCGTCCCATCGACAGAGGATCGGCGAGCGTGACGAGCAGCGCCTCGCCGCGCCGGTCGAACTGAACATCGAGCGCCATTCGCGCAGAGCGGCTCGCCCACGCGCCCCGCGCTTCGAGCAACGGTCCGCGCAGCCGCGGCGACAGTCCGCGATCCGCGCGGCTCTCGGGGTCGAGCTCGAGCATGCGAAGAAACGCGTCCCTCGCAGGACCCTCTTCGCCGAGCGCAGCGCGCGCGACGCCGAGCAAAAAGTAGCTGCGCGCGAGCTGGGCGCGGTTGTAGCCGCCTCGATCGATCGCGCGCTGAGCGTTGTCCCTCACTTGATCGAACTCGATCTGCGCGTACGCAGCTTCGGCTTCGGACAGGTAGTCGCGCTGCGCTTGGGCCCGACCGCTCGACTCGAAAAGGACGCTGGCGCCGGCGACGATCAGCGCAAGCGCGGGCGCGCGGTACGGACGAGAAGGGGCTCGTTGCATTGGTTATTCGAGTCCGAGCCGACGGGAGACGGTCTCCCCCGAACGAATCGTAACGTTGTAGGTGGTGCTGAGGTTCTGCTCGGGGTTTCGAAGCGTGAGCGTGTGTGATCCGGGCGAGAGCGCGACGCGAATGAGCGGCGTGGTGCCGAGCGCTCGACCGCCCTCGGTGACGACGCTGTACGGGGTCGTGTCGAGCGTCAAGAAGCCCGGCGCGTCCTGCACGGAGGGCGGCTGCGGAGCGGTCTGGGCGCCGACGGTCGTCCCGGTCTGCGTGGCGGTATGGGTCGAAGCAGAGCCCGTCCGCGGTCGCGGATCGCCGTTCGTCCTGCTCGGAGTTGTTGAATGTGTGGGTCGACGAGGCGCGGTCTGACCGGGCGGATCTGCGGCGTTTGCAGCGATCGCGACGCCGCTGTCGACAACGGCAGTCACGCCCGAAGTGGCGCCTTGGCCTTGTTGGTTGACGGGCTGCGGGGCAACCACGACGGGGTTGGCGACGCGCGGTTCGACACCGACGGGCGTCGACGTAGATGTCGAGGATCGATCCAGCGATCGTTGGCGCGCGAGGGCGATCGCGCCGATCGTCGCGGCCGCGCCGATGGCCGCCAGAACGACGATCAACGGAGAAGGCCGACGTCGAGCCGGCGCAGGAGGTGGTGTCGGCTCCTGCGGCTGGACCGCGCGCGGAGCGATGCCCGAGCCCGTCGCGCCGCTCGCGAGGACCGCGCCCGACGTGCTCGGACCCGAGGTCGTCGCGCCGGAGATGTGAATCGGGTAGGTGCCGGTCTGGCCCGAGACGAACGCTCCAGGAAGGACCAGCGCCCCGCTCTGATCGTGCAGCGATCGGACCTCGCGCAAGAACTCGTCCATGTTCTGAATCCGCGCGTCGCGATTCTTCTCGAGCATACGAAGCACCAAATGCTCGACGGACGGGGGTACGTCGCAGTCGGGGTTTCGCTCCTTCATCGGAGGAACCGGCTGCGCTGCGTGCGCGACGAGGACCTGCATCTGCGTCCCAGTGTCGAACGGCACCCGACCGCAGAGGCACTGGTAGAGCATGATCCCGAGCGAATAGACGTCGGAGCGCTGATCGGCGCTGATTCCAGCGACCTGCTCCGGTGACATGTACTTCGGCGACCCGAGGAAGGAGCCCTGCACCGTGAGCTCTTCGTTGGCCTCGGAGCTCATCTGCTTGACGAGGCCGAAGTCCACGATCTTCGGCCGCTCGCCGCCGTCTTCGTCCTCGACCAGGATGACGTTGCCCGGCTTGAGGTCGCGGTGAATGACCCCTTGCTTGTGCGCTTCGCGCAGGCCGCGCGCGATGCCGACGGCGATCGCAAAAGCCTCTCCGACCGGCAGAGACCCGCCCGTTCGCTTGAGCTTCTGATGGAGCGTCACGCCGTTGAGAAACTCCATCGCGATGAAGAACAGTCGCTTGTCGAACTCGACCTGCCCGTAGTCGAAGATCGTCACGACGTTGGGGTGCGAGATTTTGGCGCACATGTTCGCTTCGAGGTTGAAGCGCTTGGAGAAGTTAGGATCGGCCGCGATCAACGCCGGGTCGTGCTTGAGCACCTTGAGCGCCACGATTCGCGACAGCTGAACCTGCTCCGCGCGAAACACAGCGCCCATGCCGCCATGGCCAATCAGGTCGATCACCTTGAAGCGATCGTTGATGACTTGGCCCTTGAGAGCGGCTTCGAGTTCGTTTGCGATGGTCATCGCGTCCGCAGGAAAGGCCACGAGGTTGGAGGCTAGTAGACAGCGCGAAACAACACGAATTTCAACTGTGTTATTCGTGAAACATTTCTGTGACAATCACAGCAACCGCTCAGCGGGAGCCAGCCCGCTGGTGGACACCGACGAACATGTTGGCGCCGGTCTCATCGAAGGTGGGCGCTGAGAACGCCGCGCCCACCGGGGCGAGCGCGACTCGGACCGCAGCGCTCGCGGCGGACGACGAGGCCGCACGGAGCACGTCGAGCGCATAAAGGGCTTCGCGGGCTTCGCACGCGCCGTCGCCGAACTCGCACTCGGTCGCAAACCAGACGATCCCATCGCGGTCGACCGCGATGGAAGCGGGGTTGCGCGCGGCGAGCGCGGGCGGCTCCGCCACGCCGTGCCAGAGCTCGGTCCACTCGAACGCGCCGCCAGAATGAGCGGGCGCTCGGTGGAGCAATGCGTTGATCGACCCTCGTCGATCGTTGCGCAGGCCGTGCATCGCGAGCAGCAGTCGCCCGCTGGATGGATCGAGGGCGATCGAGCGCGCTCCATCGAGCGGCGAGACGCCGATCTTTCGTGCCGCCGTGACGAGGGCCGCGCGAACGAGATCATCGGATGCGAACGCGCCGAGCCCCGCGGCGCTCGGATCGCGCAACACGTCACGGACGGTCCTGCCCGCGTCGATCGGCGCCGTGTCCGTGCTCGAGAGGGACAGCTCGATCCAGCGACCGACCGCCGGCGCAGCGGCCGTTGGAACCCGCCCTCCGACCGTCCGTCGGTCTTCGGAAGCGAGCCCTTCAACCTGGGCGACGTACACCCGCCCCTCGAAGAAGCGGGCTCGCAGGCGCGCAGGGGAATCGGACGCCTCGACCGTCGAGCGAGAGACGAATTTGAAGAGGGTTCCACCCCCGCGTCCATCGAGCGCGTAGAGGACGATCGGCGCGCCGGCGTGCACCGGCGCGAACGCGATCGAGCGCCAGTCCGCGCGTCCGAGCGCTCCGAGCGCGCGGTTTGCGCTCGAGCGAACGCCCGGCGTCGAGTCGAGCTCGATCACGTACCCGTGCGCCTCGCGCGACTGCCTGCGGCGCGGCTCCGATACGCGGCCGAAGTCGCTGCCGCCGTGGCTTGCGTAAATGGGCGCGATCTCAGCGTTCGGCGCGAACCCCGAGCTCGCGACAAGATCGTGTTCGCGAGCGATCAGTCCTCCTTGGTCGAGAGCGCCTTCGAGCTCGCCAAACAGCCGAGCCACTTCTCGTTCGCCGAAGAGCATCGCGCCCCACGGCGCTCTTGCGCCGCACGAGCTCGTGACCACTCCGACAAATTCATTCGGCGCGAGCGGAGCGCCGCGGTCGTCGAAGAGCGCCTCGCTCAACGCTCGGCCCACCACCGCGCCGCGGGTCGCGTCGGTCGCGTCACGAGTCAACGGGACGCGCGAGTCATCGACGATCCATCGTCCGTCGCTCACGCGTCGAAGCGGGAGCTCTGTCACGCCGACCTCTCGCTTGTGCGCGTCGATGAAGGCGTCGAGCGCCTCGGACGTCCTCGGGGTGAAGCCCGCATCGTCGCTCGAGCCGCGGTCGATCCACGCGTGTTGTTCGGTCCCCGCGCGGCTCGCGGTCGGAGGGACGCCGGTGAGCGATCCGTGCGCGACCCACAGCGTCTCGCGGCGCGAGTCGAACGAGACCGGGGTCGGCGCCGCGAAAATCGCACGTCCAGCGATCGATCGACGCCAGTCGATCACCAGCGCCGCAGAGAGCAACGGCGCGACGACGACAGACTGTGGCGCGTCGCGGGTGATGCCGACGGGGAGCGGGTCCCCGACGCGCTCGCTGCGGAGCCATGAGCCGAGCGCTCGGCCGGGCCGAGGATCGCTCACGCCGATCGCGACGATGGCCCCGTGCGCGAGCGCGGCTGGCCACTCGACGGCCATGGCTGGGGCCGAGATCGCGTCGACGATCGCCCCGGCGTCGCCGTCGCTCGTCAGCGCGATGCGCGCGCCGCAGCCGTACGACGCAAAGACCGTGCACAGGACCGACGGAAGCAGCAGCCGCATCGCAACGAGCGTTGGTACTCGCGGCGCGCAACAGAGCGATGGCGGGCGGCGGGCGACCGCGAGGACGTTGTGCAACAGCGCGATGAACGCGACGAGCTCACTCCCCGTGCTCTTTGAGCGACGCGAGCGGCTTGCCCGCGATGATGCGCTCGTAGAGGGCGGGCCAGTCCTTCCACTCGGTCCCGAACAAGCGATCCATCAGGGCGGACTGAAAGCTGTAGTGCCCGTTCCACCGGGCGTGGTGCAGCGAGTGGAAGACGAAGGCGTTGGCGAACCAGGTCGCCGCGCGGGTCGCGGCGGCGGGGGTCGTGGGCTCGACGTTGCTGTGGCCGACGATGTTGCCAAAGGTGTTGAAGGCCAGATAACCGACCCAGCCCCAGAAGCTCACCGGAGCGATCAACGAGAAGAGCCACGGGAGACCGACGAACCCAACCGCCCATCCGACCGCCTCCCCAGGGCTCACGCTCTGCCCGGTGAGGGGCGTCGTCACCTGCGAGCGGTGGTGCCAGCGGTGCAAAACCAACAGCGCCGGCGTGTGCATCGCGCGGTGCAAGAACCAGTAAAAGACCTGAAACCCCAAGAGCATCGCGGCGAACGTGACCCCGCCCGCGAGCCATCCAGTCGCGCCGAAGCGAATCACCCCGAGCTTCAACGCTGCCGTGATCGACGCGGTGATCACCGTGATGAACACGACGTTGCCCGCGAGCTCGAAGCGGTACTGCCCATCGAACAGCGGGACGTCGAAGATCTTTCGCGCTCGTAGCAGCCGCTCCAACGCAAAGCCCTGGACCGACGCGAGCACCGTCGCCGCGATCCACGCCGCGGCGACAAGCAAGGCCATGTGCGCCCACGAGAGCGCGCCGAGAGCGTCGGGGATCATCGCGCACGAGCGTAGGCGCCGAGCCACCGCCAGACAATGACGCCCGCATCGATCCAGCGTCGATCGATCACCAAGTGCTGCAAAGCGCGTGAAATCTGCGCATCATCGCGCTCGTCATGACGGCGACCGCGCGGCTGATCAACGAGACGACGAGTTTGTGCCGCACGTGCAAGCAAGCCGTCGCGGCGAGGGTCGTCGTCGACGGCGCCAACGAAGTGTGGATGCACAAGCGCTGCGACGAGCACGGCGAGCAGCGCGTGCGCCTGTCGACCAACGGTGAGTGGTACGAGCGCACCCGAGCGATTCGGCCCAAGAGCGCCCCCCCTACGGGTCCGACGCGCCCCGTGGACAAGGGCTGTCCGTTCGACTGCGGCCCGTGCGAGAGCCACGCGCAGCGGATTCGAATGCCAGTGGTGACCATCACCAGCGCGTGCGACCTCGACTGTCCGATCTGCTACGTCCACAACAAGAACGACTCGCCCTTTCACATGAGCCGCGAGGAGTTCGGGCGAGTGCTCGACAACCTCGTGAGAGAGAGCGGCGGAGAGCTCGACCTCATCAACCTCACCGGCGGCGAGCCGCTGTTGCACCCCGAGCTCTTGTCGCTCATCGAGATGGCGCACGACCGCGGGATTCACCGCGTGAGCGTATGTTCGAACGGCGTTCGCCTCGCCAAGGACGAGGCGCTCGTCGAGAAGCTCGCGAAGCTCGACGCGCGCATCGCGCTCTCGTTCGACACGTTCGACAAGCACACCGATCGGGCGATGCAGGGGGCGGCGCTCGTCGAGCTCAAGCACAAGGTGCTGACGCTGCTCGAGCGATACGGAGTCGACACGACGCTGATCCCAGTGATGAGCCGCGGCTACAACGACCACGAGATCGGCGCGATCATCAAGATGGGTTTGGAGCTGTCGTGCGTGCGCCATCTCGAGGTCCACACGATCACGTATACGGGCCAGGGCGGCGCGAGCTTCGATCGCTCGGCGCGGATCTCGATGCTCGAGGTGCTCGAGCGCATCGAAGAGACCACGCAGGGGATGCTGCGCGTGGGGGACTTTGTTCCGTCTCCGTCCGCGCACCCGCTTTGCTATCAGATCGCATATCTGCTCATCGACGAGCAGGGCGGGCCGCCGCTGTCGTTTCTGCGCTTCATGGAGCGCGACGAGCTCTACGCGTGCCTCGAGGATCACCTGTACCTCGAGCCTTCGGCGAGGCTCGAAGCGGCGCTGCAAGACGCGATCGACAGGGTGTGGGCCCGCGGCGGCGAAGACGACGAGAGAGCGCTCGCGATGCTCGATCGACTCGTCAGGACCCTCTTTCCGTCTGAGCGGGCGCTGGACACAAAGGCCTCGATCCGCGTGGGAGAACGCGCGGCCAAGGCCGTCTACGTCCACTCGCACATGGACGAGGACAACTTCGACACCGAGCGCGCCTATCTGTGCTGCGACTCCAACTGCTACGCCGACGGAAGGACCGTTCCCGTGTGCAACTACAACGTGCTGTACCGCGACAAAGAGCCGCGCTTCGTGCAAGCGCCGCAATCGTGGGGGGCGCGAACGGGCGGTCAGCGCTCGCTCCCCATCGTCGGCGGCAGGAGAGGCTCGTGAGCAAGCTGCTCGAAGGCGCCCGCTGCCTGATCACCGGCGGATCGCGGGGGCTCGGCCGCGCGATTTCGATCGCGTTCGCCAGGCACGGAGCGCGCGTCGCCTTCACCTATCGACGCGACACCTCGAGCGCCGAAGAGTCCGCGAGGTTGGTCCGCGAGGCGGGCCACAGCGACCCCATCGTGCTGCAGGGAACGGTGACCGACAGCGCCCACGCCAAGCAGGCCGTCGACGCCGTGGTGAGCGCATGGGGCGCCATCGACGCGCTGGTCAACTGCGCGGCGGTGATGCAAGTGTTGCCGATCTCGCTGCTCGAAGAGCAAGACTTCGACAACGTCATGGCCGTCAACGTCAAGGGCGTGTACCTCTTCAGCCGCGCCGCGCTGAGGCCCATGATCCGTGCGAAATCAGGGTCGATTCTCAACATCGGCAACTTCTCGAGCGAGCGCGTCATCGAGGCGCCCGTGCACTACGCGGCGTCCAAGTCCGCCGTTCGCGGGCTGACCGAGGCGCTGGCCCGCGAGGTCGGCCGCTATGGAATCCGCGTCAATCTCCTGGCTCCCGGGATGCTCGACACCGGGCTCGCCCTGGGCATGCCGCAGCACCGCATGCGCGAGTACCTCGAGCAGTGCCCGATGCACCGCGTGGGGCGCGCCGAAGAGGTCGCCGAGCTCGCGGCGTTTCTTGTCTCGAGCGAGAGCTCGTTCGTCAGCGGCGCGAAGCTCGCGGCGGACGGCGGCCTGTAGCGCCGAGCGTTCGATAGGACACAGGGAGCTCCATGGAGAAACACGAAGACATCCTGCGCGCGGGGTTCGACGAGTATCGCGAGTTCGTCAACCCGCTGATCGCGCAGCGGGCGGCGCTCGCGGGTGAACCCATCAAGATCGTCGCCGCGCGCGACGGCCTCCTTCGCGACGACGAGGGGCACGCGTTCGAAGACTTTCACGGGACGCAGGCGTTCGACCATCGCAACCCGGTGATCGGCGAGGCGATCAAGGGCTATCTCGCGACTGACGCGCCCTCCTGGTATCCGTCCCGCGTCAACCCGTACGCCGGGCGGCTCGCGCGCAGGCTCTACGAGCGCACCGGCTACGACAACGCGTTCTTCGGCTGCACGGGCAGCGACGCGATCGAAGCGGCGCTCAAGCTCGCGAGGATGATGACGCGCAGACCGAAGATCCTCGGCCTCGAAGGCGCCTATCACGGATGCACGTTCGGAAGCGTTTCGCTCATGGCGAAGGGCTATCTCCGCGACCCGTTCGGACCGTTTGTCGAAGGCGTAGAGAGCGTTCCGTTCGGAGCCGTCGACGCGTTGGCGAAGGCCCTCTCGGGCGGCGACGTCGCGTGCGTGGTGGTCGAACCGGTGCAGGGCGAAGGAGGCGTGCGCGCGCTGCCGCGGCCCTTCGTCGAAGCGCTCTGCGAGCTCACAGAGAAGCACGGGACGCTGCTCGTCGCAGACGAGGTGCAGACGGGCATGGGCCGCACGGGGCTCGGCATGCTCGCGACGCACGAGTGGCCGCGACGGCCCGACGTCGTCGTGCTGGCCAAGCAGCTCGGCGGAGGCATCATGCCCCTCTCGGTGATGCTCACCCGCCGAGAGCTCTTTTTGCGTGCGTACGGCGATGATTTCGCCTCGGCCGAGAGCCACAACAACACCCTCGGGACCACGGCGATTTCCTGTGTGGCCGCGCTGGCGTCGCTCGAGCTGCTCACGCCCGAGCGCATCACACGAAATCGAGAGCTCGGCGCGTGGCTCAAAGAGAGCCTGCGCGAGGCGCTCTCGGGCTCGCCGCTCTTTCGCGAGGTCCGCGGCGTCGGGATGATGCTCGGCGTGGCGCTGAACGCACCCGATCACCCGTGGGTGAGCTTCGAGCACCTCGGCTTCGATACGAAGAGCGTTCACGGGCAGTCGGTGATCTCGCCGCTGATGTGTCACCGGCTGTATCGCCGGGGATTCTTCTGCTTCACGTGCGGCCACGACTGGTCATTGTTTCGACTGCAGCCGCGGTTCGACATTCCGAAAGAGACGCTCGAGCGCTTCGTGAGAGCGGTGCGAGACGAGCTCGCGTTCATCGAGGAGCTGCAATGACCGTAAGCGATCCGCAACAGCAGCGCCGACGCCAGGTGCTCGTGCTCGGCGGGACTGGCGCGGTGGGCGCCGCGTTGCTCAGCGAGCTCGCGAAGCGCGGGTGCGACGTTGTGTTCACTTTTCATCAGCAAGAGCCGCGGGCGAGGATGCTGGAGTCCGCGCACGGATTCACTGCGATCCCTCTCGATTTGGCGCGGCGCGGCGCGGTGGGTGCGCTCGCCATCGAGCTCGATCGCGAGGCGTGGGCTCCGTCTGTCGTCGTGCATTGCGCAGGCGTGCTCGAGACCGCCACGCTCCGATCGGCGTTGGACAAGGAGTGGGATCGATCGATCGCGATCAACGCGCGGTCCGCGAGCGAGGTGTGCCGAACGTTCGGACACCGGATGATCATGAGAGAGGGAGGAGATCTTGTTTTTGTGGGCGGACTCGACCGCGCGCAGTCGCTGCCCATCCCCCCGGTGTACGCGGCGACGCAAGGGATGTTGTCGGCGCTGTGCATGGCCGCAGCCAAAGAGTTAGGGCCTCTGGGAGTGCGCGTGAACATGGTGGCGCTGGGCCTGTTGGACAGCGGGCTCTCGCTGGCGCTCGACGCGAAGCTGCGCGAGCAGTACCGCGCGTTCAGCGCGCTGAGGCGCTTCGGGACCCCGAACGAAGCGGCGCGCGCGATCGCCTGGCTGGCGCTCGAGAACACCTACGTCAACGGAAAGGTCCTCCCCGTCAACGGCGGGATATGAATTGTGGCTCACCCGAAGCTCGTCTCGATCGGTTCGTGGCGATTCGGAGCGGCGGCGTGACGGTCAGCCCTCGCGCACGAGCACGAACCAGTTGTCCATGTCCTTGCCAGCGCGCGAGGCGCGGCCGATGGTGACGTGCTTGCTGACGCCGCGCATGCGGTCTTGGGTGCCGTTGTAGATGAAGCGAGAGAGCTTCGCGCTGTTCGGCAACACGTCGGGCCAGCCCGGCGCGCCCTTCGGCGGAACGCGGGTGTAGTCGATGTTCACCTCGCCGTCGTCGATGTTGTACGCGACGAAGTACCCAGGGCCCGTGAAGGCCTTCATCGTCTGCTCGTTGTATCCCCACAGCTCGTGGTCCGAGACGTCCTCGGGCGCGCGGCAGAAGCGCTTCTGAAACTGCGTGAACAGCAGCAGCGAGTTGCGCCCGTAGTGGATCACCGGCGACAAGCTTCCCTTCTCTTTCGGGACGAAGTCGTCGATCGAGATCTTCTTGAACCCTCGCGCCGCGTCGAAGAGCCGCGCTTGTTGTCGGGCGTTCATCGAGCGAGCGGCGTCGCGTCGCTCGAGCTCGGCCATGGCGTCGAGCGCCTTGGCGAGCCCTTCGATGTCCACGCGATCACCAACGAAAAATGAGTCGATCGAGGCCATTTCGCGGGAGCCTACCACGACCCATGTGACCGCTCGGGTGCGCTCAGTTCAACGAGCATCCGCGCGAGCGCCCCGGCGGCATCAGGGGGGGCGCGACGATGACGGACGGCAGGTTCGCGCGCTGCGTGCGCTCTCCGGGCTGAAAGCAGCGCACGCGTCGAAACACCATCGGGTCGTTGACCGCGCGGCCGCCGTCGTTGTTGACGGACTGAAACTCTTGAATTGCTGGGTCGATCGTGCCCGAGAAGTTGTCCGGGTTGTAGCTCTCGAAGGAGCCGCAATAGACGTTGGTCACGCGGTAGGTGCTCGCGCCGAAGCGGATCTGCTGGCCGTCGATCGTGCCCGAGCCCGGCATCTCGACGGTGTAGTGCCGACGGATGCGCGGAGAGCACGGCGGCGGCTCGACGTCCTGCGCGGTCGCGTACCAGATCGTCGCGGTGAGCTTGCCGGTGAGGATGTTCGATCCCGGAGACGCGCGGCGGATCTCGAGGACGACAGAGAACCAGTCGCCCCAGCGAGGTTCGTACTTCTTTCCGCGCCACTCGCCCTCGACCGGGTCCTCGCACGTGGCGGGAGGTGGCAGCCTCGCGCGCTGCTCTTCGATCGACGCAGGGGCGTTGGCCGCGAAGAGAACGACCGAGGCGACCGCCCCCACCGCGCACACCCGGAGGGCGCGGTCGAACCAACGACGACGCGTGACAGACGCGTGTCGATCGACACACAAGCCGGTGTCTTTTGTGTAAACTCGCGCCATGCGTAATTCCGGGTTGTTTTGGACGCTGGCGGCGTCGCTCGCGCTTGCTTCGAACTGCGGGACCGACCCGCCCAGGCCCGATGGCTCGATGGACGGCGGGACCGACACGGGAGTCGATGATACCGGGCTGCCATCGGAAGCGGGAGACGACGTCGCGACGGACTCGCCGACGGACGTCGCGAGCCCCCAGCCCTGTACGGGCAACTTCACGATCGCGCCGGGAATGATGCCGGCGTTCGATCCGATGCAAATCCAGCCCATGCGCGCGACGGCCGGGCAGCTCGCCGCCGGGCAGTTGCCCCCCAACCCGACGGGGTTGAACGAGTTCAAAGCCGGCGATTTCGTGCTCGCCAACGAGCGCGTCGCGATCGTCGTCGAGGGCGCGCGCGCCGGCGCAGGCTACGACCCCTTCGGTGGAAAGATCGTCGGGCTTTCGCTCGTGCGCAACCGCGCCCTGGTCGACCCTGCGGACTTCAACGAGGCCCTCACGACGCTCGGTCGCTTCACGATCCGCGCAGAGTCGGTCGGCGTCATCAACGACGGGCGCGACGGGATGCCTGCGGTGGTTCGCGCCGTCGGCGTGACCGCGGCGATTCCCTTCGTCGACGAGTTTGCGCGGGCGATCGCGCCGCAGCAGCTCGGCGGCTATCGGGCGGCGTTCGAGTACACGCTCGCACCCAACGCAGAGCACGTCGATGTGCACGTGCTCGTCGCGCACGACCGCATGGTGGCGACCCGCGTTCAGCTCGCCCTGCACGGGTTCTTTCAGCGCTCTCGAATGCCGCTGTTCCTTCCGGGCGTCGGGTTCACGAGCGATCCGGGCCGACACCCGCCGCAGCCGTGGATCGGCTTCATCAACGACTCGGGCGCGTCGTACGCGTGGGTCGACCCCAACGCCAACGTCGGTCACTTTCTCAGCGTGTCAGGCTTCGACGCCTTCGAAGCGCAGCCGTACTCGATTCCCGCGTGCACGCAGTTTCGACGACACGTCGCGCGCGTCGTTGTGGGCGGTCCTGGCGCAGACGGCCTTCAGTCCGCGGTCGCGCGCCTGCAGACCCAGATGCAGCGCGAGATCCGCGGTCAGGTCACGGATGGCAACGGCATGCCCGCGACGGGCGCTCGCGTCCATGCGACCAGCGCCGATGGAATGCGGTATTTCACGCGCGCCTCGGTCGACGCGATGGGCAACTACGTGCTCCGCGTTCCGGGCGATCAAGCGGCGCGCCTCGTCGCGTGGCGCGAGGGCGACGGCAACTCGCCCACCGTCGACGCGCCGGTCGCGACCGGCACCGCCAACCTCCGGCTCGCCACGATCGGGACGCTCGACATCGCCGTCACCGACGACGCGATGACCGCGCTTCCGTCGCGCATCCTCGTCGAGCCCGTCATGGGCTCACCCCCGTCGCTCCCGTCGTCGCATGGTGAGGCGACGCCCGGCAATCGACGCAATCACGTCGTGTTTCCGACGGACGGACGAGCGACGCTTCGCGTTCCCGCTGGTCGCTACCGCGTCATCGCGGGGCGCGGCTTCGAGTACGAGATCGCGACGCAAGAGGTCGACGTCATGGCCAACGCGACCGCGATGGTGCGCCCGGTGCTTCGTCGCTCGGTCGACACCGCCGGCGCGATGAGCGGCGACTTTCACATCCACACCAATCGATCGCCCGACGCTCCCGATCCTGCGCGCTACAAGCTCGCGTCGATGATCGCGGATGGACTCGAGATCGCCGTCCGCACCGACCACGAGTACGTGATGGACTTCGAGCCAGTGATCTCGGACATGGGCGTCGGACAGTGGGTGTTCGGCGTCCCTGCGCTCGAGCTCACGACGTTTACGTGGGGACACTTCAACGTCCTGCCGCTGACGCCGCGGACCAACGAGCCCAACAACGGGACCTTTGCCTGGGCAAACCGCTTGCCGCCCGCCGTCTTCGCCGACGTTCGCGCGCGGCCCGAGCGCCCGACGATCATCATCAACCACCCGTCGAGCTCCGCCGCGGGCGGAGCGTACTTCGCCGCGTCTGGTCTCGATCCGATGACCGGAGTCGGGCGCCCCTCGCACTGGGACACGCAGTTCACCGTGGTCGAGGTCTTCAACGAGAGCTCGTTCGAAGAGAACCGCGGAGCATCCGTGCGCGATTGGTTCGCGATGCTGCGCAACGGACGGCGCGTGTACGCCGTCGGGTCCAGCGACTCGCACGCGATCCTGCCGAACAGCGCGACGGGCTATCCGCGCACGTACCTTCAGGTCGGCATGGACAACCCACGCATGCTCAGCAACAACACAGTGCGAGACAGCGTCGCCGCGGGTCGCAGCGTGATCTCGGGCGGCGCGTACCTGACCGCGCAAGTGCAGGGCATGATGGTCGGCCCCGGCCAGGAAGCGACGGGCGTCGGCGCGATGGCCAACGTCGACCTGCGGATTCAAGCGCCCGGCTGGGTGCGGTTGACCGAGCTCGAGGTCATCGTCGACGGCGTGAGCCAACCTCGCGTCGCGATCCCTGCGGCGATGGGCATGTCGTCCGAACGACTGCGTCGCACCGTGCCCGTCCCGGTGGCCGCCACGGGCTCGTGGGTGGTCTTCGTCGCGCACGGGCAAGAGCTGCTGCCGCTCTACCCTGGACGCGCGGCGTTCGGCGTCACCAACCCGATCTTCTTGCGCCGTTGAAAGATCGTCCCATCGATTCAAGACGAGCGGCAATTCGCAGGATGTTCCGCGCGTTGTGCGGCGCTGTCGCGCTGACGCTCTCTGGCTTTGCGGCGAGCTGCGAGCGCCCTGCCCCGCCAGGCCCCGAGCTGTCACTCGAGCTCGTGCGGCGTTCGCTCGCCACGCGCGATCGATCGCTGGCGCAGTACACCGACGCGCGCTTCGTGGCCGAGGTGGCGTTCATGCGCTCGACCATCGAGGCGATTCGCTATGCCGCCCACGGGCACGAGGGGCACAACGAGACGCTCACCCCGACGCTCTTCTCGCGCACCTGGGACGAGCTTCAACGAATGGAGCACGACCCCCACGAGTCGCTCGCTCCTGCGCGGGCGCTGCTCGGCGGTGGGCGCTGCGCACGGATCGGCACCGCGCCGGTCCCCGCGAGGTTTACGCCGCTGGCTGCGGCAGACGCCGCGTGGCCGGCCTCGCTTCAACTGCGGCACGCGGAGGTCAATCGAGCGCTTCCGTCGCTGTTCGCGCTGCGTTTTCGCTGCGCGCCGGGCGTCCCCGTGATCGTCACGTTCGCGCCCGGCCGCACGACCACCGACGCGCCCAAGGTGCTCGGCGTCGACCGCGGGTAGGGGTCTCTCAGTCTGCGCAGCGAACTCGCGCGCGGCCGACCCACGCGGCGGACTCGGTGAGCGCCGCGGCGAAAGCGCGGGCGTCTCGCTCGTTGCGAAAGCTCACCGTCACCATTTGCGCCTCGGGTCCGTTGGGAACACCGCTCGGAGCCGCATCCCCGACGCTCTCCATACAGTTCACCTCGCCCACCGTCGCGGCGTACCGCTGTTGGGTCAGCTGCGTGAAGAGCGCCTGAAGCTCTGGTGAAGCTCCGGACGCGACCGCGAGCGCGACGACCCACGCAGTGCTCCCGTGGGCGGCCTGCGTCCCTCGAGCCACGCGTGCTCCTGGGCGCAGCGCGAAGGTCCTCACGCCGGCCCACTGAATCGCGGGAGCAGCGTCCGCTGCGCTCGCGGCGACCGCGGCGTCCTCGCTGGCAGCGACCGGCGCGGCGGCGTCTTCCGAAGGCGGCGGCGTTGGTTCGGGCTGCGCGCTCACCTGCGCGTCGACGTCCGTCGACGAGCCAGAAGAGCCCTGATTGCTCGACGAGCCACCAGACGGGGTGCAGCCAACGAACGCCAAAGAAAGCGCGAACGCGCAAACGATTGAACGGCAGTGCGATCGGGTCACGGGAGAGAGAGAGTACTTCGGGTGGGGCGCGGATTGCATCGAAGACGGCGACCCGAGTCGCGCTAAGGTTCAGCCGTGGCTGACACGTCCGAAGCACCGCGGGAGTCCGAGCCTCCCGCGCCCGCGCCCGCGCCCATGGTGGGCGCGACGAGCTCCCCATCCAACGCGACGTCTGCCGCGCAGGCGAGCGCGCAGGCCGCCGCGGGGATCCCGTCCTTTCGACGATTGCCCGGAGCAAACATCCCCGCGACCGGCTCGATGGCGCCGACGATCATTCAGATCCCGCCGAAGCGCACCCTCGCGCCGTGGCTGATGACCATCGGCGGGGGCATCGCCGCGCTGTCTGTGCTGTATTTTCTCAGGGCGGCCATCGCGCTCGCGATCGCGGCCTTCGCGCTCGCGTACGTGTGCACGCCCGCGGTGAGGCGGCTTCGCAAGATCGGCGTTCCCAAGCCGCTCGCGATCATGTTCGTGCTGGTGGGAGGCACGGCGACGGTCGTCGGATCGTTTGCGCTGTTGATCCCCGAGCTGTTGCGGCAAGTGCAGTCGGTGATCCAGTCGTTGCCGCGCTATCAGCAGCACGTGCAGACGGTCTGGTTTCCGTATCTCGAACGGACGCTGCACATCAATCTCCCTGCGCGCACCGATCAGGTGATGAGTCAGCTCGGCTTGCGGCTCAACAACCTCGGCACGGCGCTGCCGGACGTCGCGACCTCGGGGCTCAACTTCGGCGTCGTGTTGATTCAAGCGCTCTTCACGGCAGTGATCGTGCTCGCGCTCGCGTTTTATTTCAGCGCGGACTACGACTCGATCCTCGAGCGAGCGTTCGATCTTCTGCCGCACCGCGCGAGGCCGCGCGTCGGCGTGCTGGTGAAAGAGATCGACGAGACGCTGCGGCACTTCGTGTCTGGTCAACTGCTGGTGATGGCGGCGCTGGGCGCTCTTTACTCGATCGGGCTCGGCTCTCTGGGAGTGCCCGCGGGTTGGGCGATCGGCTTGTTCTCTGGGCTCATTTCGTTCGTCCCGTATCTGGGGTTCTTCATCGCGCTGGGGCTGGCGCTGTTGATGACGGCGCTCAGCGGTCAGGGGCCGGCCAATCTCCTCGCGGTGACCGGCGTCATGAGCCTTGTGCACATCCTCGACTTGATGCTCATCACGCCGCGCGTCGTGGGAAACCGCACGCGCCTCGCGCCGGCGACGGTGATCCTCGCGATGGTCGCCGGCGGAGCGATCGCTGGCGTCGCGGGAGTGTTCTTCGCGATCCCCGCGGCGAGCGTCGTCGGCGTGCTCGTGCGCCACGTGGTCGACCTCTACAAGCGGAGCAATTTCTTTCTCGACGGAGGCAACCTGGCGATCGCCTCGGTGCCCATCACTGACGTTCCGTCGGATCTCTATGCGGACCTCGCGGCAGAGTTTGATCCGTCCCCGCTCGCGTATCGTCCGCCGCTGCCGCCCGCGCCTATCGAACCCGTAGAAAAATAAGAGGATTTGCTGCGATGAAAGAAGGATTTCACGTCGAGGACAAAGGCGCGATCCGGCGCATCACGCTGGACCGCCCCGACTGCAAGAACGGCCTCACGCCCGCGCTCGCCGAGAACATCACCGACGCCATCCACCTCGCTCGCGACAAGCGCGTCATCGTCCTCGGAGGAAAGAACGGCGCGTTCTGCTCGGGCCTCGACCTGCGCGTAGCGATCGAGATGGGCCCGCAGCTCTTGGCCAACGCCGAAGAGCACCTCGCCGGGTTTCAGCGCCTCGCGGACGCCATCGTCCGCAGCCCCGCGATCGTCGTGGCGGCGATCGACGGCCCCGCTGCAGGTTTCGGCTGCGACCTGGCGCTCGCGTCGGACCTGCGAATCGCCTCCGAACGAGCGTTTTTTCAGCACTCGTTCTCGCGCATCGGGCTCATCCCAGACGGCGGCGGAACGTGGCTCCTGCCGCGCCTGATCGGCCTCTCGAAGGCGCTCGAAGTGTGCTTGCTCGCCGAGCGGCTCGACGCGAAGTCCGCGCTCGAGCTCGGGCTCGTGACGAAGGTCGTCTCGATCGACGCGCTCGAGCGAGAGGTCGATGCGTTGGCCGAGCGACTCGCGGCGGGGCCTCCGCTGGCGTTTCAGCGCATCAAGCGCTTGATGCGCGAGTCGATGAGCAAGCCCTGGGCGCAGGGGCAAGCGGACGAAGGACAGAGCCAGCTCGAGTGCCTGCGCTCGCAGGACTGCATGGAGGGGATCATGGCCTTCTTCGAGAAGCGGCCTGCGGCGTTCAAGGGAGAGTGAGCGCGGTCTTCGTCGGCCGCGAGCGCGAGCTTTCGTCGCTCGTGACAGCGCTCTCGAAGGGCGCGCGCACGCTCGTCCTGCGAGGGCCGCCCGGCGTGGGAAAATCCTCGCTCGCGCGCGCCTTCGCCGAGGCCGTGCGGCGCGGCGGCGCGGCGGCTCGGCCCGTGATCGAGCTGTCTCTCTCGCACGCGCGCGACCGCGCGTCGGCGCTGTCCGCGCTCTCGTCGGCGCTCGGGCTCGACCTGCGTTCGAGCGACGCAAACGTCGTGTTCGAGCGCGTCGTCCGCACCGTCGAGTCTGCGCCGCACGTCCTCGTGATCGACGACGTCGATGACGCGGTCGCCGGGCTCGTCGAGGACCTCGTCGACGCGGTTGAATCGATGTGCGTCTTGCTCTGCTCGACGCGCTGGCTCTCGGTGGGGGCCGACCTGGTGCTCGACGTCGCCCCGCTCTCTTCGGAGGACGCAGCGAGGCTGCTCGAGGCGCGGGTCGCTCGGCTCTCGTCCCTCGCGCTGTCGCGCGAGACGAGCGCGGCGATCACCGCGAGCGTCGATCGACTCCCGTTGGCGATCGAGCTGCTCGCCGCCAAGGTCGCGGCGATCGGACCGTCGCCGGTGCTCGAGGCGCTCTCGGACGGAAGGCTCGTGCTCGACGGGCTCGAGCGATCGATCGCGGCGGCGTTCGACGCGCTGGACATCGAGGCGCAACGCGCGCTCGTGGCGCTGAGCGCGCTTCGGTCCAGCTTCGACGCGGACGCTGCGACGGCGATGATCGATCGTGACTCGAGCGCCGCGCTCGCGGTGCTCGAGCAGCTCGTTCGAGCGTCGCTCGTGGTCGCGAGGGTGGACGCCGATCGATCGCGGTTCTCGATGTTGGATTCGATTCGAGAGTTCGCGGCGCGGCGCGCAGGAGAGGACGTTCGCGAGCGGCACTGCGCGTATTTCGGTCGCGACAGCGCTCCTCGAGGCGACGACCCCGCCGTGTGGAACGCCCTCGCGAAAGACCACGCCGACCTCGACGCCGCCTGGCGTTGGGCGACGGACACCAAGGCCATCGACAGCGCACGCGCAGAGCTCGCCGCGAAGGTCGCGCTGCGTCTCGACGTCGTGCTGGTCGTGCGCGGGCTCTACGAGGCTCACCAGGAGGTCATCGAGAAGACATCGGCGATGATCGAGGCTCTGGCCTCGTCCGAATCGACTCCCATCGCGATCGGTCTGGCGATCGATCTCGCGATCGCGAAGGGACGCGCGCTCGCGCTGCACGGACGACTGCGCGAGTCGGTCGCGCCGTTTCGCTGGGCGCTCGACGCGGCGGTCGCGAGCGGAGACGCTGCGCGCGCTGTGTTTTCTCAGGCGAATCTGTGTTTCGTGCTCGGGCCGCTCGAAGCGTTCGACGAGGCGCGAGCGCTGGGAGAAGCGGCGCTCGACGAGGCTACGAGGCTGCGCAGTCATCGCTTGATCGCGGCCGCAGAGCAGGCGCTCGGCGCCGTCGAGTTCTATCGCGGCGACCAAGAGCGAGCGGTCGCGCACTACACGCGGGCGCTCGCGTCGGCCGAGGTCGTAAGGGCCCCTCGCCTCCTGGGAATCGTTCACGCGAACTACGGTCTCGCCGAGGCCGCTCGCGGAGCGGTGCACGAAGCCCTCTCGCGCAACGCGCTCGCGCGAGAGTCGCTAGCGATCGCGGGCGATCGATTTCTGCTGGGGCGCGTGGCGGTGTTCGACGCGAAGTATCGCTTTCAGCTCGACGATCTCGAGGCGAGCGAGGCGCTGTTGCCAGCGGCGCTCGACGAGGCGATCGCGCTCAGCGATCTCAGCGGCGAGCTCGAGGCGCGCCTGACGTTGGCGCGCATCGCGCAGCGGCGCGCAGGCGGCAGAGACGACGCGCTGTATCGCCAACGGTTGGCGGCGCTCGAAGCGACGGTGCGGCTGTGCGACGATCGAACGTGGTCGCGCAAGCTCGCGGAGCTGCGCGCCGAAGAGCGCAGAGACAGCGGCGCGCCGGCGATTGCTCTGTCGCTGTCTCGCGACGGACGAGCGCTCGAGGTCGGCGGGTCGAAGCTCGATTTGTCCAAGCGCGGTCCGTTGCGCAAGATCCTCGTCGCGCTGGTGCGCGCGAGGCTCGACGAGGGAGGACGAGCGCTGGACGCGTCCGCGGTGCGCGCCGCGGGTTGGCCCGGAGAGAAGATGCTCGCCGAGTCTGCGGCGGCGCGGGTGTACATGGCCATCTCGCGGCTCCGAGCGCTGGGACTCGAAGCGCTGCTCCAGACGTCGGACGAGGGCTACTCGCTCGATCCGCGGGCGAACGTGCGTTGGATCGAACGTTAGGTGATGTGAGGTTTCAGTGATGCGTCGGGCGGCTACGACCAAAGCTCATGAAGACGCTCATTCGAACGGTGATGGCGGTCACGCTCGGCGCGAGCATGCACTGCGCAAATGGTCTCGGGACCCCAGGAGACGGCGGCGACGGCTCGGCGGACGCGGGAGAGGCGGCGGCTCCGTTGCCGACCGTTCAGTGGACGCCGTGCGCGCTCGAGACGGCGGGGGCGCCGGACGGGGAGTGCGCGACGCTGCGGGTTCCGCTCGACGCGCAGCAGCCGAACGGCGAGACGATCGAGTACTTCGTGAAGCGCTATCGACCGGCGGGCGGGCGGGGTCTGCGAGCGTTGTGGATGCTGCAAGGCGGTCCGGGCGCGTCGGGGCTCGTGTTCGAGGGGCTCTCGGAGGCGATCGGAACGCGGTTTCCGGACGTGGACTTCTACTTCCCTGATCACCGTGGGACGGGTCGATCGACGCGGATCGAGTGTCCCGAGCAAGAAGCGGCCACGAGCCCGGGCGGCCTCGAGATCACCGCGGAAGAGTGGCCTGCGTGCCTCGCGACGGCGCGCGCACGGTGGGGCGATCGACTGCGGCACTTCTCGACGACCAACGCGGCCAACGACGTAGGCCTCGGGATCCAGGCGACGCGCAGGCCCGATCAACCCGTGTTCGTCCTGGGAATCTCCTATGGAACCTACCTCGCGCACCGCTTCTTGCAGCTCTATCCGACGCTGGCCAACGGCGTCGTGCTCGACTCGATCGCGTCTCCCGGGCTGAGCCTTCTGCGCCAGGACGAGGACTCCAACGAAGCCGCGCGAGACTTCTTGAATGCGTGTGCCGCGGACACCTTCTGCCGATCGAAGCTGGGACCCGACCCCTGGGGCAAGGCCCAGGATGTGTTTCGACGATTGAGGATGGGTCACTGCGCGGCCGCGGCCGTCCCGCAGGCGCCGACGCACGTGCTGTTGCGCAAGCTGTTCGCGTCCTTCTTGATGGACGCGGCGAACCGGGTCTACGTGCCTGCGCTGATCTACCGCGCAGATCGCTGCGAGCCTCGAGACGCCGCCGCGCTTCGGACGGTGCTCGGTCACGTCGTTGCGCCGCAAGAGCCGCCCGAAGAGCTGCGACGGTGGGGCTGGGTGCTGACGCACAACATCGCGCTGAGCGAGTTCAACGAGCGCCCCGAGCCGACGCCAGCGATGCTCGAGGCGATCCGTGAGAACGCGGTCGCGTCCCGTGACGTGACAGCGCTGTTTCAAGTCAATCTCGGACGGTGGCCGACGTACACCGACCCGCTCAGCGAGCAGTGGGCCACCACGACCACGCCGATGCTCATGCTCAACGGCGGGCTCGACCCGGCGACGCTCTTGCGCAAAACGAGGCCGTTTCGTGAGCGCTTTCGCGGTGCGAATCAGCACTGGGTCGAGTTTGCTTCCGCGACGCACACGACGTTTGTCTCCTCGCCCTTCGTCGACGAGCGGGGCGAGCGACGCTCCTGCGGGATGCGCCTGATCATGAGCTTCATCGAGAACCCGACGGCGCCCCTCGATCAGGGCTGCGTCTCTCGCGTCGAGCCGCTCGACTTTCGCATCCAACGCCCCGACTTCAACCGCGCTCTGCTCGGGACGACGGACGCCTGGGAGTGAGCGCCTCAACGGTGCCGAAGTTTTGTAAGTGAGAATCCAAGGAGCGCAGCGAAGGCCGGGAGCCAACGAGGCCGTTGCACAGTCATCCAGTCGACTCTCGTTCGGAGAAACCCGAGTGAGCGTCGCGAACGTATTGGTGTTCGCGACGAGCCAAGCTCGCACAGCGAACCGACCGCAGAACTTCGAGCAGCCCCATCGATCGAGGAGTCGGTGTGTCGCGAAAATCCCGTGCGAGTCCGCGTCGAAGATCTTCTTCGTCGACGGCAACAGCTCGAGCGCGGGCGCGCGGCTGGGGGTGCCAGGCTCCTCGAAGGGCAGATATGCCCAAAAGAGGGCAGATATGCCCCCGCGCTGGGGGCCGAGGTTTTTGGGGTATTTCGAAGGAATAGCGCTCGTGAGTCACGGCGTGCCCCTCGCTGGACGTAGCGATCGGCCCCGCCCCGCACGATCTCGCGACCCACGAGATGCGATGCGCTGTCCACGCATCAGTGTCCCCCTTCGCGCTCACAGTCCGCCCGCTGCATCCCTCGGCTCTCGACACCGTAGGCACCGATCCGGCGCAGCGAGCGTCGCGCTCACGCGCTCGACCGCTGCACCATCGAGACGCAGCTCCACCGTTGTTCCCCGTCCGACGGCCAGCCGCAGTCGCTGCTCGAAGTCGAACCGCACCGACACCCGGCGATGCTCGCCCGCTGCGAGCACGAACACCGCCGGCCGAAACCGCATCCTTTGCCACCGTGATCCCAACCGAACGCGCAGCGCCACGGTCCGCACGGTCCTCGCGATAGTCGCTCCATTCGTCAGGTCCAGCTCGAGGGTCTGCGCGACGCTCGGCGCGAGCCTGACGTCGTGCGGGGTGTGATTCCCATCCTGCTCACGAGCGCAGAAGATGCCCGGATCTCCCAGAGGCGCCGAACACTGCACCGCTGAGACGGCGATTGGGAGTTGCAA
>LNEO01000137.1 GCA_001465015.1 Deltaproteobacteria bacterium Ga0077539 | reverse complement strand
CGCGCGCGACGAGCGCAGGCCCCGGCGTTGTCGCGCGAGACGGTCGCTTCGGTGGTCGCCGAGGTTGGCGGCCTTCCGCCAGAGCGCGTGTCGAGCACCGACCACGAGCGACTGCTCGGCCTCGAGGGCGCGCTCTCGGAGAAGCTCGTCGGTCACCAGCACGCGATTCGACGGGTGTCCGACACGCTGCGCCGCAACGCCGTCGGCTTTCGCGGGTCGCGTCCGATCGGGACGTTCTTGTTTCTCGGCCCGACCGGCGTCGGAAAGACCGAGTGCGCCAAGGCGATCGCTGACGCGCTCTTCCCCGGCGCCGGAGCGATGACGCGCTTCGACATGGCCGAGTTCAGCGAAGCCCACTCGGTCTCGCGCCTCGTCGGAGCGCCTCCCGGATACGTCGGCTACAACGACGGCGGCCAGCTCACCGACGCCGTTCGAAAGCGCCCCTATCAGCTCATCCTGCTCGACGAGATCGAGAAGGCGCACCGAGACGTGCTCGAGTCTCTTCTGGCGCTCTTGGATGAGGGCCGGATGACCGATGGTCGCGGCCGGACCGCGGACTTTCGCAACACCGTGATCGTGATGACCTCCAACCTCGGCGCCGACGTGTACGAGGCCAAGCCCAAGGCCACCGAGCGTCGAATCGGGTTCGGGCAAGACACAGCGTCCTCGCCGGCGACCAACGACGCCCAAGCGTTGACCGAGCGGGTGCGAGACGCCGCGCGCGCTTCGATGCCGCCCGAGCTTTGGAACCGCATCGACGAGCCCATCGTATTCGCCCCGCTCGCGCGCGAGGATCTCCGCGAAATCGCCCGCCGAATGCTCGCCGATTCGTTCGCGCGCCTCCGCGCCGACCGCGGCGTCGTGTTCACTGCGGGCCCCGGACTCATCGAATACCTGCTCGATCAGGGCGGCTACGACCCCTCGCTCGGCGCCCGTCCGATGCGCAGGGCCATCGCCCGCCTCGTCGAGGCCCCGATCGCTGACGCCGTCCTTCGCGGACAGCTCGAAACCGGCGACGAAGGCGTGGTCGACACCCGCGACGGACAGGTCGAAGTCCTGGTCGCTTCTCGCGCTCGCTGACAGATGGCGGCGACCTCCGGCGTTCTTGCTCCGCGGTCGAATCGATCTGCGGTACAAAACGCCCGCTCGCCGCGATGACCGAGGTCACTCCTACTACTGCCAATGGCGCCTCCGAGGCGCTGCCGCGCCCGTTCGGGTCGCAGTATGTCCTCGTCGATCGCATCGGCGTCGGCGGAATGGCGGAGATCTTCCTCGCTCGCGGGCGCACGCAGAGCGGCGTGTCGCGGCTCGCGGTCGTCAAGCTCGTCTTGCCCAGGCTCGCCAACGACGAGAAGTTCAGCGCGCTGCTCGTTCAAGAGGCCAAGCTCGCCGCGCAGCTCTCGCACGGAAACGTCGTGCAGACCTTCGACCTCGGCCGCGAGGCAGGCCGGCTCTACATCGCGATGGAGTACGTCGAGGGCTTCGACCTCAACGAGCTGCTCAAGCGGTGCTCGAAGCAGCGCGTCCCGCTGCCGTTCGAGTTCGCGCTGCTCATCGTGCGAGAGACGCTCTCGGCGCTCGACTACGCCCATCGAAAGCGCGACGACGACGGCAGGCCGCTCAGCATCGTGCACCGCGACGTCTCTCCGTCCAACGTGCTCATCTCGTTCGAGGGCGAGGTGAAGCTCTGCGACTTCGGCATCGCGCGCGCCATCAACTCCGGCGACTTCTCGCAAGACACGATCGAAGGCAAGGCCAGCTACATGGCTCCCGAGCACGCGCGCGGGGACTCGGTCGACGCGCGCGCGGACATCTTCTCGGCCTCCGTCATCCTGTGGGAGCTCATCGCAGGGCGACGCATGTACCGCGCGACGCCGACGGCCGACCTCATTACGCTCGCGCGCGAAGGCACCGCCCCAGAGCTGCCCGACAAGCCGCTGCCCGACTTCGAGCGCCTTCGCACCATCGTCCGACGCGGTCTTACGAAATCACCGGGAGATCGCTTTCCGACGGCGATCGCCATGGCCCGCGAGCTCGACGAGTACGCGATGGACAACGGGCTTCACGCGACGCCCATCGGGCTCGGCGAGTTCGTCGTGCAGCACTTCGGGCAGGACATCCTCGAGCTGCGCCGCGCTCGCGAGCGGGCGGCGATCGCGCTCGAAGCGTCCCAGCCCGAGCCCACGGACACACGCGAGATCTTCGCGCCGCCCTCGGAGCGGCTCGAGGACGACCGTGTCGACGGGAGTCCGTCGCCGACGTTCGACGCTGCGCCCCGGCCCACACCCGTGACGCTGCCGATCGCGCCGACCACCGCGCACACGAGCATCGCGCCGCCTGTCGAGGACTTTCCGGTGAATTTTCCGCCGCTCCCGCTGCCGTCGATGATCCCGCCGCCCAACGCGATGGTGCCCGATCCGATCCTCGTCGCGCAGCAACAAGCGCAGGACCGCGCGATCACCATGCGCAGACTCCTCGCGCTCGTCCTCAGCGCCGTCGCGACGCTCGCGATCGGCGCCTTCATCCTGAGCCGAATCGCACGGTGACGCGCCGGTGGCCCGCGAGCGAGTCGATCGGTTGCTAGTTGCTCGGGGCCTCGCCGAGTCTCGCGAGAAGGCGCAGGCGCTCGTGCTCGCTGGCCGCGTGTTCGCGAAGAACCAACGGGTCGACAAGTCCGGGACCACCCTCGACGAATCGGTGGAGCTCGAGGTCCGCGGCGACGCGTGCCCCTACGTGTCTCGCGGCGGGCTCAAGCTCGCGGGAGTGCTCGATCCCCTCGCCGTCGACCCGGCTGGGCGCGTCTGCGCCGACGTGGGCGCCTCCACTGGCGGCTTCACCGACGTGCTGCTCCAGCGCGGCGCCACGCGGGTCTACGCGGTCGACGTCGGAAAGGGACAGCTGCACGAAAGGCTCCGGGCTGATCCTCGCGTCATTGTGCACGAGGGAATCAACGCGCGACTCGCGCTCGCCGAGGTCGTCACCGAGAAGGTCTCGCTCGTGGTCATGGACCTGTCGTTCATCTCGTTGACCAAGGTCCTGCCCGCCGTCGTGCCGATCCTCGACGTTGGGGCTACCGTGCTCGCCATGGTCAAACCCCAGTTCGAGCTCGGGCCCAAAGAGGTCGGCCGCGGCGGGGTCGTGCGCGACGACGCGCTTCGCGCCAAGGCGGTCGCCATCGTCGTGGACTCAGCGAAGAGCCTCGGTCTCATCGACCGTGGACAGTGCGATAGCCCCGTGCACGGCCCGGCGGGCAACCGCGAAGTGTTCGTTCGGTTCGATCGCGAGGAGGCTCGATGAAGGAGCTCGCTACGAGGCTCATCGGCGCCTTGGTCATCATCGGCGTCGTGATGGGCGCAGGCTGGTGGCTCATCAGCCGGGCCGACGGCCCAAGCTCGCCAGACACCGCCGACGCGGGAGCGCACACACAATCAAGCTATGGGACCGGCAGCGGCAGCGGCGGAGAGCGGCCAGACTCGGGTCGGCCTCGGATGAGCGGCGTGTCCGCGGCCGTCGAGCTTCAGCGCATCGGCGAGCAATCGCAGCAGCTCATGCCCGAGGGCTACCGCGACATCTACATCGGAATGTCTCTCAGAGACCTCCGCGCCGCGCGCCGCGCGGTCCAACGCGGACGACAGACGGCGTCTGGCGGATCGCTCTGGGAAGAGGACGACTCCAACGGCGCGCGAATCGTCTACGTCCTGTCGCCGAGCGACCTGATCACGCAGGTGCAGTTCATGTCGCGGCTCGACGACCCGGACGCGCTCGGGCCCCACTTCGCAGCGCTGCAGCACAACTACGGGCGACCGACGGGAATCTGGGACTGCCCCGAGACCGAAGAGGCCCCGCCCATCCGGCGTTTCACGTGGCGACGCGAGGGCGCGAGCCTGATGGAGGCGGTGCTCATCCACGGCAACACCGTCTCGATCACCCTCATCGTGTCGCCCACCGAGGACGTCGCTGCCGCGCTCCAACGCTCGCGCTGCACCATCGTGCAAAACGCCGAGCAGCTCGCGCGCTTTCCCGTCGCGGGAACCCTTCGCGGCGAGCGATCGACCTTCATTCGCGAGGTCCAGCGCGACGCTGGGCAGCGCTAGCTGAACTATCATCGAGAGCCATGAAGCAACTTCGTATCCCTGCGGCGTTGATCATCACCACCATCGCGAGCGGAGGCGCGGTCTCGTGCAGCCCGAGCCCGGCTCCGACCGACGGCTCGACGCAGGACATCGCCATGCAGGACAGCGCGCCGAGCGACGGCAGCTGCTCGATGCAGGACGCGACGAGCACTCCCCCGTTCGACCGCGTGCTTTGCGGAAGGGTCGTGGACGGCGGGCTCGAGAGCTGCGGCGCGCCGTGCACGAACGGCGCGTGCTCGGCGGACTGCCGACTCTGCGTCGCCAACGAGTTCGAGGGCGCGATCGGGATCGCGTGCCGACCGAGGGCAGGCTCCAGCGCGAGCTGTCCGATGCGTGTATGTCAGGCGAGCGATTGCCCGTCCGCGGGTTGCGAGTCCTGCATCTCCCCGCTCTTCTGCATCCCCGATCAGACGATGGTCGACGGCTCGATGCATTCGTGCGTGGGCACGACGTGCGACCCTGCCAACGGCTGTCCAGCAGGCTGTCGCGCCGTAGGCTGATGACCGAAAGGACCGCCCGGGTGGCGGTCGAAACAAAGGCCCGATCGAGGCGGCGCTGAACGGTACCCGCGCGAGACAGCAACGAGTCGTCGCGCGAACAGCGGCCCGTTCTCCGCGGCAAACGGTTGCGCAGTCCAGAACGTTCGCGCACGCTTCGCGACGCGCTCCATGGTCTTTCGCCAGTCTCCGGGTCCGACCGACGATCACGCGCCAGTCCGCTCCCCAGCGCCCCCCGTCGTCGGCTTCGGAATCGACGGCGATGCGTACACTGTCCTCTGCCAACGCGACGGCGGCGTCGAGCGATGGACCTTCGCCGCGCACGGCACCGACGCGCAGAGCACGCGATTGTGGATCGACGGCGATTTCGACGAAACGAGCCGCGTGGTCGTCACTGATCGCGTGTGGCTGCTCGCCTCGAGCGCCGGCGTGCTCGTGGGTAAGCCAGAGCCCGGCGGCGCGACGGTGCGCCTGGCGCCAAAGGAGTGGGGCGCAGCGCAGCAGACGTCGACCTTTCCGCTTTGGATCGACGGGGCGATTCGCGTGCTTCGCGCGAGCGGCGAGCGAGGCAACGGCAGCGCGGTCTCGATGTTCGACGTCACGTCGCGGCAGCAGACCTACGGACCGGTCCAAGCGAGCAACACGGCGCGAGCGCTGCTCGCCGCGTGCGCGACGGTTCACGGCGCCGTCGCGATCTACACCACCGATCGCGACGACGAGGTCGACCTGTGCGCGCTTCGAAAGGATGGCGTCGAACACAAGACGCTCTCGCTCGGCGGCGGGCAGCGCTTCGTCTGCGCAGCGGGCGGAGGCTCGAGGATCGCGATCGTGTCGCGACGGGACAACGACGTCCGCGTTCGCACCGTGGCGAGCGACCTTCGAAGCGAGCTCAACTCCGTTCCGCTCGCGGCCGGGACGCGAAGCACGCTCGGCGCAGTGCGGGTCGTGCATGCAGGGGGATCGACCTTCGTGATCGCCCACGAAGAAGCAGGAGAAACTCGCGAGGTGGTCGTCACGGTGTTCGATGACGGCAAGACGCGCACGGTGCGATCGAAGTTTCCCGCGATGCACGGCCTCGCCCTCGCAGGAAAGCACGTCGCGATCGCCGCGCTCATCCCAGGCGCTGCAACGCCCATCTTGCACGTCCAACAGCTCACGCTCGTTCGCGACGACGCGCGGTCCGAGAGCTACGCGAGCGCGCCCAAGCGCAGGGCGTACCTCGTCGGCGATCCTCCCTCGTCCACCGCGGCGGTCCGCCGGGCAGCCCTCGAAGACGCCGCGCAGGTGCTCGCGCACTCGCTCGCCGCGCAGCCGCCGAGAGAGCTGCAGATCGGCGAGATAGGCGGGCGCGAGCGGGCGGTGTTCGTCGTTCCGGGCGTGGACGTCGCGAAGGACCTCGCGGTGAGCATGGAGCTTCGCGAGGACGGCAGCGGGATCGTCAACGTCAAGCTCGGCGCAGCGACGGCGCCCGCGCCGCGGGAGCTCACGATCATCGAGAAGCTCCGCGTGCTCTTCACGGGCGATGACGACGGCGACCCGGACACCTCGCACTTCGAGCTCGCGTCGCTCTCTCGCGACATCGGTCAAGTGGTCATGGCCGTCTGGGCCCTGAAGCTCACGCGGATGTGAGCGACGCCCGTCTCAGTGCTGAAGTACGTGAAGCACGTCGCGCAGGACAGCGATCACGATGCCGAGCAAGCTCTCTCCCGCGATGATCCCGGACGAGACGGTGATGATGTACTTCTCGGCGAGCGTCGGCTTCTTCTTCTCGAGGTAGAGCGCGATCAAGGCGCCGACGAACATCGAGACCGCGTTGTTGCCCGGCAAGGTGAAGGCCAGACCGAAGCCAGTCGCGCTCGGGATGTACGACTTCCACTTGGGAAAAGCCCGCTCGATGAGCACCAGCGCGATGCCCGTGAGCGAGCCCGCGAGGATCAGCCAGCGCGCGCTCGTCGGCAGCCGCGAGAGCCCCTGCCCGAGCACCTGCGCGACAGAGAACCACGAGATCGCGCCAGGCGCCGGCGCGCTCGGCGTGCCAACGACGTCCGCTCTCGGGACGAGCAGTCGAAACGCCGGCACCACCGCGAGCGACCCCGCGAGCACTCCGAAGAACTGCGCCAGAAACTGCTGCCTCGGCTTGGCGCCGAGCAGATACCCAGACTTGAGATCGGTGAGCAAATCTGCAGAGTGAATCGCGACGCCGCTCGTCAGGTTGGCGGCCATCAAGTTGATCGTCACCGAGCCGGGAGCGGCTACTCCGAAGACGATCTGCGTGATCTTTCCGAGCGCTCCGGTGGGCGTCGTGTCCGTCTCTCCCGTCGCGCGCGACGCGACGAGCGCGATGAAGAAGCTCATGAACACCCCGAGCAGCCCCATCCACCAGGACATGTTGAAGAACAACATGCCGAGGACCATCACGATCGGCGTGAAGATCAGCATGCCGGTCGCGAACCACGAGGCAGGCACCTCTATCTTCGCGAGCGGATCTTCTTCCTCGGGCTTGCCATCAGCGCCCTTGCGATACGGCCCCCCTGCCTTGCCGAGCGGATCGCCAGCGGCATCGCCCTTTCTGACGAACACTCTGCCGAGGTCCTTGAACGCCCGTCCGATCTGCTTGGCAGAGAACGCAAAGGAGAGCAGCCCCGCGACGAGCAACAGCGACGATCCGTACCAGACCGTCCAACCGACGATCGTCTTGTATTTCACCTCGGCGATCGCGCCGATCTTCAGCCCGTACGGAGCGAGCGCGAAGTAGTTGAACAGCGTCCCGAGCATCATCGACCACGCCGAGCGCCAGCCCATGATCGCGCCCGCCGCGAGCAAGAGCAGGCTCGTGTCGAAGGTGAGCGTCCACTTCTTCCAAGGCACGCCCATCCACGTAAACGGCGGGGCGATTTGCTCAGGAATGTTGAAGGGCATCCATCGAGCCTTGGCCTCGCGAAGCCACGTCATGAGCGCGCCCAGCGCAGCGCCGATCATGAGCGAGCGCGTCTTTCCTCCGTCTCCGCCGCCGTGCGACGAGGCGTGAAGGGTCCTGAGCGTCTCGGCCGCGGCGATGCCCGACGGAAACTTCAGCTGCTCGCGGTTGATCATCTGGCGCTTCATGGGGATCGCCATGAACACGCCGAGCATCGCGATGGCCGCGATCCAGAAGAACATCACGTGCGCCGGCATCGGCTGGCCGGTGGCCATCATCCACGCAGGGATCGCCGCGACCGTTCCTCCGCCCGTCATGTAGCCGGCGGCGGACGCGACCGACTGCATCGCGTTGTTCTCGAGCATGCCGAACGGCGTCTTGAGAAAGCCGATTCGCTCGAGCGTCGAGAAGAACGCGAACGCCAGGATTCCCGCGGTGATCGTGACGCCAAAGGACCAGCCCGTGTGCAGCGCCACGTACAAGTTGGACAGCGACAAGATGCCCCCGAGCACCATGCCCGCGATCACCGCGCGCACCGTGAGCTGCCGCGCCGAATCGCCGGCGTACACCTCTCGCAACCATTTGCGCTCTGGGTCTTCTTCGGTGGCGGGGTCGGCCGCCGCTGGACCTTCGCGCTGCGCGCTCGGCTCGGTCATCACTTTTTCTCCCTGAGATTACGAAAGAACTGCTTGAGCTCTCGAGCGCACTCTTCCCCGAGAACGCCCGATCGAATCGCGAATCGGTGGTTGAGCCTCGGGTCGACGCCGATCGAGAACAGGCTCGTGACCGCGCCCGCCTTCGGGTCGTCACAGCCCCAGACCACCCGTGCGACGCGGGCGTTCACCAGGGCGCCCGCGCACATCGGACACGGCTCGAGCGTGACGTACACGGTCACGTCCGAGAGCCTCCAGCTTCGTCGATCCATCGCGCACCAACGAAGCGCGAGGAGCTCGGCGTGCGCCGTTGGGTCCTCGAGCGTCTCGCGGAGGTTGTGCGCGCGCGCGACCACCGTGCCGCTCGCGTCGACGAGCACCGCGCCCACAGGAACCTCGCCGCGCGCCGCGGCGACTCGCGCCTCGACGAGCGCCTCGCGCATGAAGCGCTCGTCGACCTCGTCGCTCACGGCCTTCAGTCTCCCGCGCGTCTGATGTTGTAGACGCCGCGCGCCTCCGCGATGGACTCCAACGGAGCGCTCGGATGAAACGCGCGCATGGTCGTGACGCCCACGCGGTTGCCAGCGCGAATCACGGTGGCCTCGGCCACGAGCAGCTCGCCCCGACCGGGCCGCAGATAGTCCACGCGCATGTCGATGGTCGAGACCTTGTCCGTGGGGTTCACCGTCGTCCACACCGCGGCGCCGCCGCAGGTGTCGAGCAGCGTCGCGAGCAGACCGCCGTGAAGCGCAGGCGGGTTGCGCGTCGAGTCGCCGATGAACTCGGGCCGAAACGGCAACGACAGCTGCGCGCGCCCTTCGCCGAGCGAGTCGACCTCGATTCCCAAAAAGCCGTTGAACGGAACGAGCTCGCGCATGAACTTCCGCACGAGTCCGAGGACTTCTTCGTTGATTTGCATCCTGACGGTCGGGCGCGCCGTGCGATGGCAGCACGAACGCCGCGCCGCGCGATATATATCACCTCCGGTCCCGTGAACTTCCTGCGGTTCGTCGCGCTCGTCGGTGTGTTGGTGTTCGTGCACGAGCTCGGGCACTTCCTCGCCGCGCGGCTGTTCGGCGTCAAAGTCCTGCAGTTTTCTCTGGGATTCGGCCCGCGAATCTTCGGCGTCCGCTGGCGTGGAACGGAGTATCGCATCGGCCTTCTGCCCCTCGGCGGGTTCGTGAAGATGCTCGGCGAGGACCCCGATGACCCGGTCCCTACCGCGGACGCCACCAAGGCGTTCGCCGCGCAGAGCGTGCTTCGTCGCACGCTCATCGTGCTCGCCGGACCGCTCATGTCCCTGGCGTTTCCGCTCTTGCTCTACTTCATGGTGGCGCTCGGGCACCGAACGCTCACCCCGCCGATCATCGGGACCGTCGTCCCCGGACACCCGGCGGACGGCAAGCTCCAACCGGGCGACCGCGTGCTGTCGATCAACGGCCGCGAGGTGTTCAGTTTTCAAGGCATCCGCGAGCAGATCGCGTCGTCTCCGGGTCGCCCGATGCGCATGCGCATCGAGCGCTCGGGCCAGCCCGTCGAGGTCACGATCACGCCGCTGTCGGTCAAGCTCGATCAGCCGCTCGACGTCGTCGAATTCGCAGGGCGCGCTGGGATCGCAGCGGGCTTCGCGCTTCCGGTGATCGCCGTGCGCGACGCGCGATCGCCCGGCGCCGTCGCGGGCCTTCGAACGTTCGACCTGGTGCTCTCGTACGCGGGTCGACCGCTCTCTCGCGCGGTCGAGCTCGAGCGACTGCTCGCGGTCTCTCGCGGCAGCTCGGTCCCCGTCGCCTTCGTGCGCCCCGTCGCGATCAACGCTGCGCTCGGCGGGCTGTGCGACCTCGAGGTGTTCGACCCCGGGCTCTCGATGCTCACGCCCGAGGCTGGCGACGGAGACGTTCCGTCGCGCACGGGCATCGAGTCGACGGACCTGTACGTCGCTGATGTGCCCGCCGGCAGCCCCGAGTACGCGATGGGACTGCGCCGAGGCGACCGCATCCTCGCCGTCGACGGCGTAGCTCCGCCCTCGTGGGAGGCCCTTCGCGAAGCGCTGCTCGACGACCCGAACCGCACGCACTCGATCTCGTTTCGGCGCGACGGCCGCGAGGTCGCAGGCGCGTTTCGCGTCGCGCGCGAAGAGTTCACCGACGAGTTCGGTCAGCGCTTTCGAAGGCCCGTGGCGCCGCTCGAGCCGCCCATCGAGAACCCGCACTTGTTTTCTGGTGCTGCGCGCGCGGCGGTCCGCGAGACCGCGCACGCGCTCGGCTTTCTCTCGCTGGCGATCTGGCGCGTCGTTCAGGGGCGCGTCCCCGCGAGCTCCGTCGGCGGTCCGATCGCCATCTACGACGCGAGCGCGTCCACGGCCGGAGAGGGCGTCGCTGGCTTTCTGCGCTTGATGGCGCTCATCTCCATCAACCTCGGGCTGCTCAACCTCTTGCCCGTCCCCACGCTCGACGGAGGTCATCTCTTGTTCTACGGCGCCGAGGCGGTGCGGCGCCGGCCGCTCACGCTGCGCACGCGGAGGCTCGCGTCGCTCGCAGGGCTCGTCGTGCTGCTCGCGCTGATGGGCCTCGCGGTGAAAAACGACCTCACGCGCCGCTTCGACCGCGCCCGCGTCGTGAGCGACGTGCGCTGAGCGCCATCGCGACGACCGCGACGATCGAGCCGCTCACCGGAACACGCGACGAGCGACCGGCGACAGCGCAGCCACAACCGGCCGACGAAGGCGGTCTCGACGAAGCGTCCGACGCGCTGTCAGCCGCCGATCCGTCGCTCGCAGGTCCGCTCGCGTCCGTCGCAGCTCCAGCGTCGAGCGCCGGCGCGCGCGGAGCCGCTCGCGCGCTCACGCCGAGCGAGTGGTTGTCGTACGAGCCCGAGCCGGTCGTGATACGCGCGACAGCCACGACGCGATATCGGTACTCGACTGACGGCGTCCCGGAGCGATCCACGAACGACGTCTCGGTGACGGGCGTCATGGTCAACCGCTGCGCCGCTGCGCGATCCACGCGCGACGCTTCGACGCGAAACACATGATAGCCGACGATCCCCGACTCGGGAGACGCTCCCCACGCGAGCGCGACGCCGTCGTCGGTCGCGGTCGCGCGCAACATCGTCGGCGGACGCGTCGTAAACATCCGCAGCGTCGGGTCGCCCATCAAGCCTTGGTGCACGCCCATGCGCGCGGCGCCGACGTCGTAGCCCGAGCCTTGAACGGTCCTGAGATATTCGTCTCCAAACGACCGCATCGCGCCCAGTCCGTGCAAATGTGCCCACGGGCGCGCGAACCAGAGCGACGCGAGCGCGCCGGGCTGCGCGAACAGCGGCGCGCGAAGAAAGTTGTTCGCGTACGCCCAGTCGCCGAAGTACGAGCCGAATAGTCCGACGAACACCGATCGCGGCATTCGGCGCGCGAAGTCCATCGTGCTGCCGACGCCCGCGGCGCCCTGAGGATTGCCGCCGCCGCATCCGAAGGCGAACGCGTAGCCGCCCGCGGGGTCCTCGAGCGCATCGAAGAACGGCCTGCCAGACTCGGGGTCCGCGCCGAACACCACGTTTCCATCGCGCCACGCGGCGCGAGAAAACGCCTCGCCCATGAAGTACCCAAACGAGTCGGACACCCACGTCCTCGGACGCGCCGTAAACTCTCCGACGCGATACGCGTGATTGCGATCGAGGTAGCGGCCAATCAGCTCCGTCGGCATCGCGTTGAACGCGGTCATGCCCTCGGCGTCGACTCGCCCCACGGCCAGTTCGAGCGTCGACGGGATCACGGACTGATCGAACTTTCCGTCGCCAGCGCGGTTGGCGTTGAAGTTCATGCCGGGGTAATCACGGGTGTCGGTCCAGGTCCCGTCGAGGTCGGCGTAGTACGCATCCGCCGGCCACGCGCCTTCGTGATCGCTGTGGCCGTCGGGGCGGAGCTGCCCAGAAAACGCCCGAGGAACCGCGCCGAGCAGCACCGCCGTCGCGAACCGATCGCCGTGCTCGGTCGCGACCATCTGCAGCGCCGCGCGAACCATCGGCGGCGTCGCGGTCCGGCGAACGCGCACGGAGACGACGCTCCATCCGTCCGCGCGCAGATCGTCCTCGTAGCGCGAGAGCTTCATCGCCTGCGCGGCCGCCGTCTCTTCATCGACGACCACCGCGACAACACCTGGGTCGTCGCGAAACCCGATGTCGATGCCCGCGAGCACATACGCCTCGCCGCTCGCGATCGTCGCGCCCATCGGCGAGCGACGCTGCACGGCGTACTCGTAGCTGCGCCCGGCCATCACCGAACGATCCTCGTAGCTGGTCGCCGTCGGACCGAGCATCGCCACCATCGCGAAGCCATCCTCGGGCGACTCGCGGCGGCGAACGATGAACGACTGTGCGACCGTCGACGCGTTCCATCGGATGGTGATGACAGGCGCCGGCATCGAGGATGCGGTCACTCGAATATGTGGGTCGAGATCGGCCACGCTCTGCGCGCGCGCGGCGCCCGCTGACGCGAGCACGCAGAGAGAACAAACGACCGCCTTGCCCGAACGCCGAATCGCCTTCGTCTGCACCGTCATGGTCATGCCTTCGGGGGTGGTGGAATGGTGATGTCTGCGAGGCTGTCCGAAGCAGGCGCCGACGCACCCGAGCCCATCGTCGGCGGAGGCGTCATGCTCACCGACGACATCCCGTCGAGGCTGTGTGCGAACGCCGCTTGCTTGGCGGCCATGTCCTTCTGACGCATCGCCTCTTCGCGAATCTTCTTCGCGCGGTACTGGTTGTAGATCGCCAGGCCGATGAGGCTCAGCAAGCAGATCGCAGCGACGCCGAACGCGATCATCCTGCGCGCGCGAAGCTCTTCGGCGGCCTGACGATCCAGCGCTTCGTTGGCGCGATCGATGTCTGTCGCGCCGCCTTGGGACACGTTGGAGTTGTTCTGCGCTGCGTTCGCCGCGTTGGCTCCCGCAGCGCCACCCGCGCCGGCCGCACCAGCCGCAGCACCGGCGCCACCCGCAGCGCCCGCGGCGCCACCCTGCGCACCAGCCGCACCTCCAGCGCCTGTCGCACCGCCCGCAGCGCCCGCGCCGCCAGCATTGGAACCTCCAGCGCCACCCGCGCCACCTGCGCCGCCAGCGCCGGATCCGGCTCCACCGCCCGCCGAGCTTCCGCTGCCTCCGCCGGCTCCGCCAGAGAAGTCGCCGGATCCTGCGCCCGCGCCCTCGCCGCCGGCGGCGCTTCCTTCGAGCCCAGCGACCTCACCGCCTCCGCGATCGACCTTCGCGCGGACGCTCGCACCGAAGCCGCGCCACGCAGCGACCGCGCCGATCGCGATGAGCGCGAGCACGATGACGTACTCAGTGGTCGAGAGGCCTCGCTCGTCTCTCAAGAGCTCGAAGCGGTTGGTGGTCGAGAGACCCGCGCTAGTTGCCGAACGAGCGCGACGCGCTCCGGGAATCGTCGCCATTGCCCGACGAGTGTACACCGCGCCCGACGCGCGCTGCGCGACCGAACGCAGCGTTTGCTCAGGAAAGCGGGCTTTGCCCGGCCTCACCCGCGAGCAAGTACAGCGTGGCCATTCGCACGGCGACGCCGGCTTCGACCTGATCGAGGATCACGCTCTGCGGGCCGTCGGCGACCTCGGGGTCGATTTCGACGCCGCGATTCATCGGGCCGGGGTGCATCACGATGGCGTCGGGCTTGGCCATGGACAGTACGCGCCTTCCGAGCCCGAACTGCCGAGAGTACTCGCGCGCCGTGGGAAACAGCACCTCGCCCATGCGCTCGCGCTGGATGCGCAGCATCATGAGCACGTCCGCGCCCTCTGCCGCGCGCGCGAAGTCGTCGAACACCTCGACGCCCAGCTGCTCGATCCCGACGGGCATCATCGTGCGCGGACCACAAACACGGACCTTGGCGCCCAACTTCGTGAGCAAGTGCGCGTTCGACCTGGCGACGCGCGAGTGAGTGACGTCGCCGGTGATGGTCACGACGAGGTCGCGGATCGATCCCTTGGCGCGACGAATCGTAAACGCATCGAGCAGCGCTTGCGTGGGGTGCTCGTGCGTCCCGTCGCCGGCGTTGATGACGCTCGACGCTGTGTTCTTCGCGACGAAGTGCGGAGCGCCGCTGGAAGAGTGACGGATCACGAGCACGTCGGGGCGCATGGCCTCGAGGTTCTTCACGGTGTCGAGCAGCGTCTCGCCCTTGCTCACGCTCGAGCCGGACGAAGACACGTTGACGACGTCAGCGCTCAGGCGTTTTCCAGCGATTTCGAAGGACGTGCGCGTGCGCGTCGACGCCTCGAAGAAGAGGTTGATCACCGTCTTGCCGCGCAGCGTCGGAACCTTTCGAACCTTGCGCCGCGACACATCGAAGAACACCTCCGCCGTGTCGAGAAACTGCACGATTCGCTGCGTATCCAGCGTCTCGATGTCGAGCAGGTGCTTGGTTGTCACAGCGCGCCCGCCTCCTTGCCGGGCTTCGAGGCGCCCGTCGAGCGCACCTCGGCGCGATCGGGGCTGCTGTCCTCTGAGTCGAGGACCACGTCGACTCGCTCGTCGCGGGCGGTCGCGACGACCCGGCCCACGTAGTCCGCGGCGATCGGCAGCTCGCGGTGCCCGCGATCGATGAGGCAGCAAAGCTGCACCGCGCGAGGCCGTCCGTAGTCCATCAGCGCGTCGATCGCCGCGCGAACAGTTCGGCCAGTGTACAAAACGTCGTCCACGAGCAAGACCACCCGCCCGTCGAGATCGAAGTGAATGTCGCTTCGACCCACAACGGGCGCGGCGCGGGACACCCCGAGGTCGTCTCGATACAAATTGATGTCCACGGTTCCAACGGGAACATCCCTCCCCTCGAGCTCCCGCAGCAGCACCCGCAGTCGATACGCGAGCGGAACTCCCCCGCGGCGCACCCCCACGAGGCAAAGCGCCTCAGCCCCTCGGTTGCGTTCCGTTACTTCACCAGCGATTCGCCGCAGCGCGCGCGCGATCTCGTCAGCGTCCATCACGATTCGTGCGTTCGAAGGGTCCATCACCGCGTCGGGTGGCACCCTAAACCCATCGGGACAACACCGTCGAGAATGCTGCCGTCACTTTCGCTTCTGCGAATGTCTGGCAAAGCTGACCCTTGCAACGCCCGAGGCAGACAGAGTCTACTCGCGCTCGTCCGCTCCAGGCTCGCGTTGAGCGCTCTCGCGGATCGCAACTTCGCGTGAAGAAGAAAGGTTGAGGCTTCGAAGCGATGTCTGGCCGGGTCTTGGTCGTCGACGACAGCGCCACGATCCGTCGCCTCGTCCGCTCGATCCTCGAGGAGGCCGGCTACGAGATCAGCTCGGCTCCCGACGGACAAGCGGCGCTCGACCTACTGCAGCGCGAATCGTTCGACGCGGCGCTGCTCGACTTCGTCATGCCGCGCCTCAACGGCTATCAGCTCGCGCAGGCGATCCGCGCGATGCCCGCGCTTCGGACGCTCCCTCTGGTGTTGATGAGCGCCAAAGCCGACATCATCGGGCCGCGCTTCGTGCAGCAGACGCAGGCGGCGCAGGCGATCACCAAGCCCTTCGAGCCCAACGCCCTCCTCGCGGTCGTGGGCCACGCACTGTCGGCGCGGAGCCGACCGAGCCATCGGCCCGTCACGTTGGTCAACGAAGAGCTCGGTCGCACCGCGTCGATTCCGCCACCAGCGCCAGCCCCGCACACGTCGACCGCTCGCCCTGCGCCGCGCGTCTCGTCCGCCCCCTCGCCAACGGCGAAGGCCGCGGCCCGCGCTGAATCGCTCTCGCCACCGCCGGTGCCTGCCGCGCTCGAACCGACCTTCGTTCCGCCGGTGCAACGCGACCGCGCGCAGACGGTCCTCGCGAGGCCGAGGCTCGAAAGCACGCCGACCCAAGCGATCAAGCTCCCCCCGGCTACCTCCCGCGCGAGCCGCGAAGAAGCAGCCCCGGAGGCGATCCCGTCCGCGCCGTGGCTCGGCGGCCTCGACGAGAGCGAAAAGACCGTCATCGGCGTGTTGCCGATCGATGATTCCGAAGTGACCGGCGAGGGCTCGGCCGCCATCGCCGAAGCCGATCGCCGCGTCGAAGCGCTCGAGCGCTTCGCGCACGCCCTGGTCAAAGTGATCGGGCGCGCGCTGCCATCGCACGACCCCACGAGGCTCGCGCTCACGCTCGCCGATCGCCTCGCAGCCGATCAGCTCCGGTCGATCGTCGAGAGCGCCCGCGCCACGCTCGAGGTGATCGAGAGCGATCGACGCGTGGGCCTCGAAGGGGCGATCGACCTCGTTCCGCTCGGCGAGGTGCTGCAGATGCTGAGGTTTCAGCAGCAAACCGGCGTGCTCGCGGTCAAGCGCGGCGACGCTGCGGTCGAGCTGTGCTTCTACCGCGGATCGATCGAGCTCGCCCTCGCGCGCAACGTCTCGTCGGAGTTCTTGCTCGGCCGCTACGCGGTCGCGGCCGGGGTCGTCACGCGCGACGAGCTCGACGGATTGCTTCGTTCGGGCGTGCGCGGTCGGCTCGGCGCCGCGTTGATCCAGGCAGGGCGCCTCGACCGCGACGGTCTCGAGCGCCTGCTCACCCGGCAGTCCTCCGAGATCCTCTACGAAGTGTGTCGGTGGCGCGACGGCTCGTTCGAGTTCATTCAGGGCGTGCGCAGACCCGAGGCAGAAGCCGCCGCGCTGGGGCTGCCAGTCGAGGCGCTCGTCCTCGAAGGCTTTCGACGCGTCGACGAGTGGGGCCAGATCGAGCAAGAGGTGCGCTCGTTCGACGACGTGTTCACCGTGGATCACGGGGTCGTCGAGAGCGTCGGCGTAGCGCGACTGTCGCCGAGTGAACGCAGAGTCCTCGACGCGCTCGACGGCGCACGCACGATCAACGACCTCATCGCGCGTACGCACATGAATTCATTCGACGTGTGTAAAACCGTCTTTCAGCTCCGGCGCGCGCGGCTGATTCGCCGAAGGAGCGGCTCGTGACCGGCGAGTTCGTCAGCTTCGTCCGGGCCGGTCGCCCGCTCGCCGTGCACACAAGGGACGTCCGCGTGGTGATCCCGTCGCCGAAGCTCAGCCCGTTTCCCACGAAGCACGAGGCGATGCTCGGCGTGTTCGCGTACCGCGGCCGCGTGTTTCCGCTGTTCGAGGTCATCGACGTGCCGCGCGACGCGATGAGCACGCTCGTCGCCATCGTCACCTCCACCGAGCTCGGCGACGTCGGATGGGCGGCCGACTCCGTCACAGGCTTCGTAGCTGCGCTCCCCGAGCGCACAGAGCTCATCGATCCATCGGCGCTGGCTCGTCGCGCCCGCGAAGCGATGCGCCGCTCGCCGCGAGCCCTCTGAGTCCGCCGCGCCAATGCACCCGCGCTCTCTTTTCCCCACCCACACGGTGACGAAGTGAACGACCTCCGAACGCTCCTGCACACCCTCGCCGACCGACTCGCCGACGCGGCGACCGCCCCCACCGCGAGCGCGGCCCCTCCCCGTACGCGAAGCGACGAAACAGAGGAAGAGCTCGACGCCCTCCGCGCTGCGCTCGAGGCGTTTGCCAAGGGCGACCTCGTCTATCGCCCGCCCACGTCCACGCCCCAAGACGCCGCAGCCAAGATCACCAGCGCCCTCGAACGCATCCGCACTCTCGTCCGCGCCGCGCACGAGGCGACCGGAGTCGGCGCGCGCGCAAACACCATCATCGACGCCGTCGAGCGCGCGGCCAACGCAGGAAACCACCAGCGCCTCGCCCTCGACCGAACCACGGACGACCTCCGCCCTCTCTCGACGCGACTCGATGACCTCGCGCAAGAGACCGCTGAGCTCGCCGCCACAGGCGATCGAATCGCGCTGCTCGCGCTCAACACCGGCATCGAAGGCCTGCGCGTCGGCGGCGAGGTCGCGCGCGCGCTCGGCGGTCTCGGCGACGAGATTCGCAGGCTCGCGCTGCGTATGGCGATGAGCTCCCGCGAAATCGGCGAGGCCCTCCGGGCGTCCGCCGAGCTCACGCAGCGCTCGATGATGAGCCTCGAAGATGCCCGCGCTGCGCTCAGGCAAATCGCCGACGAAGTCACACGAGCCGCGGCCTCCGCGGAGTCCGTGCGCGTCACCGACGACGCCCTTCGCGACGCGGCAAGCTCGTTTCGAGTGCTCGACGTCGAGAGCGAGGCCCTGGTCTCGCGCCTCGAACAGAGCGCCGAGCGGCTCGGCCCCGACGTGGCGCGCGCGCGCGCGCTCGCTCAACAAGACGGCGGCGAAGACGTTCAAGCGGCGCTCGCGCGGCTATCGGCCACGCTGCGCGGAGGTTGACCAGCAATGAGCGACGAGCGAACCGCGCTCGACCCCGAGCTCAGCGAGCTGTTTCGAGTCGAAGTCGAGCGCCGCGCGTCGTCGATCGTCAACGCCGTCGCCGATCCCCGCGCCGCCCAGCGCACGCTGCACGCGCTGCGCGGCGCCGCCGCCATGATGGGCGCGAGCAACCTCGCGGCGCGCCTCGCGTCGCTCGAGAGCGCGCTGCGCGAAGACCCCGACGAGGCCGCCTCCACGCTCGCAGCGACGCTCGCCGCAGCGATCAGCGCCGCTGGCTTCGACGCCTCGGCGCTCCCCGCTCCTGAGCCGATCTCGTCGCGGCCCGCGATCCTCCCGACGCCCGAGTCCGGAGTCGAGACGCTCAGGCCATCGGTGCCCTCCATCGCGGCGGTGGACGAGCGACTCCCAGAAGAGCACGCGAGCAGCCGCCCGCCCGGCGCGAAGGCAAACGACGATCGACCTTCGTCCGAACGAGTCAGCCGCGATCGCATCTCGCGCGATCGCGTGTCGCTCGAACCCCAATTCGCCGCGCGCGCGCGATCGTCGGTCGAGCCCGACGTCCGTGCGTTCTTCGTCAGCGAGGCATACAGCCAACTCGAGCTGTTCTCGTCCGCCGTCGTGAAGGCGCGCGACGCAGGCTCGAGCAACGCCCGCAACGACGCGCTTCGAGAAGCATTTCGGCACGCGCACTCGATCAAGGGCTCCGCCTCGACCGTAGGATTTCAAGCGATCGCGTTCGCTGCGCACGCCATCGAGAGCGCCCTCGCGGGATTGCTCTCGACGCCGACCGAGACGATGTCCTACTCCGTGACGCCGCTGACCGAGGCAGCAACGATGCTCGCCGCCGCGCTGGCGGTTCCCGATGAGGCAGAGAGCTGCGCGCACGACGTGCAGACGCTGCTCAAGGACGCGGGGTTCTCCGTCGAGACAGCAGCGTTTCGGCCGGTCACTCGCGCGGTGGGCCCGTCCGAACGCAAGGTGGACGAGGTGCGAGTCCCGTCGACCGCGCTGAGCGCGCTCGGCGAGCGCATGACGGACATCGCGAGCATCGGTGAGCGCGTGTCTGGCGCGAGCGCGAGGTCCATCGAATTCGGCCGCGCGCTCTCGGATCTGTCCGGCAGCCTCGACGAAGCGATCCGTCGCCTCGGACCGCCGCGCCCGTGGGGCGTGGCCGCAGAGGTGCTCGAGCGCTTTCATTCGGTCTCGCGATTCTTGCGAGACTCGGCGACGGCGCTCGAGTCCGAGGGCGTCGCGATCGGCAGAGAAGCAGACGCCCTCTCGTCGATGACCGCAGAGGCGCGCGACGATCTGCAGCAGCTCAGCGCCGCCACCGTGCGATGGCTCTTCGATCGCGTCGTGACCGTCGCCAACGCCGCCGCTCGCTCGAGCGGCAAAGAGCTGCGCGTCGTTCGCGATGGCGAGCAGGTCGAGCTGCCAAAGGCCGTCGCCGAGAGGCTCGTCGAGCCGCTGGCGCAGCTCGTTCGCAACGCCGTTGTGCACGGAATCGAAGCCCCCACGCGTCGCCTCGGTCGAGGAAAGTCGGTGCGCGGGACGCTGCGCCTCGCGGCCGAACGTCGCGGCGACACGCTGGTGTTCGAAGTCGACGACGATGGCACTGGCGTCGACATCGAGGCGGTCAAATCGCGCGGCCGCGCGGCGGGACTGCTCGGCGAGAATCCCAGCGAGTCCGAGACGTTGGCGCTGCTGTTCGTTCCGGGCTTTTCGACGCGCTCGCATGCAGATACGGCGGCGGGCCGAGGTGTCGGGCTCGACCTGGTCCGTCGCGAGGCGATCGACCTCGGCGGAGACGTCGTGGTCTCGAGCCGAGCGGGTCAGGGTACACGCTTCAAGATCACCGTCCCGATCCGCGTCGGAACGCGCGGCGTCCTCGTCGTCAGCGCCGGACCCCTCCGCGTCGCGCTTCCGATCGATCGTGTCCGCGGCGTTCGCATGGCCGACGACAAGGAAGTGGTCCCGAGCCTCGCGAGCTGGCTGGGCGTCGCAGAGCCTTCGTTCGAGTGCCGAAACGTCATCGACATCGAAGACAACGATCGCTCGGTGTCGCTGGGCGTCGACTGGATCGAGCACGCCAAGGACGTCGTCATTCGACCGCTGCCTGCGATTTGCGCGGGAGTCTCAGCGTGGACCGGCGCCATCATCGAGCCCGAAGGCGGCGTCTTGCTCGTCGTCGACCCGCTTCGCACCGATCGCTGAGCGCCCGTCGCGCTAGCGCCGCGGACAATGCGCAACCGACGGTCGCGCGAGCTCGGCGAGCCGCGCGCGCAGCTGCTCTGCGACGACCGGCTCGCGATGAAACACGTTGCTCCGCTCGAGAGGGTCGCGATCGAGCTGATACAGCTCCCACGCGCCGCGGCTCGAGTCGTGAATGAGCTTCCACGGCGGCGCGATCAGCGCGACGCTGCTCGCTCGAAGGTCAGCCGACGGCGCCACGTCCGCGAACACCGCTCCTCGCCATGGGATGTTCGCCCCCGGCGGCGCTTGAAGCACCGGGAGCAACGAGCGCGCGGGAGAGCGCAGCGTCGGAGTCCGCCCCACGTACGCGAGCATCGTCGGGTACAGGTCGATCAACGAAACGAGCGCGTTGCGTGGCCCCGCGATCACGCCAGGACCGCGCACGACGAGCACGGACCGCAGCGCCTCTTCGTGCGCGTCGAACGAATGAAACACGACGCCGTGCTCGCCGAAGCCCTCACCGTGATCGCTCATGACGACGACGACCAACGGCCGGTGTGCGGCGATCTCGTCGAGCGAAGGAATCACCCGCCCGAGCACCGCGTCCGAATGCGCGATCTCCTCGTCGTAGCGATCGATCGCCTCGTGCCCGAAGTCCTGCGGCGACGATCGATCGGTGTACGGCTCGTGCGGGTCGACCAGGTGCAGCCACGCGAAGAAGGGCTTCGTTTCCCGCGCTGCGCTCACGATCCATTGCCGTGCGTGGTCGGCGGCGAACGGCGCGTCGTCCTTGAAGCCTCCTCCCTGCTCGACCTTCTCGAAGCCCTGAAAGAAGCCCGCGGTCAGACCGAAGTAGCTCGTGTTGGTAAACGCAGCGGTCGCGTAGCCCTCCGCGCGCAACACCTCCGCGAGCATCTCGTTGGGATCGCGCAGCGGCGGAAACTGCACGTCGCGACCCCAGCACAACCCTGCCGGCGTTCGACCGGTGAACGCTCCGGCGAACGAGCGAACCGTCTGCGGCGCGACGGTGTACGCGCGGTCGAAGCGCGCGGCGTCTTGCGCGAAACGGTCGATCACCGGCGTCGTCCGACGGTGATATCCGTGCAGGCTCGTGTGGTCCGGTCGCATCGTGTCGATCGAGAGCACGACGATCGACGGACGCGGGGTCGTCGGCGCGACGAACGGCGGGGGTCGATCTTCGGGCGGAGCCGGCGCGTCCATGCCGCTGCAGTTTTCGTCGCGGCCGTTGCCAGGAACGTCGCGCGCCATCGGGTTGATCAACGCGTCGCGGTCGTTGCAATCGCCGCCGCCGAAGTAGCGCCCGTACCCGTCCCCGTCGCGATCGGTCCACCGCTGAAGAGAGGGATACACCTTCGCCGCGAGCATCGAGCGACCTGTGATCGCGTCGAGCACAGACTGCGATCGCCCGAGCGTCGCGGCGCTCCACGCCAACCCGAAGATCACGGTGATGCCGGCGCCGAGCGCCGTCCACGGCGCGAAGCGCCACTTCTGTCGCGTGCCGATTCGATCGACCACGAAGTACGCGACGACCATCGCGGCCATTGCGACGATGGGCCCAGCGCTCAGCCGCGCGAGCACCGCGTGTCCTGCGACCGCCAACACCAGGGCCGCGAGGGACACGAGCAACACGACCACGGACATGATCGCGCCGACGCTCGCGAGCCTCTTGGATCGACGCAGCGCGCCTTCGAGGGCCAACCCCGACACGATCGCGGCGAACGCGCCGATCGCGAGCGAGACCGCGCCGAGACCGACGATCGAGATCGCGGCGAGCGTCGGGGTGCGAACCGAGCGAATCACGCCGAGCGTCAGTCGAAAGCCCACGAGTCCGGCCGTGGTGACGCCGACGACGGCCATCACCGCGCGCAGGGCGAGGCGCTCGTCGCGACGAAACCACAGCGAAGGACCAGAGGAGACGAACTCGCGTGCGTCACGAAGGGACTCGCGCGCCGCAAACGCCCTCGCGCCGAGCGCGAAGAGCGCGCCGAGCGACGTCATCACCAGCGCGCTGGCCACCATGCCCAACACGACCACCGTCACGCGGTCTTGCGACGCGAGCTCGCTGCCGGCGCTGCGAGCGATCGCCACAACGCCGTCGATCGCGCCGAAGACCGCGCCGAAGACCGCGCCGAGCACCACGCGTCGTGTCGCAGAAGAATGCGGTCGCACCCAACCACGGGCGCCGCCCGATGCGTCGCTCCGCGCGTCGTGCTCGATCGGGTCGCTCGAGGTCGTCACAACGAAGATCCGTGATTGTCGCAAAGAAACGCCGAGCGCGCGCCGTGCTACGAAAGCAACCGGACGTTCGTGCACAAATGACCAGGACGCAGAAGTTTCGCAACCTCGACGACGCACCGCACCATCGGTCGCTCTCGGGGATCCTCAAGTGGCGCTTCGAACGCGTGCAACAATGGAAGCCGATCGGAAAGGGCGCCCCAGCGAGCCGCATCGACAACGACGGTCGCGCCCTTCGCGGCGCGCCCAGAGACGCCCTCACGTGGATCGGTCACGCCTCTTGGCTTGTTCAGCTCGCGCGCACATCGATCGTGATCGACCCGGTCCTCTTCGATCGAATCGCGGTCACGATTGCGCGACTGGTTTCTGCGGGGCTGCACATCGAAGAGCTGCCGGCGCTCGATGCGGTGCTCGTCACGCACAACCACCTGGATCACATGGACGCGCCGTCGCTCCGCGCGCTTTCGGCCCGGCCCGAAAACCCATTGTTCGTCGTGCCCGCGGGGTTGGGCGCGTGGTTTTCATCGCGAGGCTTTCGTCGGGTGCAAGAGCTCGCGTGGTTCGAGTCCGTCGGCGTGGGCGGGACGAAGGTCACGTTCGTTCCGTCGCAGCACTGGTCGCGACGATCGATCCTCGACGAGGACCTTTCGCACTGGGGCGGGTACGTCATCGAGGGCAACGGTCATCGCGTGTATCACTCTGGGGACACCGCGTATTTTTCAGGCTTTTCGCTTATTCGTGAGCGCATCGGCGCGCCGACCGCCGCGCTGCTGCCGATCGGCGCCTACGAGCCTCGATGGTTCATGCAGAGCCAACACATGAACCCGGAGGACAGCGCGAAGGCGTTCGTCGACCTCGGCGCGCAGCGGTTCTTCGCGATGCACTGGGGCACCTTCGTGCTCACCGACGAGCCGGTCGACGCCCCTCCCGCCTTCATCCGCTCCGTGTGGAACGACCTGCGCCTCGCCCCCGACGCCCTCTCGATCCCCTCCGTTGGAGAAACGATCTACCTGTGATTTCCCTGCCATTTTCGACGAGCGACGCTGCGCTCGACCGAGCCCTCGAGGCGCTCGCTCCCGACGTCGAGCGCGCGTGCGAAGGCGCCGACGCCGCCCACGACCTGCTCCACGTCGTTCGCGTCACGCGCACCGCCGTCGCCCTCTGCCAACGAGAGTCCGTCGCGCCTCGCGTCGCCGTCACCGCGGCGTGGCTGCACGAGCTCTTCAACTACCCCAAAGGCCACCCCGACTCGAAGCGCTCGGGCGAGGTGTGCGCCGAGCGCGCGCAAACCCTCTTGCTCTCGCACGGCTGGGAGCAAGCCACCGTCGAGTCGATTCGCTACGCGATCGCCGTCCACCCGTTCTCGCTCGGGATCACCCCAACCACGATCGACGCCAAGATCCTCCAAGACTCCGATCGACTCGACTCCATCGGCGCGATCGGCGCGGCCCGGTGCTTCGCCACCTCCGCCGCGATGGGGCGACCATTCTATCACCTGGATGACCCCCGCGCCGAGGCGCGACCGCTCGAGGACAAGCAGTACGCGCTCGATCACTTCGCGGCGAAGCTCTTCAAGATCTCTGGTGTTTTGCACACAGAGTCCGCGCGCAAGATCGCCGAAGGGCGCGCCGCGTTTCTATCGGCCTTCGAAGCGCAATTGTTGAGGGAGATCGACGGCCAGTAGACGTACGTCAAAGGCAGCCTCGCCCATGAGCATCACACCGCCCGCCATGTTGACCGCAGCTCGAACATCGCTCGCCGCGCTCGCGCTCACCTCCGCGCTGTCGGGGTGCGTCACCCGCGAGGTCGTGATCATCCAGCAAGCGGCCCCGACCCAGGTGCAGATGCAGGCGTCGATGCAGGTTCGCATCAACTGCCGCGAGTTCTGTCAGCCGTCCCACGACTCGTGCCGCGTCGGCTGCCACCCGCAGGCGTGGTCGCCGAACATGAGCTCGATCCAGTCGCACTGCGAGGGCCAGTGCGACTTCAACCACTTCTCTTGCGTGAGTCGCTGCGAACACGGGCAGAGACCGCGATACGCCCGATAATCTCCGGGGCCGATCGCGACTTGCGCCACGGGTGCTCGCAACCCGTTGACAAGGCGAATCCGTCTGTTAGTTTCCGCGCTCCCCGCAGGAGAGCTGTCCGAGTGGTTGAAGGAGCCTGACTCGAAATCAGGTGTACCGGTAACGGTACCGGGGGTTCGAATCCCTCGCTCTCCGCCAGCGCAACGCGCAACGGGTCGCCCTCTCTCGATGACGTTCATTTACGCCGCGAGAGAGGGCGATTTTTCGTCGCAAGATGCGCGAGTTGACCCTGCATTTGTGTTGGTTGTTGTTGTGAATTGTTCCGTTGGAGAGCTGGCCGAGTGGTCGAAGGCGCGGCACTGGAAATGCCGTGTACCGGTAACGGTACCTAGGGTTCGAATCCCTAGCTCTCCGCCTCGAAAACACTGCCTTCGGGTGACATGGAGACCACCACCGTGCGTACCTCGTTTGTGGCCCTGATCGGGGCGTGTTTCGCCTCTGGCATCGCCTGCAACAAGGCGCCGCCCGAGCCTCCCGTCGTGTGGCCGAACGATCCGCCGGCACAGTCGACGAGCACCAGTGCACAGGGCTCGTCCACGCCGCCGAGCAGCCCGCCCAACGTGACCGTTCCGTCCGGGCCCAAACCGACGTCGCTCGAGAAGCGAGACCTGATCGTCGGAACGGGCGCCGAGGCAACCTCCGGTCGAAATGTGCGGGTTCAGTACACCGGCGTCGCCTGGTCGACGGGCCGCAAGTTCGATTCGTCCTGGGATCGCAACCGCGAGCCGTTCTCCTTCAGGCTCGGCGCCGGCATGGTCATCCCAGGCTGGGACCAGGGCGTCGCAGGGATGCGCGTCGGCGGCCGTCGCCAGCTCGTGATTCCGCCCAACCTCGGGTACGGCGAGCGCGGCGCGGGTCGGGACATCGGCCCCAACGAAACGCTGATCTTCGTCGTCGACCTCGTCGGCGTCGAGTAGTCGTCCATCCTCGCGACGTCCATCCTCGCGACGTCCATCCTCGCGACGTCCATCCTCGTGACGTCAGCGCGACGCTATCGGACCGCGCTTCACAGCGTCATCTCGTACATCGTGACGCGAAACCCGAGCTTCTTGAAGAGCGCCTGTCCCGCGGCGTTCTGCGCGGCCGTGTGCAACACCACGCGCTGAGCGCCCCTCGCGCGCATGCGCTCGACGAAGCCGAGCACCAGCTTCGCTCCAACGCCGCCCTTTCGCGCGGAGTCGTCGACGAAAACGTCGTGGAGCACGCCGCTGTCGTCCATGAGCATCTCCCAATTGCGAGGCTCGAGCCGACCAAACGCGTACCCCACGACCCGACCGCTCGGCGTGACCGCGACGAGAACCAGGCTCGAGGGCTGCCTCAGCTCGCCAGCGAGAAATCGCCGATAGCCCGCCTCGACTGAAGGCCCAGCCTTCAAGAAGCGCTCGCGGTCCCACTCGTGATGCATTCGAACGAGACGCGCCGCCAGCACGCTCACCGCATCGAGGTCGTCTTCGACCGCCTCGCGCACGACGCACGACGCCATCTCACCGATCTCACTGCCTTCAGTCATCGCTTCGCTCCGGAGGTTTGGATGGGGTCGAGCGGTGTAGAGCGTTTCAGGGCGTATCACAGTACCCTCCTGCCAGCTGCGCTCGCGCACAGACGTTTTCGAATGGCGAACAACGACGATACTGGCCGCAAATCTTCGGGCGGAATGGGGCAAAAACCCAGGGTTCCCGTGGGGCCGCGGCGAAGCAACGCCCCGGACGACGCGCCCCCGACGCGCGAGTCGATGATCGACGAGCACGCGCCCACCGTCTCGGGTCCGCCGCCGTCCAACATGTCCTCGGCCTCTGGCGCGGCCAGGCGCACGCGAACGAGCTCCCCCGGCACGGCTGCAAAGGACGCCCCGGACACCGTTCGCGAGAGCGAACAAGCGCAGGGCCCCGCGGGTCTGCGCGTCTGGCTGATTCGTGCCTTCGCGCTCGCGCTCTCCTGCTCGCTGCTGGGCCTCGGCGGGATCGTCGGGCTCTTTGTGTACTACGGGCGAGATTTGCCCGACGTGCACAACCTTCGCGCGCAGTGGAGGCCGTTGCAGACCACTCGCGTCTTCGCCCGCGACGGCACGGTGCTCGCGGAGATCTACACCGAGCGCCGCACGGTGATCCCGATCGAGCAGATCCCGCGCAACCTCGTGACCGCGCTCCTCGCCGCGGAGGACGCTGATTTCTACAGCCATCGCGGGCTCGACTATCCGGGCATGCTCCGCGCGCTCTACGTCAACATCCGCCGCGGAACGACCGCGCAAGGCGCGAGCACGATCACGCAGCAGCTCATCAAGAACATCCTGCTCACCTCCGAGCGATCGCTCGCGCGCAAGGTTCGAGAGGTCGTCCTGGCGCGTCGCATCGAGAGCCAGCTGAGCAAGAACGAAATCCTCTTTCTCTATCTCAACCACATCAACTTCGGTCACGGCCGCTACGGCGTCGAAGAGGCCGCGCGCTATTACTTCGGAAAGCACGCGAGGGACCTCACGCTCGGCGAGTGTGCGCTGCTCGCGGGCGCGCCCAAGTCGCCGGTGTTGTACTCGCCGCGATCGCACCCCGAAGCGTCGCTCCAGCGAAGGCGCTGGATCCTCGGGCAGATGGTCGACAAGCAGTTCATCACCCGAGCCCAGGCAGACGCCGCAGCAAACGAGCCGCTGCGCCTGCGCGACGTGGCCGAAGACGACGGAACCGCCCCCGAAGCGGTCGACGCGGCTCGCGCGTTGCTGCTGCAAATCGTCGGTGAAGACGCGATGCGCCAGGGCGGCTACGAGATCCACACCACCATCGACCCTGCCCTTCAACGCGCGGCGCGCACCGCGCTCCAAGCGGGGCTGCGCGAGCTCGATGACCGCCAAGGCTACCGGGGCCCGCTGCTCGCGCCGGGGACGCGACGCGTCCGCGGACGACCGGGAAACGTCGTCGACGCAGAGCCGGCGCCGCGAGACGGAAGGCTCGTTCCCGGACGCATGTACATCGGCATCGTCGAGTCGACGCGAGACCCCGATCCGAGCACGCGAAACGCCGGTGAGATCAACGTCCGGGTCGGCGACGTCCTCGGAACCATCCCGTGGAACAGCGTCGCGCGGTACGTCCGCGCCGAAGAGAGCCCCTCGCAGTTCGCGCCCAACGGCTCGGCCATCCGCGTCTCGGTCGATCGCGTGACGGTGCCGGACGCCACGGCGAGCATGCGCCTCGAGCTCGGGCCACAAGCGTCCCTCGTGGCCATCGATCCGAACACGCGCGAAGTGCGGGCGCTCGTCGGCGGATACGACGTCGTCGCGAGCGGCTTCGATCGCGCGTCGCGCGCGCAGCGGCAACCCGGGTCGGCGTTCAAGCCGTTCTTGTACTCGCTCGCGCTCTCGACGAGGCGGTATACGCTCGCGAGCACGTTCGACCCCAACCCTCGTTGCTTCGGAACGTGGTGCCCTCGCGAATCGCACGCTCGCAACCCTGCGCTCGGCCCCGAAGGGCCCCTTCGTCTTCGCGAGGCCCTCGCGCAGTCGCGCAACATCGTGGCCGCGCAGGTCGTCACTGACGTCACGCCGCAGGCGCTCGCAGAGCATGCGCGGGCGGTGGGCATCGCGACGGAGCTTCAGCCGGTTCCGTCCCTCGCGCTCGGAGTGGCCTCGGTGACGCCGCTCGAGTTGACCAACGCGTACGCGACGTGGGCGGCCAGCGGTCGCTTCAGCGCGCCGCGAATCGTCACGCGAATCGTCGCGCCCGGCGGTCGAGAGCTCCCGCTGCCCGACGCGACGCCTTCGCGCCAGGCGCTCTCTCCCGCCGAATCGCACCTCGTCACCTCGATGCTCACCACCGTCGTCGAGCGCGGAACCGCGCAGCGCGCTCGCACCCTGTCTCGTCCGGTCGCAGGCAAAACCGGAACGACCAACGGCGGCCGCGACGCGTGGTTCGTCGGGTACACGTCGGACCTCGTCGCGGGCGTCTGGGTGGGCTTCGACGACCGACAGCCGCTCGGCTTCGGTGAAGAAGGCGCGCGATCTGCGCTGCCGATCTGGGTTCGCTTCGTGCGCGACTACGTCAGCATCCGACGCCCACCAGCGGTCGACTTCGTTCGACCCGACGGGATCGTCACAGCGCTCGTCGATCCCGCCACGGGCATGCTCGCTCGACCGGGCCAGTCGGACGCGCTCGAAGAGATCTTTCTGAGCGGAACCGAGCCGCGCCAAATCGCCATCACCACGAGCGACGCTGGCGCGAGCTCGATCGCGAGCTTCTTCACGATGGGGGACGGAGGAATCCCCCTCGAAGAGATCGTGGACGACAGCGACGCTGGCGCAAACGCCAACGGTTCTGACGCGGGGGCGCCGAGCGCTCAGCCGAGCGACGACGCGTCGAGCCCCGCTGCCGCGCCTGCCGACGGCAACTGATCGCCAGCCGCCGATGCGCACGGGGCCGGGACTGTGGCACGCTCGCGGCATGTCGCTCGGAACCGTGCTCAGTCACCTCGCGCCCCTGGCGCGCTCGCTCCGCAAGGGTCGCGTCGCCGAGGGCGGCGACCCGTCTCTGCTCTTCAACGCCGTCGTCGAAGCTGGCTACCTCGTCGCTGCCGCCGATGGAACGGTGGACTCCGCCGAGCTTGCAACGCTCAAGCGTGCGATCCTGACGCTGACCGGAGACGACCTGCCTCCCGAAGAGCTCGACACCCTCGTCGAAGACCTGATCGATCTCCGAAAAACCGAAGGAGAAGCGGCCCGTTGCCGCGCTGTCGGCGAGCTTCTCGCAGCGCACAAAGCAGGCGACGAGGGGCTCTACCTGGCCGCTGCGATCGCGTACGCCTCCAACGGTCTCGACCGCAGCGAGCTCGCCGTGCTCGAGCGAATCGCGAGCGCAGCAGGCGTTTCGCAGGCGGCGCTCGTCACGTTGGCCACACAGGTGCGCAACGACCTGGGAAGACGCTCGATTCCTGGCTGATCGACGCGCGATCGCACTCCTCGCGCCAAGAAGCGTTGTCGCCTCGTGCCTGTGTTTGGCACCATCCGAAGCGTGACCGACTCGAAGTCAGGCCCTCCAAGCCCGCCGCCGCCACCACCTCGCGCGTCAGGAGCTCCCGCTCCGGTGACGACTGGCTCGGTCGCAGGACCGCGACCAACGCCGACCGTTCCGCCGGCGGATACGAGCGATCGCGGCTCGCTCATCAACAAGTCGTCGACGAAGGCGCTGATCGATTTGGCCGCGATGGCCAAGCGACTTCGCGACGAACAAATCCAGGCGAAGGTCGTGTATTTCGGCGAGGGACAGAAGACCAACGCCGAGCTCGACGCGATCACCGAAGCGGTCGTGGCCGAGCTGCAGTCGCTGCAGATGGCGGGGATCAAGGTCGTGTCGCAGAGCCCGCAGCAAGAGCCGGCCACGGACGTCTCGATCGAGCTGATCGGGACGCTGCGAGCGCTGCTCGAGAAGCTCTTCTCGCCGCGGCGCGAAGGATTCATGCGGCGCAAGATCGAGGACATCCAGCGCAAGATCACGACGCAGTTCTTCAACTCGGCGCTCTTCGTCAAGCTCTCGACCCACGCGCGCGCGGCGCTCTCGGTCTCGTACGCAGATCAGGCGGTGTACCTCGCCGTTCGAACGCACCGCGACGCGATGCTCGCGAGCATTCGAGCGCAGCGATACTCGGACCCGAAGGTCCTCGCCGAAGCGCTCGCCCGCTTCGATTCGATCGAGAAGGGTCTGCGGATGGACTTTCTCTCGCGCACGACGCCCGAGCTCGAAGCGCTGCTCGGGATCTACCGAGAGGTCCTGCTCAAGTTCTTCTTCGAGGAGTTCAAGCCTGGCCTCGGAGACTTTTGCTGGGCGGTCATCAAGGAGTCGCGCGTCGGCGTCGGTCGACCGCACGGATACAAGCTCGCGCCCGAGGTGTTCTCGGCGTTTCGCGAGGTGTTCGAGAAGCACTTCCTCGAGCGCCTCGCGCTGAACGTGCAGGGCCCGATCGTGCAACGAGCGACGAGCATGCGAGACACGTTTCGCGAAGAGACCGTGCAGTTCGTCGCGGATCCGCAGATCTTCTCGGACGTGTGCACGGTCGTGTGCGACGCGATGTACGACTACCTGTACACAGAGGGCTTTCTCGATTTGCCAACACAGTGGCGCAATCACCTCTTCAAGGATCGCGGAGCAGCAGGCTGAGCGAAGAGCATGGGAAAGATTTCACCCTGGGACCGCCTCGCGGCACGACCGTCGCCTGGCATCATCAACGTCGTCGTCGAGACGCCCCGAGGCTCGCGCAACAAGTACAAGTACGACCCGACGCTCGGGCTCTTTCGTCTGAATCGCGTGCTGTTCGCAGGCGCGTCGTTTCCCTTTGATTTTGGTTACATCCCGTCGACGCGCGCCGGAGACGGCGATCCCGTCGACGTGCTCGTCCTCATGGACGCCCCGGCGTTCACGGGTTGCCTCGTGTTCGCGAGGCCGATCGGAGTTCTGCGCGCGACCAAGGACGGAAAAGAGAATCACCGCTTGATCGCGGTGTGCACCGAGGACAAGACCTGGGCCTCGATGCGAGATCTCAGCGACGTCCCGCGAAAGCTCCTGCGCGAGATCGAGCAGTTCTTCTCGTGGATCCTCGACGTCGAGGGCACGCGGCACGAGCTGCTCGGCTGGCGCGGCGTCAGCGAGGCCAACAGGATCATTCAGCGCGCTGCGACCGAGCACCAGAAGCTCCAAGCCGACGAAATGACCGAGAAGAAGAAGAAGAAGCGGGACGAGCGACGCTCGTAGCCACGCTCGTGCGTTCGATCGCGTCGGGCGCACGGCACGAGCGCAGCCTCGAGCCGCGCCGCCAGCCCGTGCGCGATGGCGGTCGGTGTGCAACGATTGCGCTCTGCGAGAGGAGCCGCAGCTCGCTCGCGATCGTCCCCATCGTCTCGACCACGCATCGAAGGAGCCATCGTCCCCATGACACTGCTCACCCCCGGAGGCCCCGCCTGTCAGAGCTGCGGAGCGCCGATGGCGTCCGCCAAGGATCACGCAGGAGGCCGCGAAGACTCCCAATACTGCCGCTTTTGCGCGGACAAGAGCGGCAAGTTGTTTCCCTTCGCCACCGTCCACGAGAACATGACCGTCGAGCGTTTCATGAAGGTCAACGGGATGCCCCGCGCCGGCGCTGAAGAGCACGCCAAACGCGCCCTGCTCGCGATGCCCCTCTGGAAGAACCAGAAGTAGCTCCACGCACGACCCGGCGAAACAACGACGGGGCGGGAGGGAGACGCGCTCGAACGGTGACCCATGTTTTCAACATGGCCAGCGCGAGAGCGCTTCATCCAGCGGACGCCCCCGCGCCGCTCGGCCTCGATCAGTGCGCGCTGGGGCCGGCGAAGATCGCCGACGCGATCGCGTCGCGCGCGGTCCAGAGCTGCTCGGCCATCGTCGCCGGAACGCGCCGACCCACAGACACGAGCGCGGCGTCCACGTCTGCCATCGACGGCAAGACCCTTCCGTGCTTGAGCGCTCCCGCGATGGCGTGCTGCTCGACCGTCGCGCGCGTGAGCACGCCGACCAGCTCGGCCATCTGCCGCGTGTGCTTCTCGTACTCGCGCTCGAGCGCGTCGAACCTCGCGCGCGCGTCGAGCGCCCGCTGCGCTTGCTCGACCGTCGACTGCGCCAACGACTCGCGCGTCGCGTCGCACTCGTCGAGGACCGACCGCAGCCGCGCGCGCTCGGCCTCGAGTCGCTCGACCTTGAGCTCGTACCCCGCGATCACCGACGTGATCGCGACCGCGGCCTCGTCCCGCGCCGCTTCGATCGCCCGCGTGTCCGCGAGGCACCGCTCGTTGAACGCGCGCTCGGCCTCGAGCTCGGCCTCGAGCCCGCGCACGAGCTCCGCCACGATCACCGCCGCTTCGTCGCGCACCGCGCCGCTCTCTCGCGCGTCGTCTTCGAGGCCCTTGCAGCGCTCCTGCTCGCGCGCGAGCCTGGCTCGAAGCGCGGTGAGCGCGAACTCGTGCGACTCGCGCAGAGCGTCGAGCGCGAACTCATGTGACTCGCGCAGAGCGTTGAGCGCGTGCCCTTGCCGCGTCGCCTCGCACATCCGCGAGGCTCGCTCGAGCTCGAGGTCGCGAGTGACCTCGGCGACCAAGAAGCGAAAGCCGCGAGTGCAGCCCTCGAGCGCAGACTCGCCGCTCTCGCGCTCGGCGAGGTTCTGCGCCTTCCACGCGACGAGGTCGAGCTGGTGTTCTTCTCGCACGCGCTCGCTGTCAGCCAGCGCGGCCGCGTTGGCCTCGCAGAGCAGCGCACGCTCTCGCGACCAGCGCGCCTCGGCGTCGTAGAGCGCCTCGGCTCCGGCGAAGCGAAGTCCGCGCTCGCGCCCATCGCTGAGCGCGTCCTCCCGCTCGGCCACCAGCGCGAGGTACCTCGCGTGTTGGCTCTCGATCGCCTGCACCCTGCCCTGATGCTCGCGCTCGAGCCGCTCGACGCGCTCGACGTTCGCGGACTCGGCCTTGGTCGCGCTCGCGCCGAGCTCAGAGAGCGCCTTCTGCGTCTCGGCGAGCTCGTCGCGCAGCGTCGCGATCGTCCGCTCTGCGTCGGACAAACGCAGCCGCGCGTCCTCGTACGAGCCCGTGAGCGCTCTCTCTGCGGCGAGCGCACGTTGCAGTTCGCTGCCGATCGCGTCGCACTTGCTCTTCCAGCTGGCGCTGTCCGCGAGCGCGGTATCGAGCCGCGCCTCGGCGTCCGCCGCCGCTCGCTCGCGAGACTCCATGCGAGTCACCGCCGCCGAGCGCGCGTGCAGCGCCTCGTCCAGCCTCGTGCGGGCGTCGACCAGCAGGCGTTCGCGCGCGACGTTGGCGTCCTTGAGCCTGCGCACCTCGCGGTCTCGCATGTCCACGGCCTCGCGCAGCTCCGCGAGCTCGCGCGAGCTCGACTGACCTCGCCGCTGGTTCGCTTCGCTTCGCGCGAGCGCCTCGCGAAGTCGAACCACCTCGCCCCGAAGCGAATCACGCTCGGTGACGGCCCGCTGCGCCAGCTCGAGCAAGGCGGGGCCCGAAATCTCCGGTTCGCGGTCGTAATGCGTCCCTGTTGCGCCGAAATCGCCAATAGGATCGAGCATTTCGATCGAATCGCAGTCGGACGAAGTGTCTGTCGCGCTCTGCTGGGTGAGCACGGTGGTGACAGCGCTTACGGGTTGGCCCCTTGATTCGTTCATGGCTTGAGTCCTGATCGACTTCGACCAAGCACCGAGCACGGGAAAAACAGCAACTTTTCGACAGGTCACCGAGAGTGCGCAGCCGCGAATCGCAGGACTTTTCGCGGAGCCCGCCGGCAGAAATCGGTCGGAGCGCGACCGGTTTGTCGTTGACGGTGCGTAGCCCGCTACCCACCAATCACCGCGACTCTGTCTTTGCGCAAACCCGCTCTGCCGTGCTTCCCGCGGCGGCGTCGGGTGGAGGCTGTTCGATGTCGCTTCTGTCCTCGTGGCTCGCGTGGGCGAACGTGCCTTTTGTCACGGTGTTGTCCATCGCCGTGCTGTTCGCCATCCTGCAGGCGACGGGACTCATCGGCATACTCGCGGGCGGTGATCACGACGGCGCAGACAACGCGGACGGCGACGCGGACGGCGACGCGGACGGCGACGTCGAGCACGACGGCTTCTCGATCGCTGGACTGCTCGGCGTCGGACGCGCTCCGCTCACCTTCGTTCTCCAAAGCTTCGCGGTCACCCTCGGGATCGCGGGCTTGTCGATGCACACGCTCGCGTTCGGGCTGCGGCCTCCGCCGACGAGCGCGCTGCTCTGGTCCGCACCGCTCTCGCTCGCGATCGCGTTCGCGATCACCAGCGCGCTGTCTCGGCTGGCGTCGAAGGTGTTCTCGACCGAAGGCCAGGAGGCCAAAGGCCGCGCAGAGCTCGTCGGAGCGACGGGCGTCGTGATCTCGTCCAAGGTCGACCGCGAGTTCGGCGAGGTGCGGCTCTCGTCGGGCACGACCACGGTGCGCGTCGTCGTGGCGACGGAGGACGACGCGCCCATCCCCGAAGGGCGAGACATCGTCGTGGTCGAGTACGACCGCGACCGAGATCGACTCATCGTCTCGAGCCTCGACGCCGCGGCGCCAGGCCGCCAACGCAAGCCGAGCGGCGTCGCATAGCCCCGCAGCACCACAGCACCCTTTGTCCGCCGCCGACGCGGCGCGACCGTCCGCTTCTTGGAGCTTCATTCGTCGCGACGCCTCGCGACGATCGCAGTCAAGTCAACGAAGACAATTAAAGCACCACTATTCAACCGAGGGAGGTTACTCGATGCATCATTCGTCCATCATTTCACTGCTCGCGCAGGCGAACAACACGCCGTTCTGGGAGAAGCCCCAGTTCGTCGTGACCGTGCTCGTCACCGTCGGGAGCGTCTTTCTGGTGACGCTCTTGCTCGTCACCGTGGCTCGCTTCTATCGCCGATGCGGCGCCGACGAGGCGCTCGTCCGCACCGGCGCCGGAGGCAACAAGGTCGTCATCGGCGGCGGCGTCACGGTGTTTCCGATCCTGCACCAGCTGCTTCGGGTGTCGCTGCGGTCGCTGAAGCTGAGCGTCGATCGCTCGGGCGCGATGGCGCTCGTCACTCGTGACAAGATTCGCGCCAACGTCACGACGGAGCTGTACATCAAGGTCGAGCCCATCGCGGACGACGTGATGGCCGCGGCGCGCTCGTTCGGCGAGCGCAACCTCGACGAGCACGCGATCGGCGACCTCATCGAAGGAAAGCTCACGGACGCGCTGCGCTCGGTCGCCGCGAACTCGTCCTTCATGGAGCTGCACACCAACCGCAAGGACTTCGCCGAGAGCATCCAGAAGGTGCTCGCCGAAGAGCTCAAGAAGAACGGTCTCACCCTCGAGAACGTGTCGATCACCTCGCTCGCGATGGTTCCCGTGAAGGACCTCAACGCGTCGGAGTTCTTCGACTCCGAGGGCTTGATGACCATCACCGAGCAGGTGAAGTCCAACGCGCGCAAGACCAACCAGATCGAGCGCGAGGCCGACGTCGCCATCCGCGAGCAGAACGTCACGTCGCACCAGAAGGTCCTCGAGGCCGACGAGCGCGATCGTCGCAACGAAGCCGACCAGCAGCGCCGCGTTCAGGAGTACGCCGCCACGCAGTCCGCCGCGACCGCGTCGGTCGTGTACGAGCAGCAGCGCTCGCAAGAGACCGCCGCGCTCTTGAAGCAGCAGGCCGTCGAGACCGCGCGCATCGAGCAGCAAAAGGCGCTCGAGATCGCCGAGGCCATGCGCATCGCCGCGACCCGCGAGGCGCAGATCGCCTCGGAGAAGACCCAGCAAGCCGCGCTCATCGCCAAGGAGCGCGAGATCGAAGCGGCCACCATCGAGAAGATGAAGACGGTCGAGGCCGCCAACGTCGCCAAGATGAAGACCATCGAGACCGCCGAGGTCGACCGACGAAAGACCATCGAAGCGGCGGAGATCGAGAAGCAGAAGACCATCGAGACCGCCCGCGTGGCCAAGCAGATCGCGGTGACCAACGCGATGGAACAAGAGGCCCGCGCCGAGGCCCTCAAGCTCGCCGCCGAAGCCGACAGGCAACAGGCGACACAAGCAATCGTCACCGTCGAAGAGACCGCGAAGGCCCGCCGCGAGCGCGAGATCGCGATCATCAAGGCCGAAGAGGTCGCGCAGAAGTCCCGCATCGACGCCGAGCGCGAGGCCTTCGCTCGAAAGCTCGACGCCGAGACGAGCGCCGCTGCAGTGAGGGCGCACGCAGACGGCGAGGCGTCCGCGAAGCAGGCGGAGGCCGCCGGTGAAATCGCCCGCGCCGAAGGTGCAGCGAAGTCGCGCCAGCTCGGCGCTGACGCCGCCGCGGCCGTGGTTCGCACCGAGGCGCAAGCCGAGGCTGACCGCGTCCGAATCAGCGCAGATGCCCGCGCGAAGGCCGCGTTGCTCGAGGCCGAGGCGCTCATCGCTCTGGCCGAAGCGACGCGCAAGAAGGGCGAAGCCGAGGCAGACGCCAAGCGAAAGTACGTCGAGGCCGAGAACCAGGTGTCGACGAAGTTCTTGCTCCGCGACGTCGCGATGAAGGCGATCGAAGTGCTGCCCTCGGTCACCAAGGAGCTCATGACGCCGGCGCACGCGATCAGCGAGATCAAGGTGCTCCAGATGAACGGAGGCCCCGGAATGGGCGCTTCGGGAGACGGAGCAACCGGAGGCGGAATGTTCGGCGCGGCGTCGCCAGTGCTGAAGACCGTGCTCGAGGCGGGCGCGGCGTTTCCGCTGCTTCGCGAGCTGATGCAGTTCGCGCAGGTGGACACGGGCAAGCTCGCGGACTCGGCGCGACGCCTGGTCAACGCGCTCCCCGAGGAGCTCAAGAAGATCGCCGCCGAGGACCCGGCCTTGGCAGCGAAGCTCGCCTCTCTCTCCTCCGACGCAGGCGGCGAGGGAATCAAGGTGCGCGACGCAGGCGACGAAGCGAGCGACGCGTCGTCGCAGGGTTGAACGCATGAAGTCCGAGAATTCGCAGCAGAGCACGACGACCGCAGAGCCGAGCGCCCCCGAGGCGCTCGCGCTGGGCGCGCTCGGTCGCGTTCTGGCCGCGCAGGACTTCGGCGCCCTCTACGACAGCGCCAAGCGCGAGCTTCGCTCTGCCATCGCCAAGGACCCGATCGACTCGCTGGTCGTGACGTGCCTCGGCGGAGCGTGGCTCTTCTACGTGGCCGAAAAGGACGAAAACGAGAAGGTCACTTCGTTCTGGGACGCGCTGGTCTTCGTGACCACCTCGCTCTCGGTCGGCTACGCCAACGTCTTCGCGGTCACCCCTGCGGGCAAGGCGATCGCCGCCGCGCTCAACACCATCGGTCCCGCGATGGCCGCCAAGGCGCTCGAGGCCCCTGCGGCAGAGCGTGACACACACAATCAAGAGTCCGTCGACGCTCAGCGCCAGCTCATCGAGCGCATCGACGCGCTCGTCGGCCGACTCGACCGGCTCGCGACCGAGCGCGAGGCGACCGCGAATCCCTGAGCGACCTCGGGCCGAGAGGCCGTTCAGCGCGAGACGAGCACGACGATCGTGGGGGACTCGTAGCGCGACTCGCTCACCGCGAGGAGCGCTCGAACGCGGTCGGGCCGCGACACCACCCACACGGCGCCGCGCGATTGTCTTGCGTGGGTGAGGTTGTAGGGGCGGACGTCAGCGACGTTCCATCGGATGAAGCGCGAACGGTCGAGCCCCGAGAGCGCCTCGACGATCGCGCGGTCGCTGAAGATCGTCGCCCGATCACCGGCCTCGCGACGCAGGACCGCCGCGGCGCCCTGCTCGTCGATGAGCGCTCGCGCCGCGATGGCTCGGTGCTCGAGCGCGGCGCCCCAGCCCCGCGAGCACAGCGCCAACGCCAACGCGAGCGCCGCCGCAGCGAACCACGGGCGCGCGATCCTCGAGCGCCACACCCGCGCCACGCCCGCGGCGCCGACGCCCATCGCCGCGGCGTAGAAGGGCAGATACGCCACGGCGTGGCGCACGAGCCCCAGGTGCTGCGCGCGCAGCCACGAGTAGGTGAGAAACCCGAGCAACACCGCTGGCGGGACCAACAGCGCCCAACGCCGGGCGCGGGTGACGATCACCGCTCCGAGAAAGGCGAGCGCGAGCGGCGGCGCTCCCCAGGTCGCCCACGGCAGCGTGACCGGATACCACGCCGCGCGGCGCGGCCACGCCGGCAGCTCCGTGAACAACCGCGGCAACGATCGGGCGACGAACGCGCGGTTCTCGCGGATGAACGCGAGCCACTCGCCAGACTGGAGCCTGTGCGCGACGCACCACGCGACGATCGCCGACGCGGGCATGAGCCACGCGAGCGCGCGACGATACGCAGGCACATCGCTCGATCGCGCGTCCATTCGCTCGATCACAAAGAGCGCCAGGACGAAGGGCCACGCCTCGTAGCGGGTGAGCGCCGCGATCGACGCGAGCGCCCCGGCCGTCACGGGGCGCGACGCCCGCAGGGACGCGACCGCGCCGACGATCAACAGAGAGAAGAGCGCCTCGGGCTCGGCGGAGCCCCCTGCGTCGATCGCAGGCCGCGCGACGGCGAGCGCGAGCGCCGCGATGGCAGCGGCGAACCACGGCCCCAGCGAGAGCTCATCGCGATCGCCCTGGACCTCGCGCTGCTCGCGCTCGACCCACAAAAACAAGATGGCGATGGTGCTCAAGGAGCACGCGAGTGAAAACGCGCGCACCGCCTGAAAACCGAGGCCCAACCAGTCGAACAACGCGTGAACGACATGCCACCCCGGCAGCCACACCCAGTGCACAGACAGGTCCGTCGGCGCGTCGAGCGCGCGCCGAGCCACCACGAAGTGACCGTACGCGTCGTTGTCGATGTCCACGCGCCCCCAGTGAGCGATCGCGCGAATCGCGAGCGCGATTACGAGCGTCGAGACGAGCGCGAACGCCCGCACGCGGCCTCGCTACTTCTTCTCTCCGTCGCCGAGCAGATCGCCGAACTTCTTCTTGAGCTCGTCGACCTTCGTCGGGTCTTCACGCTGAAGCGTCTCGAGGTCCTGCTGGCCCTTCTCGAAGAGCGCCTGCATCTCTTCAGGCGACGGCATCTTCTCGGGCATGAGCGCCTTGAGCGCGTCGCCGTCGAGTCCTTGCGCGCCGAGCGCCTCGCTGAGGCCCTTGGCGAGCGCGTCCATTCCGCCAGGCTGCGACATCATGGCGGCGACGTGCTTCTGCGCCTCGGCGAAGATGTTGGCGCCGTCGGGGCTCGAAAGCATCGCCTGCGCTTGCGCCATGATGTCCGGCGAAAAACCGCCCATCATCGACGAGAGCTGCGCCCCGAACGGGTTGTTGTCGGGCAGGGTGGCGGTGAGGTCGGGCTCTGGCGTGGCGGTCTTGGCGCGGGCCGGAGCGACGAAGTCCTTGGCGACCTTCTTGCCCCAGAAGCCGAGGTCGCCCACCTCTTCGACGGCGTCCGCGTAGCGCTTGCTCTTGGGCCGCGCCTTGTCTGGGACGATCAGGATGCCGCGCGCGTCGTCGTGCGCGTCGAGCGCGTCTCCGAGGCGCTTTCGGACTTCGTACCCGGCCTCGGCGGGCTCGAGGTCGAAGCTGGTCCCGAGCAGGACGAGCACCGAGTCTTCGAGGGCGACGAGCTTGAGCGGCCTGCCGTCGGCGCCCGGACGATCAGAGCCTTTTGAGGGAAACGCCGCGTCGATCTGCGCCGGCGTGAGCTTGACGAGTGCGATTGCTTCCATGCCCATCAGGACGGCGACCGTACCGCAACCACGCACCCCGTAAAGCCCCGCGGCGACCTTGCGCGATCGAGCGCCAGGAGCGCGCTATTCGTCCGCGTCGGACTCGCGCTGATAGGCCGTGTACTTGTCCGCTCGGCCGCGGGCGCGCTCTGCGGGGTAGCGCTGCTCGTTGAGGGCGAGCTTGTCGCGGGCGGCGCCGACGAGGTCGATTCCGTTGTACTCCGCGAGGGAGAGCAAGAGCAGCAGCACGTCGGCCATCTCTTTGGAGAGCGCGGCGCGCCCGTCATCGCTGCGCGCGCGCTGCCAGGACCGCTCGTCGTCGTCCCAGCGAAAGGGCTCTGCGAGCTCGGCGGCCTCGATCATCAGGGCCATCGCCAGGTTCTTGGGCGAGTGAAACTGCCGCCACTCCCGCGCCTCGTTGAAGGCGCGCACGGCGTCCTGCAGCGCGCCGAGCCGGTCGACGGTGCGCTCACCGTCTTTGATTTCATGGTCTTTTTTCAAATCCAGGCCTCTCGCGCGGCGGTGTCCGCGCGTGCTCAGCGGCGGTCGGCGCGCGACGCGACGGCGCCTACCGGCAGCACCGCGGTGACGGCGCCACGCGGGATCGCTCCGACGACGTGCGGCATCGGTCCGCGTGGAGTGCGCGCGACGTCGATCGGCGCAGCGAGGAGTCGCGGGTCGATTTCGAGCACGACGAGGTCTGCGTCCTTCGCGAAGTAGAGCGCGGCGCTCTCTGCGACCGAGTCTCGATACGAGCAATGGACGAACCCCTCGCGCGCGAAGGACTCGGGCAGATACGGGTCGTCGCCGCGCTCCCAGCGAGCGCGCTCGACGATGTGAAACAACCAGCGAGCGTCGTCGCTCATCGGCGTCGATCAGAACACCACGCCGCCGGCGAGGTTGATCGAGAACTGCCTGAAGTTCTGGTCGATGCGGATCTGGTCGCGCTGAAACGAGTTGGCGTCGGTCGGTCGGCCCGTCACGCAAAACCCCGGCTGACTGCCGGAGGAGCCGCACGCGCCGGTGAGCCAGCCGGGCGCAAAGACGTCCATCGCGAACTCGCCAGTGAACTGAAAGACGCCGTACTTGATCCGAAGGCCGCCGATGGCGCGCCCTCGGATCAGCCGCGTCGGTGTGAACACGACGTCGTTGAACGAGTCGCTGTCGGCGCCCATCGGCGTGCCCGTTCCTGCGTCGCACACGAGGTTGGAGGACGTCTGGCCGGTCATCGGGTCGGTGACGAAATTGGGCCTTCGCCTCGCGCACTCTTGGTAGCCCGAGCGCAGCGGGGTCGCGTCGATCACGGTCGAGTCGGCGAAGACGAGCAGCGCCTGTCCGCCGATGTACGGCGTGATGTTGAAGGCGCCAGCGATCGCGATGTTCTTCGACAGCATCGCGTCGATGCCGACGATGGTCAGGTAGAGCTGCTGATTGCCGACGAGCGTGTTGACCGAGCCGCGAATGGCAAAATCGGGGATGAAGCCGATTCCCCGGCGAAATCCCTCCCAGAGCGACCACTTGATGTCGAGCCCCATCGCGACCATCGACGAGTCGTGCAGGTACGAGCCCTGGACGCCGAGCTCGAATCCCAGCGGAAGGCCGTGGCGCATGTGCAAGCGCGACACGAACAACACGTCCGGAACGCGCGAGCGAACGCGCTCGGTTCCGTTGCCCGTGACCGCGGCAGGAGCGGAGCCTTCGGTGCCCCTCGCCCAGTGCTGCAGGCCCGTCACGCTGTTGTTGATGTTGGTGATCGAGTGCTCGTAGCCGATGTACGTGCGGTTGTAGCCAATGGTCGACGCTGGCGCGAGCAGCGCGGGCGCGAGGGCGCCGGCGAGCTCGTTGGTCAAGTTGGCAAACAGCGTGTTGTCCGGGTTGCAGCGCGGGTAGATGGCCGGGGACATCTCGGTCCCGCATCCGCCGCGAAACTGCCATTCGGGCATCGCCGAGCCTGGCGCCGCGCCGTCGAAGAACGTCAGGCGATTGAGCGCGAGGTCGTTGGTCTCCGCGCGCCCGTCGCGCGCCGCGCTAAAGAGCGCGAGGCCAGAGGTCAACGACAACACCGCGACGCGCGCGCTCAGGGAGCGACGACGCATGTTTCGGCCGGGACCGCAGATTCGCTCAGGCTTCACAGCGAACATGACGGTATCGTCCCGTGACCATGGCGCGCAAGCTCCGCGTTTCACCGCTCACCCCCCCGCTCCGAATCGTGCTCGTCGAGCCCGAGATCCCGCAGAACACCGGAAACATCGCGAGATTGTGCGCGGCCACCCAGGCCGAGCTGCACCTGGTGGGGAGGCTGGGCTTCCGCATCGACGAGAAGGCCGTCAAGCGGGCCGGGCTGGACTACTGGCACCTCGTCTCGCTCTCGGTTCACCCCGATCTGCGCACGTTCGAGCTGAAAAACCCCAGCGCGAAGCTCCACTTGTTCAGCGCCAACGCGAAGACCAGCTACCTCGAAATGGACGTCGCGCCGGGAGACGCGCTGGTGTTCGGCAAGGAGTCCTCGGGGCTGCCGCGAGACCTGCTCGCGCGGCACGAGGCGCGCAGTCCGGTCGATCAACCTCGCGAGCGCAGCGGCGGTGGTCGTGTACGAAGCGCTGCGAAAGTGCGGCGGTCTCGAGGGCGCGCGGCTCGAAGACGACGCGAGCGAAGAGGATTTTCCGCGCTGAACGGTAGATCGCAGCGCGTCGAACAAACCGCGCGAGGCGCACCGACACGCGACCGTCCGCAGCGATCACGGGCAACGCGCCAGCGCACCGCGTGCTATCGATACGCGTCATGAAGGCACGCGCCCTCGCATTGCTCCTGGCGCTCGCGACGATCTCCGTCGCGCCGGCGGCCTCGGCGCAGGATTTCCGGCTCGCCGCGCGGGACGTGACCGCGCTGACCGACATGTTGCGATCGCTCTTCGAGGGCATCCGCGACGGAGACACCGCGAAGATCACCGCGGCCCTTCCCACGCGCGCGGAGTTCGTCGCGCTCTACCAGCCGGGCACCGCGATGTTCATCGAGCGCCATCAGCGCGCGCTCGAGCGAGACACCCGCGAGCTGCGACGGACCTTCGAGGGCGCGACGTTCGTCAGCGTCGAGAGCACCATCGCAGCGAACCGAACGATTCGCCTCGAGCGCTGCGGTCGCTTCGGCACGCGCGCCTCGCAGTGCGCAAACGGCCCGGTGATCGAGTACCGCGTCGGGACCACCACCCGCAGATTTCGCGTCGATCGCATCGTCCGCCTCCCCGGCGGCACCTGGAAGATCTACGACGTTCGACTGTGACCGCCACCGCCGAGGGTTCGAAGATGTTTCACAAGAATGGCCCGACGTTCTTCGAGCTGGCCAGGCAAGCGATGGTGTCGGTCGAGCGCGGGTACGACCTGCTCGCAGAGAAGTTCGACTACACGCCGTTTCGCACGCCTGACGCGATCCTCGACCGGGTCTTCGACGGAGAGTGCTCGCCCGGCAGCGTCCGCTCTGCGGTGGATCTCTGCTGCGGCACGGGCGCAGGCCTGCTGCGGCTTCGGCCGTTGGCGCGAGAGTCGATCGTCGGCGTCGACCTGTCGAAGGGGATGCTCGAGCGCGCGCGCGTCGCCGCCGAGCGCGCGCCCGGCGGCGCGATGGTCAGCCTCGTTCAGGGAGACGTGCTCGCGCACGAGTCCGCTGCGCCGTGGGGCGAGCACGAGCTCGCGACGTGCTTCGGAGCGTTCGGTCACATCCTCGAGTCGGACGAGCCTCGGTTCGTGCGCGCCGTCCGCGCCTCGCTCGTGGTGGGCGGGCGGTTCGTCTTCGTCACAGCCGAAAAGGGCCCCTCGCCCGCGGAGCTCGGCTTCTGGACGACCCACGGATTCAACGCCGCGATGCGGGTGCGCAACGCGCTGTGGAGCCCGCCGTTCGTGATGTACTACCTCACGTTCTTGCTGCCGCGCGCCACGGCGCTGCTCGAAGCAGAGGGATTCAGCGTTCGTGTGTCTCGAGGGGTCTTCGCGCCGCCGTTCGATCGGTACCTGCGCGTCGTCGCGACGCGCCGCCGCTGAGCGCGCAAAGTTCGCGACGCGCTGGAAGCTTGCGCATCGAAGCACTACGACCAACGAGATGCTCCCCGAGAGTCCCTCACGCTTCGTGCTCACGACGGACGCCCGCGCGCGCTTCGGCGAGCGCGCCGGACGGCTCGGCCCGCGGTTCTACGACGGAGATCCGCTCGCAGACGCGGCGATCGCGGCGCTGCGCCCGCTCACGCACGCGGATCGAACCGCGATGGTCGACCGCGCGCTGCGCGGCGGCGAAGGCCCTGTGTTCGACGAGCTGCGCGCGCTCGTCAGGGCGTGCGAAAAGCTCCCGTTCTGGGTGGACTTCGACCGGATCAACCGAGGGGGAAGCGCTTTTCTGCGCTCGGGAATCCTCGGCGGCCTGGTGCTCGGGGCGTACGCGCTCACCGCGAGCTACTGCTCGCCCGCGGGCAACAAGCCGCTCGTGCTCTCGGGCAGGCTCGAAGAAGAGACGCCGCGACGCCTCGCCGAGACCAGTCGCTACGTTCAGCTCGTCTCGCAGACAGACGCGCTGAGGCCCGGTCGCGACGGGTGGATCGCCTCGGTCAAGGTGCGGCTGATGCACGCGTCTGTGCGCGCGATGGCCCTCGCCTCCCCCAAATGGAACCTCGCCGCCTGGGGCACCCCCATTAATCAACCGGACAGCGCCGGCACTGGCCTCTTGTTTTCGTGGGTCGTGCTCGACGGCCTCGACAAGCTCGGGTTCAGCATCGAAGGAGAGGCGCGCGAAGACCTCATCCACCTCTGGCGCTATGTGAGCTACCTGCTCGGCGTCGACGACGACTTGCTGTGCACCTCCGAGCGAGAGGCCAAGAACCTGTGGGAGCTGCTCGCGACGACGCAGCAGGGCCCCGACGAAGATTCGCGGAGGCTCGTGCGGGCGCTGCTCGAGTCCGGTCGAAAGGCAGCTCGAAGCGACGTCGAGCGCGCGCGCGCCGAGCGGATGGTCCCTGTGAGCTACGCGCTCTCGCGGTACTTCATCGGCGACGAGATGGCCGACGCATTGGCGCTCCCGCGCACAGGGATCGGGCGCGCGCTGCCGCTGCTCAAGCGCGTGCGCTCGGGCGCCAGACTGCTCGCCAAGGGGCTCGGCGCGCTGCCGGTCGGCACCGCGGACGCGGGCGCGCGCTACTGGCAGTTCGTCGTCGAGCAGGGTCTGCGCGGGATGCCCGCAGAGTTCTCGATGCCCGCGTCGCTGCGGGCGGGATAAATCGGCGCGCTCACTCTGCGCGGCGGCAGACGACGACCGCGACGTCGTCGTGAAGCCCGCCCGAGACGGTGCGCGCGACGTCGACGAGCTTGGCGGCCGCGACGCTCACGTTGGCGTCCGTCGCGAGGTGACGGATCTTCTGCTCGGGCGCGTACTTGAGCAGCCCGTCGGTGGCGAGCAACAGGACGCCCTGATACTGCACGGGGCCGAACGCGAGCACCGTCGAGCGGCCCTGCCCTACCAGCGGCCGTCGTCGCTGCTCGCTCGTGAGCTCTTCGTAGTCGCCCGAGTGAACGAGCCACGCGCCAGAGTCGCCAGCGCTGGCGCCCCACACGCGGCTGCCGTCGACGCAGGCCACGACGACGGTGCTCTCTCCGCCGGTGCCCGTGGCGAACCACTGGGCGTCGAGCTCTTCGCACCACCTCGCGAGGGTGTCCGCCGACGGGAGGTTCTTGGCCGCGCTGGCGCGCGCGGAGAGCTCGTCGACGAGCCATCGAGCCAGCTGGCCGCCGCGCTCGTCGTTGCCCGCGCCGTCGGCGAGCGCCAGGACGACGCCGTCATCTCTGCGCGCGACGGCGATGTGGTCGTCGCACCGCGCGCGGGCGGCGGCTGTGGCGGTGGCCACGCGAAATCGAGGGGCGTTCGGCATCGTGAGCGCTCTCGATTGCTTCGTATAGCAGCTCTCGGGCGCCGTGGGAGCCGCGCGCGAACGGAGTGCGCGGAGCGGGCCAGAAGAATGAATGGCCATTCAGTCGCGCTGGCCAGCGGTGGCGATTGCTCGTACGCTCGTCGGCACAACCACCATGGCCAGCGAACTGCATTACCGATCGAACCTGCGAGACGTCGAGTTCAACCTCTTCGAGTTTCTCGAGATTCAAAAGGATGTCCTCGGCCGCGGACCGTACGCGGACATGGACGAGGCGACCGCGCGCGAGACGCTCCGCGCCTACGAGGTGTTCTGCCGAAACGAGCTCGCCAAGAGCTACGCGTCGTCCGACCGCGAGGGGCTAAAGTTCGACGCCGAGACCGGCGCGGTGACGTTGCCCGAGGCGCTCACCGCCGCCTACCACAAGTGGTACGAGCAGGGGTGGAACCTGCTGGGCATCCCCTCGGACATGGGCGGAACCGGCGCGCCGCCGTCGGTGACGTGGGCGGCGTTCGAGTTTGGCGCGGGCGCCAACGCGAACCTGCAGTTCTATCTGTTCGGAGCCTTTCTCTCGCGGGTGATCCACGAGCTCGGGACGCCTTCGCAGAAGGCCCGCTACCTGCCGCAGATGCTCGAGAAGCGCTGGGGCGGATCGATGGTCCTCACCGAGCCCGACGCCGGGTCCGACGTCGGCGCCGGTCGCGCCAAGGCGCGCCACGTGAGCGGAGACGTCTGGGAGATCGAAGGCGTCAAGCGCTTCATCACCAACGGCGACTTCGACAGCGCCGAGAACATCGTCCACCTCGTGCTCGCGCGCCCCGAGGGCGCGGGACCGGGCACCAAGGGCCTCTCGATGTTCATCGTCCCGAAGTTCTGGGTCAACGAGGACGGCTCGCTCGGCGAGCGCAACGGCGCCTATTGCACCAACGTCGAGAAGAAGATGGGCATCAAGGCCTCGGCGACCTGCGAGATGACCTTCGGCGAGAAGCACCCCGCGCGTGGCCTGCTCGTCGGCGAGGTGCACGACGGCATTCGACAGATGTTTCGCGTGATCGAGCACGCGCGCATGAGCGTCGGCATCAAGTCGATGGCGACGCTCTCGACCGCGTACCTCAACGCGCTCGCGTACACGAAGGACCGCGTTCAGGGCGGCGACCTCTCGCGCGTCATGGAGAAGACCTCGCCGCGCGTGAGGATCATCCAGCACCCCGACGTGCGGCGCATGCTGCTCTTGCAGAAGAGCTTCAGCGAAGGCATGCGCGCGCTCATCTCGTTTACTGGAAATATCCAGGACAAAATTGAGCTCGAGGGCGGCCACAACTCCGCGAGCGCCAAGACGCTCGAGCGGGTCAACGACCTCTTGCTGCCGCTCGTGAAGGGCTACTCGTCCGAGAAGAGCTACGAGCTGCTCTCGGTGTCGCTGCAGTGCTTCGGCGGCAGCGGCTACACGCAGGACTACCCCATCGAGCAGTACGTCCGCGATCAGAAGATCGACACGCTGTACGAGGGAACGACGCACATTCAGGCGCTGGACCTTCTGTTTCGCAAGATCGCCCGGGACAACGGCGCGACGCTCAACGTGGTGGTCGAGCAGATCCAGAAGACCATCGAGAGCAACGAAGGCGGCGACGCGCTGGCGGCAGAGCGCGCGTCGTTGGCCAAGGCGCTCGGCAACGTTCAAGCGATGCTCGGCGCGCTGCTCGGCAAGATGGGCGAGTCGCTCTACCACGTCGGATTGCACGGAAACCGCGTGCTCGCGGCGGTCAGCGAGACCGTCATCGGCTGGCTGCTCGTTCGCCACGCGGCCGTCGCGCTCAGCAAGCGCTCGAGCGCGCACGAGGACGACAAGCACTTCTACGACGGCAAGGTCGCGAGCGCGCGCTTCTTCTGCAGCGAGGTCCTTCCGATGCTCGCGAGCTCGCGCAAGATCATCGAGCAGAGCACGCTCGACGCGATGGAGCTCGACGAGCGCGCGTTCGGCTGAGGAGGGGTCTTCAGAGGAGCTTCAGCGCAAGCTGCGCCGGGTTGGGCTCGGTCGTGCGGCGCTTGCTCGGGGTGGCGATCGCGCGAGCGATCGCGTCGACTCTGGCACGATCCGGAGCCTCGAGCAGCGATCCTTCGCGCGGGCGCGGGGCGAGCTCGAAGAGCTGCTTGTCGTACTGACGCGCGGCCAGCAGCGTCGCAGAGCGATCGCTCAGCGCGTCCGCAGCGCAGTCGAGGGCGACGTCGGGGCGGTTGTTCTTCTCGGACAGGTGCATGAGCACGACGGTCTCGACCGACGCCGGAAGGACGCGCAGCAGCTCTGCGCACTGATCGTTGGACAGGTGCCCGCGGGGCCCGCCGACGCGACGCTTGAGAAACCGCGGATACGGACCGACCTCGAGCAGGTGCTTGTCGTGGTTGCTCTCGAGCATGGCGAGCTGCGCGCCCACGAGGAGCGACAAGAGCTCGGAGGGAACCTCGCCGAGGTCCGTCGCGATCACCGCAGCGCAGCCGTCGTCGCTTTGGACGCGCAGGGCCACCTGCGGGACGTCGTGCGAGACCGCGCACGGTCGCAGCTCGAACGGCCCCACACGAAACGGCTCCTTGGGGCTGTAGCGAAACACGTGGCGCGCGCTCGACGGTCGCACGACGCGCATCGTCGCCTCGGTCATGTACGTCGGGATCCCCGCGCCCTCGGCGTAGGCGCGCGCATGCGCGCAGTGGTCAGCGTGACCGTGGGTGACCACGAGGGCGTCCGGGCGGGTGTAGTCGGCTCCGACCTGGCGGAGGCGCGAGGCGAGCCCCCCTGGATCGACCCCTGCGTCGACGAGCAACGCGAATCCGTCGTGCTCATAGAGCGAGAGATTTCCGCCGCTTCCGGAGGCGAGGATTCGGACGCGCATGGGGAGTACCTCCCACCTTGCCACGAACTCCGCGAATTGGCGCGCCTGGCAGTTGAAAGAGTATCCTCCCGGGTTATGCACCAAGCCGTCTCGAGGCCCGGCGATGTGATCGGAGGGCGGTACAGGCTCGTCGAGCTCGCCGGAGCCGGAGGAATGGCCGAGGTGTGGCGAGCTGAACTCGAGGGAATCGAGGGCTTTCGGCGCACCGTCGCGGTCAAGCGGATCCTGAAGCACCTGTCGGTCTCCAAGGAGCACCGGCAGATGTTCGTGCAGGAGGCCAAGCTGACGGCGACGCTCGATCACCCGAACATCGTGCACGTCTACGATTTCGGTGAGGACAACGCCGGGCTCTTTCTCGTGCTCGAGTGGGTCGAGGGGCTGACCGCGCGAGATCTGATTCAGCTCCTCAACGAGTATGGGCAGAAGCCGTCCGCCGCGCTCGCGACGGCGATCGGAATCGAAGTGCTCAAGGGGCTCGAAGCCGCGCACGAAAACGCGCTGACGCTCGACGATGGCTCCGAGCAGAACGCGCCGATCATCCACCGCGACGTCTCGCCGTCGAACGTGCTGCTCTCGGTTCGCGGCGTCACGAAGCTCGCGGACTTCGGGCTCGCGCGCGCGATGCACAGCTCGATCAGCAGCATGACGCCGGCCGGGATCGTCAAGGGCAAGCTCGCGTACATGGCTCCCGAGATCCTCCGCGGAAAGCCTGCCTCGGCGCAGACCGACGTCTATTCGACGGGCGTTCTGCTCTGGGAGCTCCTCTCGTGCAAGCGGCTCTTTCAGGGCGAGGGCGAGGTCATCACCGCGCTCATGCAGAACAAGCGGCCATCTTCGATCGCCGTGCACCGCCCCGATCTGCCAGCGGCGCTCAGCGCAGCGGTCGACCGCGCGCTCGACCCCGACATGGACACACGTTTTCGATCCGCCGGCGATTTCGCCCGCGCGCTGTCCGATGTGCTGCGAACGGTGCCCGAGCGCACGGACCGCGCGCGGCTCGCCAAAGAGATGCGCAACGCGCTGGTGTACTGGAAGAAGAGCGCAGCCGGGCAACGCGCGGCCCAAGAGCGAGCGCTCGCGCCGCAGACGGACGCCGCGGCGCCCAAGCCTGTCGCTCCGTCGCCGCCGAAGCCCGCCGCGATCACGCCGGCAAAACCCCAAGAGCCTCCCGCGGAAGACGGCTCCAAGATCTTTCTCGACCTGTCGCTGAGCGGAATGCCGCTTCAAGGGCGGCCGACCGCGCCCCCGCGCGTCGAAGAGAAGCGCATCGAAGAGCCGAGCGCGATTTCGCTCGAGCTGGACCTGGAGACCGCGGTTCCGCTGGTGGAGACCATCCCGATCGACTTCGACAGCTCGGAGGCCTCGGTGACCTTCGAGCTCGCGGCGATCAAGAAGAAGGCCGAGTAGCCCGCGCCACCAACAGCGCGACGCGCTATCGCGTGGTCTCTGGCCCCTGGTTGCCGAGCTCGTTCATGAGACCGCGAAGCGACTCGCGGGCGTTGTCGCGGCCGCCGGTGGTCGTTCCGTCGAGTGAGCGAAGGTCGATCGTGGCGAAGCCAGTGCGACTCGCGAACACCTCGCGGTGAAACACCGCGCCGATGCGGCTCGCGGTCGCGTCGGTCGATTCGTTGTTCGGCCCCGCGGGAACGCTCGCGCACTGCACGGTGTTTCCCTGCGTGGTCTTGAGGCAGACCGTGTACGAGCGCGCGCTGCCTGCCGCGACCGTCACGACGAACCCTCCCTCTTCGTTGCGCAGTCGAGGAGAGCCCCGGAGCAGCTCTGCCGCGCGCTGCGCAGCGGCGTTGCCTGTGCTTTCGACGCGCACCGTCGCGGGGATCGCGAACCCCATCCGACGCACGACGCCAGGGTCCTTCGCCATCGCTTGCTCGAAGAGCGAGCGCGATCCAGACAGGTCGCCGTTTCGTCTAGCCGCTTCCGCCCCGACCACGAGAATCCGAGCCGCGAGGATCGACTCGCCGCGCGGCAACAGCGGAACCGCCGCGCGCGCGAGGCGCACCGCGTCGCTGTACTCTCCCCGCGAGAGCGCGAGCTCCGCGGCGAGGCCGTCGTGATAGGGCTTGGCCGCCTGCGTCGCGCGGTCCTTGTCGCGAGCCTCTTCGAGCGCCACCGCGAACGCGCCCGCGCCGAGCACGGTCACGAGCTCGCCGACCATCCACGACGGAAGCGGCTCGAGCCCGCCGCCCACGTAGCCCCGCAGCGTCGCGACGAGCCGATCGTCGTCCGCGAGCACGCTCACGACCCGCTCGTCATCGGGCCACGACCGCAGCGCGTTGGCCATGCTCGACGCGCGTCGCCCCACCGCGAGGCCCGGCGTAAACGACGCCGTCTCCGCGTCGATCTCCGACTGCAATCGCAAGAGCGCCCGGCGCAAGAGCGCGTGCGCGCCGAGCGCCTGCTCGGGCTTGGACGACACGAGGCCGCGACGATCAGGGCGGTCCATCGCTCGGTTCGCGAAGCGCAGGCCGATCTCTGGCTCACCCGCGAGCAACAAGAGCGTCGCGAGCGCGCTGTCGCTCTCGGCGCGGTCTTGATCGCGGAGGTACGCGGGCTGCGCCGCACGCCAGCGCTGCATGTCTCGGATCGCGTTGACCGCATCAGGGATGCGACCGCCGTCCATGTACAGCCTCGCGAGCATCCGCCACGGGTTGGCTGGGGTAAACTCGATGCGTCGCGTCGCCTCGATCGCGAAGCGCTCGACGTCCTCGAGCCGATACGTCGAGTACGCGGACTCCGCGGCGTTGTACGCGTACACAGCGATGCGCGGCCCCGTCTCGCCCTGCGCAACGGGGCGCGCGCGCGCGGCCTCGAGCGCTCGAGAGCACGCGTCGAACCGCGGCTGCCTCTGGCCCGCTTCGGTCTCGATCGCGCAGAGGGCGTTGTTGCCCATGAGCCTCTGCTCCGCGTCGCCCTGGCGCATCGCCTCTTGCGCCTTCTGTCGAGCCTCGTTGAAGCGCCCGAGGCGCATCAGCGTCATCGCGCGCTGCGAGAGCAGAGGCGGGTCATAGAGCGCGTCGTGGTACTCGAGCAGCTGCAGCCGAAATCGGTGCTCTTCGAGCTCGCCCGCGAGCCGCTGCGTGGCGAACAGAATCTCTTCGTGAAGGCGCCACGGCGCAGAGGGCGTGCGATTGGCGCCGTAGCGCTGTTCGTAGATCGCGCGAGCCCTCGCGAGGTAGTGCATCGCGCGCGCCGGAAGGCCCTCGGCCTCGTGCAGAACGACGCCCATCACGTAGTTTCCGACGATCGAGTCTTCGTCGCGCTCGAGCGCGCGCTGCGCTTTGGTCCGCGCGGTGAGCAGTCGATTGTTGCGATAATCGTCGTAGGCGGCGCGCTCGTCCGCGGTGTCTCCGAAGGCAGGCGCCTGCTGCGCGCGCGTCGCGCTCCCCGAGAGCTGCAGCGCGGCGCAGGCGAGCAGCGCGGCGAGCATCGGGCGCGCGCGGCCCGCGGGGGGTCTCTTCGTTCGCGGCGGCTCGTGTGGCGATGGGGACATCGGGGGCGTTCTCCAAGCGATCGATCGTCGGGCGGTCAGCGCTGCATCGCCATGCGCGAGAGGCGCTCGAGCGGCTCGCGCATGCAATCTCGGAGGACGGAGTCGACGCTGTCGACGCCGGGCGCGACCTCGAGTCGGTGACCAAAAATCAAGTTCGACAGCGAGGCGATGTCCTCACCGGACACGTAGTTGCGCTTGTTCATGAGGGCGCGCGCCTGCAGCGCGGGCATCGCGAGCACGAGCGATCGGGTCGAGGCGCCCTGCAGGACGCGGGGGTCTTTGCGGGTGTTTTGCGCGACGTCGACGAGGCACTCGCGCACCTGCGGGGCGACGTGCACCTGCGTCTCGATCACGCGGCGGGCGTCGCACACCTCGGTGCGCGTGACGCGCGGCAGGTCCGAGCCGGCGTTGTGCTTTCGCGCCTGCGCGCTCGCGAGGATCTCGAGCTCGGCGTCTCTCGCGACGTGCGTCATCTTGATCTTGAACAAGAATCGATCGAGCTGCGCCGAGGGCAAGGGAAAGGTCCCCGCGAGGTCGAGCGGGTTTTGCGTCGCGATCACGAAGAACAGCTCGTCGAGCTTTCGCGTGCGGTTGTCGACGGTGACCTGCTTCTCGGCCATCGCCTCGAGCATCGCGCTCTGCACCTTGGGCGAGGTGCGGTTGATCTCGTCGGCCAGCACGATGTGGGCGAACACGGGCCCAGAGCGAAAGAAGAATTTGTGTGTGTTCGGGTCGAAGATCGTCGTGCCGGTCACGTCCGAGGGCAACAGGTCCGGCGTGAACTGGATGCGCCGAAACGTGACGATGATGTCGTCTGGCTTGTCGTCGACGAGGCAGTCGCCGAGGGCCTTGGCGAGCGTCGTCTTTCCCGAGCCAGGGTAGTCTTCGAGCAGCACGTGCCCGTCCGCGAGGAGCGCGCAGATCGCGATCTCGATCACCTCGTCGCGACCGCGGACCGCCATGCGGATGCGGTTGCGAAAGCGCTCGACGACGCCCCACGCGCCGTTGAGGTCCGTGATCGGCGGCGCCAGCGTTCGCGTGATGTGCGGGCTGTTCTCGAAGTCTACGCCGGGGGTGTCCATCGTCATGATCGAGTTCTCTTCGGGGGGGTCTTTGGAGTGCGGGCTCGAGGAGAAAAGCGCTCGAGCCAGAAGGGGTCAGTCGACGTCGAGGAAGCTCGTCGGGTGAAGGAGTCCGAGGATGCGCCGCCAGCGCTTCTTGCTCGCCGCGACCTCGCGACGGACTCCCGAGAGCGCGCCGCGGATTTCGTCGGGGTTGGGATCGGCCGGCGAAGGCCCGCTGAGCTTCACGCGCTCGGCCTCGAGACCGAGCAACGCGAGGGACGGGGCGGTCTCTTGGACCCGCTTGGAGAAGGCTTCGCGCGTCTCGCCGTATTCGCGGGCGACTCCCGCCTCCGCGAGCACGTCCAGGGCCGCTCGATACGCGACGCGAGCGAGCGCGGGGCCCTTCGCGAACGCAGGAACGAGCCGACGCCAGAGCTTCACGCCGTACAGCGCGAGCAGGCCGAGGAGCAGCAGCCACGGAAACGCCTTTGCAGCGGCGCGCGCCATCTCTTGCGCGCGATTGCGCTGCGCCTGCGGCTGACGGCGCGGCGGCTCTTGGGGATCGGACGGCTGCTCGCGGGCCATCTGCCCGAGGCGATCGCGCTCGTCTTCGTCCTGCGGCTGACCCGGCGGGTCTTCGTTGCGCTTGGCGGCGACGTCGAGCACGACCCACCCGACGCCCTCGACGAAGACCTCGGGCCAGGCGTGGCCGTCGCCAGAGCGCACGATCACGGTCGAGCTCGAGCCGCGGTTCTGCGCGTCGACGTGATAGCCGTTGCCGATGCGCGACGGGATTCCGACGCTCCGCCACAAGAACACCGACGCGTGCGCGAAGTGCACGCAGTAGCCGCGCTTGTTGCCCCAGAGCATGTCCGCCGTCGGATCCGCGGCGGTCGCGTGGCGCGCGCGGGTCGTGTAGATGAGGTTGTCGTCGAGCCAGAGCTTGATGGCCACCGCGCGCGAGAACGGATCGTTGCGACGCGCGACCGGGATGCGGTTGACGATGCTGTCCGCGAGCTGGCGATACCGCGGGTCGGTCGGGCCCTGGAGGTAGTACTGACGCAGCTCTGGGGTCCACTGCGGGTGGCCGACGCGGCGGCCGAAGAGCCGGCGATACTCGATGGTCTGCGCCAGCGACTGAACCTTGTACGCGCGGGTGAAGCGCGACGGGTTGGGGTTGCGCGTCGGCTCGAAGCGGTACATGCCCTCGATGCCGAACGGATTATTGTGCTCAGTAATCAACGCCACCGTGTGGTGAACGACGGTGCGCCCGAAGGTCGGCGGACGCTCGGGCATGAACGTCGGCTCTGTGGGATAGCCCTGCGGGATGTCGCGGTCGGCGTCCTGGCGGGTGGTGGGGACGAGGCGGGTTCCGTTGAAGTGACTGTGCGCGACCTGTCGCAGGTAGTAGGCCTGCGAGGGGGGATTGTAGTCGTCGTCGAACAGCACGACGGCCATCGGCGCTGAGCGCTGCTGCTGCTGTTGTTGACGCTCGTTTTCGAGGTCTTCGCTCGGCGGCATCGGCGGCGGCGGTCCTCCGCCCTCGCCTCCTCCGTCGCTCGCCGCGCTCGGCGGCGGAATGGACGCATCCTCTCCGCCGTCGGACGCGCCCGTGCTCGGGTCCATCGCGCCGTCGCCAGCGTCGTTGCCGCTCGAAGCTCCACCGTCGCCAGCGTCGTTGCCGCTCGACGATCCGCCATCGCCCGCGTCGGACCCGGCCTCTGCGCCGCCGCCATCGGCCCCGCCATCGGTGCCGCCGTCCGCGCCGCCGCCGTCGCCCTCGCCTCCGTCATCGGAGCCGCCGTCCTGGCCCTGTCCGCCGTCGGACTCGCCGGCATCATCGCCCTGGCCGCCACTGGATTCGCCGTCGCCCGGCGGCATCTGTCGCGGAGGCTCACCGGGAGGGGTGAGCAGACCGAGGTCGTTCTCTGCGGTCGGCGCGGGGAGACCCACGGCGTTGACCGTCATGATCGCGAGCAGGCCGAGCGCCACCAGCGCGACGAGCGCAGAGAGCGCGCGACTGCCGCGGTTTTGCACGATCAAGAGCAGCGCGAGCATCGTGACCGAGCCGACGCCCACGGCGAGCAGCACTTGAACGGGCTCGAGCCCGACGCTCCACGCCCAGTCGCTGAGCCAGAGCGGGCGGACGAGCACGCCGTCTCGGTGCGTCGCGAACACCGTAACGACCGCCGCCGAGAGCGCGGCGAGCTCGAGAACGACGAGGTTTTGCCGTCGATGCGCGAGCGCTCGGAGCAGCAGCGTGCCGGTGAAGATCAGCGCGCCGAAGCGAAGGAGCACGGCCATCGTGAGCGCGCCGGACGGGCCGAGCGCCGACGGGAGCAGCTCGAAGCCGGTCGCGAATTTCGACGCGAGCCAGCACAGCGCGAAGACAGAGACCGCGCCGCCGATGATAGCACCAGTTTTCAAGCGAGAGCGCGCGGCGACCTCTCCGAGGATCACGCCGGCGATCGCGCCGAACACGCTCGCGCCGAGCCCTTCGGTGAGCGTGACTCCCCATCCGAGCGCCAGCGCTCCGAGGCACATCGCCGTCGCGCGAACGATGGTGGAGACGACGATCGACGCGCGGCTTTGCTTCTCGACGGTCACGCTGCCTCCAGTGCGCGACGGTGCGCGTCGCCGTACACGCGACCCGCCCGTCGGTCGACGATCATCACGCCGCCGCGCTGACTGGCGAGCGTCGCGCACACGACGCGCAGCTGCTCTTGCGTCGGCAGCGGATCGAGGTCGCCCTCGCGGCGCTCGGGTTCGTCCATCAAGAGCATCGCGAGCTTCGAGCGAGACTCGTTCGCGGTGACGCCATCGGCGCAGACGATGAACTCGACCGAGCTGTTCGCGACGGCTGCCGCGGCGGCGCGAGCGCGATCGAGCCACGGTCCGGGCACCGCAGGAACGATCACCACGATCCGTCCGCCGCTCGTCGCGTGGCGCTTGAGAAACCCGCCGAGCCCGAGCGCCCCGTCCTCCGGACGCGTGGCGCCCGAGCGCGCGATGAGCTCCATCGCTTGCTGCGGCCCGCGGGCGTCTTCGTCGCTTCCGTCGGCGCCGAGGACCCACTTGGAGCCGAGCGAGTTGGTCTCGACCAGGAGCCTCGCGACGCCCGCGGCGGCCTCGTCGCCCACGCCCGTGACGAGGTAGGCTGTCGTCTGTTTCGCCGGAGAAAAAGCTCGCTCGGGGGCGCGGAGCACCAGGTCGCCGGTGCGCGCGAACACCTTCCAGAGCACGAACTTGATCGGGTCGCCGGGCGCGTACGCGCGCATGTCCGCGCGCTCGCCGTCGGGGCCGCCGTTGGGGTTGCTGATGTCTTCGCCGGGCGCGAGCGTTCGTACGACCTCGACGCGCTTGAGCGATCCGACCGACGGCAGCGCGCGCACCGCGCGAGGATCGGTCACTCGAAACGCGCAGCGCGCGAGGCCGAACGGGTCTCGCACTTCGATTCGTCGCACGACGTTGTCGTACAGGCCGCGCCGCGCGGGCGTGCTCTCTTCGAAGAGCCGACGTCGCTCGCGCACGGCGCGCACGGTCGCGATCGGGCTGAGCCACCGCCACGACACGGACACGAACGGAATCCACCAGAGAGAAGACAGCGAAAACCCGACGCGCGAGGGAAAGCCGCACTCGAGCGGGAGCGTTCCGCTCTCTTTCGCGAGAGAGCGGCGGAGCGACAGCTTGAGCGCGAGCGCAGTGAGCGAGACGGCGACCGTACACAAGACGCCCACCGCGAGGGCCACGCCGCTCATGGCGAGCACGACGAGGTCGACGCGCTTGACGCCAAGAAAATAGAAGGCGCTCCCGCCGCCCGCGAGCACCGCGATCCCGAGCGGCGTGAACGGAAACGGGTCCACCACGCGCCGCGCGAGCGACGCCACGCGAGCGAGGGCCGTCTTCAACCGAGCGACGATCTTCATCGCTGCCACCGTTGCCTTGGAGGTTGTCTCATCGTCGAGGCTCTGCTCATCGCGTCGATCGACCGCAGCCCGATCGCTGCGGCGGCAACAACGGCGGCGCGGTGATCGTGAGCGGGGTCTGCCGCTGGGCGGGCCCCGAGACGCCGTCGAAGCACCGGATTCGGCGAAACACCGTCGGCTCGTTGATCGCCGAACCACCGTCGTTGTTCACGGATTGAAACTCCTGGATCGCCGGGTCGATGCGCCCCGAAAACGAGTCGAGGTTGTATCGAATGAGGTTCATCGAGCCGGGCGGACCGCAGTTGAGTGACTCGGGTCGCCAGCTTGTTCCCCCAAAAGTGATGTCGAGGCTGTTGGCCAGGCCCGCGGCCGTCATGAAGACCGTGCGATCGAGGACGCCCGGCGCGCACGGCTGCGGCTCGTAGATGGTGGGCGGCCCGTTCCAGAATCGCGCGTGAATCACCCCCGTGAGCTGCTGCGAGCCCGGCGAGGCGCGGCGAATCTCGAGGGTATAGATGTACCAATCCAGTCCTGGCTGGTGATACACGCGCCCCATCCAGACGCCCTCGACGGGATCCTGGCAGGTCGCCGCGGGCGGAAGCCGCGCCCTCTGCTCTTCGATCGAGCCGAGCAGCACCTGCGGAAACAGCGCCACAGCGCCGATCACGGTCACCACCATCGCCAGTGCCACGCGGCGCGCGCGCGAACGAGTCATCGCAGCGAACGATAGCGCACCAGCGGCACCCATGTCTGACAGGGGGCGCCCTTCGCAGACCTCACATCGCGACCGGCGCTTTCAGCGCGCCAGACGCACTGTATGCGCCGTACGCGTCGCACCAGCGCTCGACGTGTTCGACCAGAAACGCGTCGATGTCGAGCGGTCGACACGATCGCCCCCCCAATGAGCCCTGATGCAACAGCGCGAGCAGCACAGGAGCGACCAGCGCGAGCGCCGCCACCCTCAGCGAGCAGCGCACCAATTCGCCGCTCGCCGCGAAGTGCGCCAGCCTCGCCTCGAACGCCTGTGTCGTCGGCTCGAGGATCTCGTTGACGTACGCAGGTCCCAACCGCGGCTCTTCGAGGCCCTGCGCGAGCCCAACCGCGTGACACTTGTCGAGGCCCATCGACCAGCCCATCGCCAGAAACCGCATCGTGCTGAGAATGCTCTCCCTGAGCGGCGCGTCGGGCGGCCGGGTCATCATGAGCAGGTACGGCGCGCCGCGACGCCTGGCGTGCTCGAGCGCGGCGACGATCACGCCCTCGCGCTCGCCGAAGTAGTGCTTCAGCGTCGGAACCGACACCCCCGCCGCCTGCGCCAGTTCACGGAGGCTCACGCGGATCCCGTCCGGCGAGCCGCTCGCGCGTCTCGGCGTAGTCCTGATTGAGCGCTCCGATCGGTCGAGCCATCGCGTAACTTATCTCTCGTGAACTACGTAACGACCTCGGTAGTCTGGTCTTTCCTAGAGAAACACTCAATAGGTCGACCGTGACGGTTTGTTTTTTATCGCATATCAAATATCATTCAAACCGATCAGCGCACGAAGGGTCGTCCGTGGCAAACACGCATTTCGCACAATACGAAGCCAGTTCATCAGGCGACGCCGATGACCTTGCGGCGCTTTCAGATGCCGCACTCCTCGGTCGATCGCGCGAGGGCGATCGCGCGGCGCTCGCCGTGCTCGCCGCCCGCCACCGAGGCACCATCGAGCGAATGCTCTCGCGCTTTCGAGCGAACTCCGTCGAGCGAGACGAGCTGGTGCAAGACGCGTGGGTGCAGATCGTCGACAAGGCGCACACGTTTCGAGGCGAGTCGCAGTTCTCCACCTGGCTCTATCGCGTCGCCACCAACGCAGCGCTGATGCGCCTGCGCTCTCGGCGCAGAAAGCACGCCGAATCGCTCGACGCCATCGAGACCGGCGCCGAGTCGCTGCTGCGAGAGCACCCTTGGTTTGCAGCGCAAGCCTCGCGCACGCCGGACACGGAGCTGCTTCGGCTCGAGCGACACGCGCGCGTCGCCCGAGCGCTCGAAGCCCTACCCGAGAGCTACCGCGTGCTCGTGATCGAGCACTATCTCGCAGATGTGCCGCTGCAGAGCATCGCGGATCGTTTCGAGACCACCGAGAGCTCCGTCCGAAGCAAGCTGCACCGCGCGCGAAAGATCCTGCGCGACGAGCTCGCGGACATCGCCCTCGACGTCGCGGCCTGAGCAGGTACGCTCTCCCCAGTCGGCGTGCTTCGTCCCATCTCGATCGCGGCCACAGCCCTCGCGCTCTCGTGCGCGGCGAGGCCAGCGACCGCACCGACCCTACGCGCGGCGTCCGCCGAGCGCGGTCTGCTCGATGCGAGCGCGGACGAGCCAGAATCGCTCATTGTGCCATTGCGCGACGCCTCCTCGAGCGAGGCGCAAGCGTCCGTCCATGCATCACCCCAGTGGCGGTGCTCGACCGAAGAGCTCGCGCTTCCGAGCGCAGGACCCGAGCTCGATGTCCCTTCGGCGTCGATCTTCTCGGACGCGATCGTCGGAGCGTCGCTCATGGTCCGCGAACGTCCGCGTCGAGCGC
>LNEO01000136.1 GCA_001465015.1 Deltaproteobacteria bacterium Ga0077539 | reverse complement strand
CGCTGAAGGGCGTAGCCGAGGCCCGCGTTGGGCTCGCGGTAAGGGATGATGGTGACAGCGCCTTCGGTGCGGGCGAGTCGCTGCGAGAGCTGCCAGGAGTCGTCGCGGCTGCCGTTTTCGACGAGAAGAATTCGCGAGCCAGGATAGCGCTGCAGGTGCTCGTCGAGCCGTCGGACGTTGCGCTCGAGTGTCGCCTCCTCGTTGTGCACAGGGACGACGTAAGAAAGCGTGATCGCCATGGGATGCGGGCGGACGATATCGCGTGGCGATGCTCGGCGCTGCGGTGGGCGATCGGTCGAAAAACGAGGTCGATCGGCCATGGCTCTGGAGGTACCACTCCGGCATGTCATTCTTTGCTCGCTGGAGAGCCCGCCTCTCTACCGAGGCCATTCGTGACCTCTCGTCGCGCGCCGTCACGCGGATACGATCGATCGAGTATCCGACGCTCGTGCACGCGCTGCTGTTCTTCACCCTGGCGGCGTTGACCGTGAGGATGCTGCATCGCGCGCCGATCGGACCGGGGCAGGACTATCACTATCACTTGATGAGCGCGGCGATGGACGCGCGTCCGGACTCTGATCCGTTGCGCGCGCTGTATCATCGGATTCACCCCTTCGACGCCAACTCGTTGACGTATCGCGTGGCTTTTCCGTTCGTGCGATGGCTGGGGCCCGTGCGGGGGTTTCAGCTGGCCGTCGCGTTGTTGTTCTACCTGGGGTTTCCTGCGGCGGTTTGGTACGGGCTGCGACGATCGGGGCGCGCGCCTTGGGGGTCGCTCATCGCGTTTGTGACGGTGTACACGCGCGGGTGGTCGGTGGACGGGTTTGTTCCGTTTCTGTCGTCGGGCGCGATCATGGTGATCGTCCTCGCCGAGTGGAACGCGCTTCTTCGCGAAGAAGACCCCCAGCCCAAGAGCGCGATGATCCGCGGCACGATCGCCGCGACGCTGCTCTTTCTCGCGCACGCGCACACGTTTGGTTGGACCACGATGTTGCTCGGCGTCTTCACCTGCGGGGCCGTCGGTCGCGAGCTGCTCGGCTCCAGCGATCGCACGGCGCGCGAGCGCGTTCGCGCTGCGGTCATCCTCGCTGCCCGCTCTCTCGTGATGATCGCTCCGGCGCTGATCCTCCTGGTGCTATGGAGGGCGCGCCTGGAGGGCCACGCGCCCCCGCTGCCGCCGTTGCCTCCGGGAGCTCCGCGCAACGAGTGGAGCTACCCGGACGTCGAGTTCATCCTGCGCAACGCGATCCTCGCCGCGCCGTACTTCATCATGCCCATCAGAGAGGCGGCTGATCTGCGGATGGTCGTGGCGCTCGTGGTGGTCATCGTCGCGCTCGTGCTGCTCACGCGCGGCGATCCGTCGCGCGCTCGGCACTTCGAAGTGTTCTTGCTCTGCTCGCTCGCGAGCTACTTCGTCTTGCCCGTGACGATCAACGGTCAGTCGATCTCCACGCGGCACATGGAGTTTGCCATTTGGATGGTTCCGTTGGTGGTGTGGCCATCCGCCGCCTTCGATCGCCGCCCAGAGAGCCAGCGAGAGAGGCGGCTGTGGTGGTTGCCCGAAGCGGCGCTGGCGCTGTTGCTCGCGATGTTCGTGAGCAAGCGACTCGAGTCCGTCGAGCGCGCGCTCGTAAAGCTCAACCAGCGCGAGATCGGCCCGATGCTTCAGCTCGTCGAGCCGTGTCGGCGCGCGAGGCGGCAGCCGTACAGCGTGCTCGCGTACGTCCCGATGGCGACCGAGAGCAGCTACCTTCACAGCGTGAGCATGCATCAAGCGCACGAGACGCTCGCTGCGCTGTGTGGCGTCGAGACGCCGGTCTACAACACCAACATCCGCCCCTATCACACGCCGCCTTTGCGCTATCGCGTTCCGATGCCCGCGCCGCCTGGGGTCTACCAGAGCGCCTCCAATTGGCCGGATCCCGGGCTCGGGATGTTCGAACGGTACGATCTAGTGCTGACGTTCGAGTGGTCTCCAACCGCAGAGCAACAAGCGTCGCTCGATGAGCGCGCGACGCTCGTCGGCGTGTCGGGATCCTATCGGTTGTACAGGCGTCGATAGCCGCGCCGATCGCGCGGCACGCGCTGCGTACGAACCCACGCCCCACGCGCTCGCTTCACGGCCCGAGGGCACGAGCTCATCGTTGCCCAAGTTGGACGTGGAAAAACACAGCGAGAAGGCGATCGGCGCACGGCCCGGAGACGAGCGCCACGAGTGAGGAGAACGACGTTGTGCACAGAGCCGCAGTGCGGAAGCCCCCACCCGCGCTGCCGCGCGCGAGCGAGTGCAACGACAGTGGGCGCAGTGCTAAAGCCCCCACCCGCGCTGCCGCGCGAGTGAGTGCAACGACAGTGGGCGCAGTGCTAAAGCCCCCACCCGCGCTGCCGCGCGCGAGTGAGTGCAACGACAGTGGGCGCAATGCTAAAGCCCCCACCCGCGCTGCCGCGCGCCCCGCCCCCGCCTGGAACGGCAGGGGCGGCGGCTTCGCATTGAGAAAATGCTAGCGAAAGCAGCGTACGTGTATCGTGA
>LNEO01000135.1 GCA_001465015.1 Deltaproteobacteria bacterium Ga0077539 | reverse complement strand
TCTGCGCGCAACGCTCCGAGAATACCGCGGCAGACCCGCGCGAGGCTGGTGACAGCACCCGCGCGACGCGAGCAGACGAAGCGCGCCGAGAGGCACGCCCAGCGAGCACGCAACACACACTCGCGAACGACTACACCCGACGAGAGCTCCGTAAGGACCGCTCGCCGGGTGTTCGTGTTTCTCCCGATTCGAGCGCGGCGTCGTACGCAGGACCGTCAGTTGTCTCGGGCCGCGCCCTTCACTTCCGCGGCCGTTGTGTGCAGCCTCGCGGTCGATGCTCAACCAGTTTGTCGCCGTCGACGATGCCGGACGTTCGAGCCGCGTGTGCCCGCACGTGGCAGCGACCCCGACGAGGCGATGGTGCTGGTTCACCGGCGTTCTGACAGAGCGCGCTTGGGTGTGCGAGCAGTGCGCGCAGGCCTATCCCACAGAGCCCGCGTGGATCGAGGCGACGCCCGAACTGCAGATGCAGCTCGACTCGCTCACTTCGCCGTCGGGCTTCTGCGGTTCTCCTGGCGTGCTCGTCCAAGAGTCGTCCTCGCGGTGGATTCACGAGCAGGTCTCGCTCGAGCTCGGCGCTTCGCTCATCGACCTGGCGCCCGTCGCCGCGACGCCGGACCGCTGGTCGCTCGTGCTCAGCGACGCAACGCTGCTTCAGCGATCCCTTCGCAACCCGACGGACGAGCGTCGGTGGCCCAAGATCGACTGGGGCTTCGCGCTCGACGATCAGAGCGCGATCCGCTGCTCGAGGGGAGGGCGGTACGTCGCGGTGTTCGAGGCGTCCGGATCGCTCGGCGCCGTCTTCGACACCCATGAAAACGCCGTTGTGTGGCGACTCGATCGAAAGTCGTACCACGCCGAGAACAGCTTCTTTCCTGTCGCGTTCGTCGATCTGCCGCGCGAGGGCGAGGGAGGGGACTCTCGGCGCGCTTCGTCCGTCGCTGATGGCGCGAGGCTCGAAGGCCGAACGTTGATCGTCACGGCCACTGACTGGAACCGCCTCGACATCGTCGACCTCGACGCGCGGCGAATCGTCACCGAGCGAACGCTCGCGTCGCTCGACGCAGCAGCGCAAGCATCGGACGCGATCCCTCAGCTCGACTACTTTCATGGCGCACTCTCGGTGTCGCCGCGATCCAAGTGGATCGTCGACGCTGGTTGGCACTGGCATCCGTGGGGCGCCGACACCGCGTGGTCGATGGATGCTTGGATGCGCAACCCGTTCGAGTCGGAGAACGGGTCCACCTCGCGTCCTCTCGTCGATCGCGCCTCCTTCTGGGACGGACCCGTGGCCTGGCTCGACGAGGACACCATCGCAGTGTGGGGGTACGGCGACGACGACGAGAACCTCATCGCCGCTGCGCTCATCGTGTCCGTCTCGAATCAGCGGCTCGAGCGATGGTTCGCTGGTCCCACCATCCGTCGCCCCGTCGCATACCCGCCGCGCAACCTGAAGGACACGTGGGTCTTCGATCGCTGGCTCTTCTCGATCAGCGAAGAAGACGGGACGTGCGTGTGGGACGTGCAAAGCGGCGCGCGCGTGTCGCAGCAGACGACGCTCCGTCCATGGCGGTATCACCCTGGCGCGCGAGAGTTTGTCACGATTGGCGTTGGCGACGCTGTGCTGTCTCGATTCGAGTACGAACCGTGACGAACACCGTCAGCCCTCGTCTTCGTTCGCCCGAGGCGCTCGGAGCGTGACGACCGGACAGCTCGCGTTGCGCACGATGTAGTCCGCGACGCTGCCGAGCGCGAGCCGCGCGAGGCCGCTGCGGCCCTCCGTTCCCATGACGATCAGGGTGCTCTTGTTCGCGACGGACGCCTCGCAGATCGCCGTGCTCGGCGAGGGAGAAATCAGCAGCTCGTGCGTCGCGTTCATGTGTCTGGCCTTGAGGCGCTCGGTGAGCTCGACGCCGATGCGCTCGATCTCAGCCGGGGTCGCGCCGCCACCCGAAGGCATCGACACAAACGAAGGCGCCGACGACTGCACGACGTGAACGACGTGCAGCGTGCCTCCGGACATATTCTGGTAGTCCTTGGCCCACGCGAGGGCGAGGTCGGCAGCGGCGCTGAAATCGTAGGGCACGAAGATCCTTGGCTTCATCACGACGAGCGTCGAGCAACCGGCGAGCCAGCGTGGGCGGCGCTGCCAAAGACCTGCAACCCGTGCGTGAAGCCGCGTTCGAGGCCGCAAAGCACCCCGCGCGTTTTGCACGCGAGCAGCAGCCTCTGCGCATCCAGAGCTGCTTTCGAGACCCCGAACGCGATCAGCGCGGCTTGAGCGGCAGCTCGCTCATCCTCTCGCCGGACGGTCGGCGCTCGTTCGACTCGCGGAGGCGACGGCTCAGCACCCGGATGACTCCTTCGGCGATCTCGCTCTGTTCGCGAAGCACCTCGTAGAACTCGTCGCTCCCGATGCGCAAGAGCTCTGTCGTCTCGAGGGCCGTGGCCGACGCGCTGCGAGGGGCCTCGTCGAGCACCGCCATCTCGCCAAAGGCTTCACCGGCGGCGAGCGTCGCGAGCTGCTTTCCTCCGTGGGCGATGCTCACGCGTCCGTGCGCCACGATGTACAGCGCGTCGCCCGGATCGCTTTCGGCGAAGATCACGTCGCCCGTCGCGTACTCCTCGACCTCTGCGACTTGCGCGAGAGGGCCGAGGTCTTCCGCGCGAAGGCGCTCGAAGATCGACGCAGCGCGAAGCACGAGCAATTTCTCGATCGTCGAGTACGTCATGGGTTCTTCGTCCGTGTTCGAGAGCGCGGCCTCTGCGGCCTCGCGCACCATGGGGTCTCTGTGCGAAAGCGCCGCTTGCGCTTCGATCCGCGCGAGCGGGTGGCGGGCCTTCGCGAGCGCGTCGAGCCACAGCATCACCACGTACGGGTTGGGGTGTCGACACTGCTCCGTGCTGAGCTCTTCGAAAGAAGGCATCGGCCCGATTCCAGCCTTCGCGCAGCGATCGGCGATGGGCAGGTCGTCGAAGAAAGGCATCACCAGCGGACGCAGGGACGGCTCGATCGTCGTGTCCAAGACTTCGATCGCGTTCGCTCGTCGCGCCGGATCTTCGATTCGATCTCGGACGCGTTGAAGCGTGTCCGCTGGATACCGCAGCTCGAGGATCCTGAGGATCCGTCGGACGCCACGCACCACGCGAAACTGCACTTCTTCTTCCATCAGGGGCGTGCCGATCGCGGCCTTGTGCAGCTCCCACGCGCCCTGCAACCGAAGCGTCTCGCGGATCTCTCGCTCGAGCAGCGATCGAACGACGCCGAGCGCCAGCGGCGGCCGTCGCGTCGACTGGCGAAGCTTCGAGAGCCCCGCAAACACCCTCAATCGAAGATGCGAGTCGCGATCGCCCAACGTTGCTTCGAGCGCGCGCCACGAGGCGGGGGACGAGATCCCTCGCAGCACCCTCGGGATCGCGAGGCGAACGGTGCGGTCGCACCCTTCGTCGGCGAGCATTTTCGCGAGCGGTTCGACCGCTGGCTCTCCCACCGCGACGAGCGCCGCAGCGGCCTGCCGTCGCGTCGCGCTCCGCCTAAACAACTGCAACAGCGCGGGAACGCATCGAGCGTCTGCGACCGTGCGCGCCGCGACGAGCGCCGCGTGAATCACGGTGCGGTCGCTGTCTCCGAGCAGCGTCACAAGCCGGCGCGCGCCAGGCGGACCCAGCTCGCCGAGGACGCTCGCCGCGTCTGCTCTGTCCTTCGGGTTGTTCGACGCAACGAGCCGCGTGACCCGCGTCCCCGCGAGAACCGAGCCCTCGAATCCGCCATGGCAGAGAAGCGCCGCCGTGGTTCGCGCGCGCACGGCTCGGTCCGGGTCGTCGAGCAACGGCGCGAGCGCGTCGACCGCGTCGTCGCCGGCAGACTCGGCGTGCGCGTGCGCAGCGGCCGCGCGAACCTGCGGCTCGGGATCGGATAGCGCCGCTGCGATCGCCTCGTCGTCGGATCGCGTTTTGGTCAGCCGGGCGTGGGGCCCGAGGCGCTCGACGGCGGCGACGCGGACGGCAGCGTCGCGATGTTTGGTCAGCCGCTCGAACGCCGCGAGCAGCGTAGGGTCAGCGCTTCCTCGAAGCGCGTCGAGCGCGGCGAGAACGATCCGCGGATCGGGGCTGTCGAGCGAGCGCACGAGCACGGCGCGGGCGAGCGGATCGTCGAAGACTCGCTCGCTGTCCTCGGCGAGGCGGCCGCCCGCCAGCGTTCGTTCGAGCTGCGCGAGGTAGCGGCGCCGCACCGTGGGAATCAGCGCGATCCACCCGACGACGAGCGCGACGCTGATCATCGAGAGCTTGATCGTGCCGAGGGGCGCGGCGAACACGATGAGGGCGACGCCGCCGAGGCCGTAGGCGAGCGGCTTGATGACCGCGTCGAGAAACGCTCGCGTGCGGACCTTCGCGTCCGCGGCGAACGGCCCGTACAACGCCTGCACCGTGCTCTCGTGAATCGTGTACTGAAAGCCGTTGTCCGAGAACTTCATCACCGTCGCCACGGCCAGCGCAGGAAACGCGAGCAAGACCCCGCTCGCCGCGCCGAAGACCGCGGGCATCACGGTCATGCCGAGCCCGACCCCGTACCGCGCCAGCAGCCTCGGCGTGACGAAGAGCTGAAACAGAAATGAGATCGCCCCGACCCCCGCGTAGAAGAGGCTGAAGAACTGCGCCAGCGCGTCCTCGCGATACGTCGCGCGCGCCACGGCCTTGAACTGGTAGTCGCCGATGGTCAGCGCCGAGAAGGTCAGCAAGAACATCGCGCCGATCGCCTGGACATAACGATCGGAGAGGATCGCCGGCGGCGGTCGCGGCTTGCGCGGCGTCTTCCTCGGTCGCGCGCCGGAAGAGGGTCTCGGCTCACGATCGAGCCGCGTGGCGAGAGCGCCGATGGCGGCGAGCATCGCGACGAGGACGAACAGCAGTTGCTGCGTTCCGATCCATCGAACGATCGTCCCGGCCGCCACGCCCACCAGGATCACACCGAGCACGCGCGCCGAGCCGATCGTCCCGAAGAGCCTCTTGGCAGAGCGAGGGTCGTGAAGGTCGTTGGCCAGCGTCCAGAACTGCGAGAGCAAGAGGTTCGCGAAGACCTCGCTCCACACGTAGAAGACCGGGTAGATCAGCGTCCAACCGGCGCGGGCCGCCCCCCAGGTCGCCAAGTACGTGATCGCGCCGAGCACGCACCACGTCACGATCATCTTGCCGCGCGGGAGCTTGTCAGCGACGCGCGAGTACACGACGACGGTGAGCGCCGACGCCACGCCGTACAAGACAAACATCCACGGCAGGGCCGAGAGCGAATAGCGGCTGAGAAACAGCGTGTCGCGCACGGTTCGGCCCAGAATGAAGACCGAAGACGACAGCAACAGCTGCGCGAAGAGCAGGGCGGTTCGCGTTCCCTCGCCGGGACGGACGAGCAGGCCGTCGCTGACGATCCTGTCGAACGCTGAACGGAGCCGGCTCGAGACGGCGTCGAACGTACTCTCGTCGGACACGCGGACGGTCGTTTCTTGGGTGATGAGTTTCGGTGACTACAGCGCAGGCGGCCGCATGCTCTCGGGCCCGGATGGGAGCAGGATCGGCAGCGGCTCGACGTGCCAGACGCGCTGGGCGTACTCGCGAATCGAGCGATCCGAGCTGAAATAGCCCATGCGCGCGACGTTGAGGATCGCCATGCGAGACCATCGGTCGGGGTCCTGCCACACCCGCGCGACGTCGTGCTGTCGCTCGACGTACGCGCGAAAGTCCGCGAGGGCCAAGAACTCGTCCTGCTCGATCAGCGATCGGACCCAGGGAGCGAAGAGCCCCTTTTCGTGTGGGCTGTACGCGCCGCTCGCGATTCGCTCGAGCGCCGACGTGAGCTCGGCGTCCTCGAACGCCACCCTCCGCGGGTCGTATCCGTTCGCCTTGCGTTCGACGACCTGCTCTGCGGTGAGCCCGAACAAGAAGAAGTTCTCGTCCCCGACGAACTCGCGGATCTCGACGTTGGCGCCGTCGAGCGTCCCGATCGTGAGCGCCCCGTTCAGCGCGAACTTCATGTTGCCCGTACCCGACGCCTCCTTGCCCGCCGTCGAGATCTGCTCGGACAGGTCCGCCGCGGGATAGATGCGCTGCGCGTTCTTGACGTTGAAGTCCGGGACGAACACCACCCGCAGCAGCTTGCGCGCGACCGGGTCCTTCGAGATCTCCTTGGCGACTCCGTGAATGAGCCGGATGATCAGCTTGGCGGTTCGGTATCCCGGCGCGGCCTTTCCTGCGAACACGAGCGTGCGCGGGACGATCCCGTCGAGCCGCCCCTCTCGAATGCGCTGATGCAAATACACCGCGTGAAGCACCGCGAGGTGTTGTCGCTTGTACTCGTGGATGCGCTTGCACTGCGCGTCGTACATCGAGTCTGGATCGATGTCCGCGGCGATGACGTCCTGCACGTACGTGGCGAGGGATCGCTTGTTGTCCCGCTTCACTTCCCGAAATCGCTGGCGAAATCCAGCGTCATTCGCGTGCTTCTCGAGCTCGCGCAGCGACTCGAGGTCGCCGATCCAGCGATCGCCGATCGCCTCGGTGATGAGCCCCGCGAGGCCAGGGTTGGCCAGCGCGAGAAAGCGCCGCGGGGTCACGCCGTTGGTGACGTTGGTGAAGCGCTCTGGCCACAGCTCGGCGAAGTCCGACAGCACCGTCTGCACGAGGAGCTGCGAGTGGAGCTTGGCGACGCCGTTGACCCTGCACGACGCCACCGTCGCGAGGTGCGCCATGCGCACGGTCTTCTCTTGTCCCTCTCCGATGAGCGACATCCGCTTGACCCGCGCCTCATCGTTGGGAAATCGCGTTCGCACCTCGGCGAGAAAGCGCTCGTTGATCTCGAAGATGATCTCGACGTGCCGAGGAAGAAGCTTCTGCATCAACGACAGCGGCCAGCGCTCGAGCGCCTCGGGCAACAGCGTGTGATTGGTGTACGAGATCGTCTTCGAGGTGATCCCCCAGGCGTGATCCCAGCTGAGTCCGTGCACGTCGATGAGCAGTCGCATCAGCTCGGGCACCGCGAGGGCTGGGTGCGTGTCGTTCAGCTGGATCGCGTACTTCTCGGCGAAGTCGTGGATGGTCGACTTCTGCAGCAGGATGCGGATGATGTCCTGCAGCGCGCAGGACACGAAGAAGTACTGCTGCTCGAGGCGCAGCTGCTTGCCTGCGATGCTCTCGTCGTTGGGATAGAGCACCTTGGTGACGTTTTCGCTGCGGACCTTCTCGTCGACCGCGCGCCAATACTCGCCGGTGTTGAACGCCTCGAGGTCGAACTCGTCCGCGGCGAGCGCCGTCCATAGCCTCAAGAAGTTCGCGTTGTCGGTGTTGTATCCGAGCACGGGCGTATCCGAAGGGACGCCCTTGATCACCCGCTCTGGCTCCCATCGGACGCGATAGCGCCCGAGCTCATCGGTGCCGTGCACCGTGCGTCCGCCGAACGCCACGACGTGCTGGATCTCGTGGCGCCGAATCTCCCACGCGTTGCCGAGCCTGAGCCAGTTGTCGGTCTTTTCGACCTGCTGTCCCTCGCGGATCTCCTGGTCGAAGATGCCGAACTCGTAGCGAATCCCGTGACCGATCGCGGGGATCTCGAGCGTCGCGAGCGAGTCCATGTAGCACGCCGCGAGCCGTCCGAGGCCGCCGTTGCCCAGGCCTGGCTCTTCTTCGTGCGCGATGAGCTGGTCGAGCTCGATGCCGAGCGAGTTCATCGCGCTGCGAACGGCCGGCTCGATCCCCAACGCGAGCAGGCTGTTTGCGAGCTGCGGCCCCAGCAGGTACTCGGCGGACAGGTAGATCACCGTGCGCGAGTGACGCTCGAGGTACGTGCGCGCCGAACGCACCCATCGGTGCAGCAGTCGGTCCCGAACGACGTAGGCGAGCGCGAGGTAGCAGTCGTTGGTCGTCGCGACTCCGGGAAACTTCGCTTGCTGAAAGAAGAGCTTCTCGATGAAATCGTGACGAATCGAGGTCGGGTCGTTTCCGAGCTGGACTTCTCCCTCGGATACGCGCGCAGACAGCAGTGCCATGGTGTGACTCCTCCGCGGGGACAGTACTGGGATGTGCGTTCAGTCGCCGAGCGCGGACTCGAGCCGATCGCAGAGAGTCTGCAGCACGTGGACGCGCGCTGAGTACTTGTCGTTCGCAGCGACGAGCGTCCACGGCGCGATCTCGGTGCTGCACTGATCGATCATGTCGCACGCGGCGCGCTCGTACGCCCCCCACTTCTCGCGGTTGCGCCAGTCCTCGTCGGTGATCTTGAACTGCTTGAAGCCAGTCTGCTTTCGCTCTTGAAAACGACGGAGCTGCTCTTCCTCGGACACTTGCAGCCAGAACTTGCACAGCACCGAGCCGCTCTGGACGAGCTGCTCTTCGAAGTCGTTGATCTCGGCGTACGCGCGACGCCAGTCTTCCTCGCTGCAGAAGGACTCGACGCGCTCGACGAGGACCCGGCCGTACCAAGACCGGTCGAAGATCACAGCGTGCCCCTTTCGCGGAACGTGCCGCCAGAACCGCCACAGGTACGGCTGCGCGCGCTCTTCTTCGGTGGGCGCCGCCACGGGGATAACCCGATACACGCGCGCGTCGAGGCTTCGCGTCACGCGTCGAATCGCGCCGCCCTTTCCGCCAGCGTCGGGGCCTTCGAACACGCACACGAGGCTCTTGTCGGCGAACCGCCGGTGGCGCGAGAGCTGGTTGAGCTTGCCCTGCAGCTTCTCGAGCCGATCACCGTAGTCCTTCTTCGCGAGCACCTTTCCGAGGTCGAGCGCTCGCAGCACGTTGGTGCCCTTCTCGTCGCGCACGCTGATGGGCGCGGGCTTGGCCTGGCTTCGCTCGTGCGAGCCGGGCGCCGCCGCCAGTCGGCGCTCGAGCGCGCTGAGCAGCGTCTTTCCGACAGCCATCGTGCGGTAGCGATCGTCGCTTCCGTCGATGACGATCCACGGGGCGTTTCCGGTGGACGTCTCGCGAAGGACCCGATCGCACACCGCGCGAAACTCGTCGTAGCGCGAAGCGTTGCTCCAGTCTTGCGGCGTGACGCGCCAGCGCGTGCGCTTGTTGCCCGAGAGCTCTTCGAGCTTCTGCTTCTGCGTCTTCTTCGAGAGGTGAAACCAGAACTTCAGCAGCAACACTCCCTCGTCGGTGAGCATTCGCTCGAAGTGCTCGATGGTCGACAGCGACTGCTCGAGCTCGACCTTGCGGCTCTCTCCCAAGACGCGACGCACGAGCGGAGCTGTGTACCAGTTGCCGAAGAAGATCCCGATCTTGCCCTTCGGGGGCAGGGCCCTCCAGAAGCGCCACATCTCGGGCCGATCGCGCTCTTCGTCGCTCGGCGCGCCGAAGGCCACAGACTGCACGTGCCTCGGGTCGAGCCACTCGTGCAGCGCGTTGACCGTCTCGCCCTTGCCCGCGCCGTCCACGCCGTTGATCAAGAGCAACACGGGAAAGCGCTTGCTCTCGAGCAGCGCAAATTGCGCCTCGAGCAGCTTCTCGCGCAGCGCAGGCAGCTCTCGGTCGAAGTCTTCCTTCGACATCTTGTGACCCAGCTCGGCGTCTTCGAACATGGGGACGATTGCAAAGCAATCGGCAGACCACCGCGCCCGCGCATCGATTGCGTAGCGCTCTGCGCAGATCGACCGCTGTTCACGCAGAAAGGGCGTCGCGCTCGCCACCCCGCCTCGCCGGCTTCGACGGAGCCGTTCGCGTGAGGCGCACGCCTTGCGCCTGCCTCGGCGAGTTCAATCACCGCGGAACGAGCCGAAACCACGTCCCCGACGGCGTCGCCCCAGCGGTGTCCGTCGAAACGTCGATCCCCTGCGTTCGCGCGAAGTTCTGCGCGCCGATCGTCGCCGACTCGCCGGTGTGTCGGTCGTCGAACCCGATCGTGCTCATGGCGCAATAGTGAAGCTCGATGACGTTGGTGCCCTCGAAGAACTTCGCCTGAAATCGCAGCGTCTGCTCTTCGTCGATCGTGTCCACGTCGTTGTACTCGACCACGAAGCGCCGCCCTGGCGCCGCGCCGAGGGTCGCGTATCGCACGCTCCCGGTCGGCGGGACGTACAGGTCGTCCCAGAACACCGCGACCGCACCCTCCGGCGCGGTCGCCGACGGAAGCACATCGTTGCTGTAATCCGTGCTGGGAGTTCCGCTCGCGCCCGGCCAGAGCTGCACCAGTCCGTTGGTGCTCGCGCTGAAGTGCGTGGCCGTCTGCCCGAAGTACCCGACGCTGAAGGGCATCGCGACCGGCGCCGTCATCGCATCGTCGTCGCCCGTCACACCGGTGTCGGTCCACGCGCTGCTCGTGTCGCAGCTCGCTCCAGTGACGTTGCGAACGAGCATGTAGCCACCGCTGCCGGTCGCTCCGTCACCGATCAGCACGTCCGCGGATGATGCGTCTGCTGCGGAGCCGTCGCTCGCCGCGTCGCGGGTCGCGGCGTCCTCGATGAAGCCTCCTCCGTCCATCGCTGCGTCCATCGCTCCGTCGGCGCTCGAGGCGTCGATCGGAGCAGCGACATCCAAACCGCTGTCCGTCGCCGCTGCATCGGCGACACCGGTGTCGGTCACGCGCGCGTCGACGTCGCGATCGTCGACGTCGGGGCGGCTCGACGTATCCGATCGCACATCTGCTGGTGATGTGCGATCGGAGCTCGTATCCGCAGCGGCGTCGGGTCGGCTCAAGGTCGTCGGAGCGCACGCGACGAGCGCTGCGCTGAGCAAGCAAAGGACGTTTGTGTTCTTCATCGACTGGGCTGTTCGAAGAGTCGGGTCGGTGTCCGTGGTTTCGGGAGGCTCGGACGCAACCACTCTACCGCGACGAGCATCGCACGGAAGTGGAGCTACACTGCGCAACGTCATGAGACGAGCTTTGCTTCTCGGGTCGAGCCTGGTTGTTCTTCTCGCCGCGCCTCTCGCGGTGGGACAAGCGCTGCCTGCTCCGTCGACCCAGGCCACGCTCGTCGCGACCGTCGTGGGGTTGCGCAACAACAACGGGATCGTGGACCTCGGCTTGTATCAGTCTGCGTATTGGCTGCAGGATCGCGGGCGAATCACTCGATGCCGCGCGCGCATCACCAATCGCGTCGCGACGTGCACGATGAACGTCCCCGCGGCAGGCACGTACGCGCTCGCGTTCGGTCACGACGAGAACATCAACGGGCGGGTCGACCAGGGTTTTCTGGGGATTCCCCTCGAGGGTTACGGGTTCAGCAACGATGTGCGACCGGTGCTCAGCGCGCCAGGGTTCGATGCGTGTCGCTTCGTCCACCGTGGGGTCGGTTCGATGGCGGTGCGCATGACCGCGCAGTACTGACTCGGGCGCAGCGCGCCCGGCGCGCGCGTCGAGTGAGCCGTCCCGCGAGCGTGGTTCGACTCGCCCGCTCGACGGTCGCGTCGACGAACGCGCGCACCGCAGGCCGAACGAACGCCCGCTCCACGTACACGTCTGCGAGCGTCGCCTCTGCGCCGCTCCGCCAGAGCAGTCGCAGGCCGAGTCGCTCTTCGAGTCGCGCCAGTCGCCGCCCCACCGTGGGTCTCCGAACGCCGAGCTCTCGCGCGGCCAGCGAGATGGATCCGGCCTCGACGACGCGCGTAAACGTGGCGAGCTCTGTCGTCTCGGGCACATCGTCGATCTGCATCATTTTCGAGCAGATCATGATGATTCGTGCGTGCTTCCGCGATCTCGCCAGCGGCTCGAAGCTGCCTCCCGATTCGTGCGACCTCGCGCGACGGACGGTGGAGAACGAAGATGAAGAGCAAGCTTCCGTACTGGATCACGACCGCGTTGTTTGCGTTTGCGCTGTTCGGCTCGGGCATGGCGACGCTGACGCGGCAGCCCCCGCTCGTGGCGACGTTTCAGCACCTCGGGTACCCGATGTACTTCATGACGATCCTCGGGCTGGCGAAGCTCATCGGGGTGGTCGTCGTGCTCGTGCCCGGCGCGCGTCGCATGAAAGAGTGGGCCTACGCGGGGTTCGTCATCAACCTCGCGAGCGCCGCGATCTCTCATGTGATGGCTGGCGACGGCGCGGGCGGCGCGGCGGCTCCGCTTGTGTTGTTGGGACTGGCGCTCGCGTCCTGGTGGACGCGCCCCGAGTCGCGAAAGCTCGAGGGCCCTGCGATCTGAGCGCAGATCGGGCTCGCCTTCGTCGATCGTCGCGGGTCTATGGCCTCGAGGGCGCACGAGAGAGCGCGCGAGCGAGCGCTCGCGTTTGCGAATCGATGTAGCTCCGAGACACCGACGCGTTGGGGCTCACCGCGTCGAACCCGTGATAGGCGCCCTCGACGACGAAGAGCTCGCACGACACCGAGCACTCGACGAGGCGCCTTTCGTACGCCCGGTCCTCGTCGAGAAAGAGATCCTCGGTTCCGACACCGATCCACGCAGGCGCGACGCCCTCGAGTGACCGAACGCGGCCCGGCGCCGCGTATGGTTCGAGCGGATCGCTCCCGGGCGGGCGGCCCAGATATGCTTGCCAGGCGTATCGGTTGCTCCGCTGGTTCCACAGGCGAAATGAGCGCTCGTCGATGTTGTCGCGCAAGGCGGTGCGGTCGTCGAGCATCGGGTACGAGAGCAGCTGAAACACCGGCTTGGCACCGTCGCGGTCCCGAGCGAGCAGCGCGAGCGCCGCCGCGAGGCCTCCGCCCGCGCTCTGCCCGCCCACCGCGATGCGATCGCGCGCGACGCCGAGCGAGTCCGCGTTGTCGTGCATCCACTGCAACGCCGCGTAGCAGTCCTCGAGCCCCGCGGGGTAGGGATGCTGCGGGGCGAGTCGATAGCGCACCGCGACCACGGTGATCCCGAGCTCCTCGGCCCAGGCAGCGCACCGCCCTGCGTCCTGGCCCGGACCGCCCAACACGTATCCGCCGCCGTGCATCCAGAGCAGCGCTCCGCTCCGCTGAGGCGCCGCGCGCGAGCGGTACACGAAGAGCTCGATCGCGTGTCGGCCGCCCGGCGCTCGAACGGAGAGCACGCGCCGCTCGACGTTCTTCGAGACGCCCCCCGCAAACGAACGCCGCGTCAGCCACTGCAACACCTTCACAGAACGGTCGCTCAAGGCGACATCGGGCAGCCAGCGGGCGACGCGCGCCAGCTCAGGGTGAATCTCGGCCATCGACGAACCTCACGGGGAAGAAGATCTGGCCCACATCGTCGCACGACGGAGCCCCGCGCCGTAACGGAGGTGACTTCGAGCCCCGTCGGTCGACGGCTCGGAGTGATAAGCTCGAGACAATGCCATTGAGATTCGAGCCTTCTTCCCGGTGTACCAGCACGCGAGTCGATCGATCGACCGCGACAACTGCCCTCGCGTCGCATCGCCGCGCTTCGCCAGCGTTGGCGCTGTTGGCGCTCGCTTCTGTCGCGTGTTCGACCCCGGCCGAGCAGGTCGACGTCGTCGATGTCCGGCGGACGGACATCAGCGTGAACGACACAGGCGTCGAGCCCATCGACGCGACCGTCGACGATCGCGTCTCGCCGCCGGACGTGGTCGCTTCCGATGTCCCGTCGGACATCTCCGCGCCGGACGCACAAGACGCGAGCGTCCAGTGTCCGGTCGGCCTGTCGTTCTGTGGTGGCGCCTGCGTCGACAACAACACCGACCGAGCCAACTGCGGCGCGTGCGATCGCGCATGCGCCAGCGGTGAGTCGTGCACGGCGGGGATGTGCGTCGTGCGCTGTCCGCTCGGCCAAACGCGGTGCGGCGCGAACTGCGTCGACAGCACGACGGACCTCATGAATTGTGGTGCGTGTGGCCGGACCTGCGCGGCGCGCGAACGGTGCGTGATGAGCTCGTGCGTCCCGGACTGTCCCGCCGGACAGAGCGCGTGCGGCGGCGCCTGCGTCGACACTCGGACGAGCGACGCCCACTGCGGAGCCTGCGGCAACGCGTGCATGGCATCCGAGCAGTGCATGACCGGGATGTGCCGCCCGCGCTGCCCGGCGGGACAGGCGTTTTGTGGAGGCGCCTGCGTCGACCTGCAATCGAGCAACAGTCACTGCGGGACCTGCGGCAACGCGTGCCCCACCATGCAGAGCTGCTCGATGGGCGCGTGTTCGCTCAGCTGCCTTCCTCCGACCACTCGTTGTGGCGGTCTGTGCGTCGACACGACGGGCAGCCCGACCAACTGCGGCGCGTGCGGCACGGTTTGCCCCGCGGGTCCCAACTCGACGCCCGCCTGCGCCGCGAGCCGCTGCACGGTCGTGTGCGCGCCGAGCTTCGGAAACTGCGACGGCGTCGCAGCCAACGGATGCGAGACCGACCTGCGATCGTCCATGACCAGCTGCGGCGCGTGCGGTCGCGTTTGCGCCGCGGGCGCCAATCAGAGCGCGACGTGCACGAGCGGCGCGTGCGTGCTGCGCTGCGCTCCGGGCTTCGGCGACTGCGACGGCAACCCGGCGAACGGCTGCGAGACCAACCTCAACACCAGCGTGAGCAACTGCGCGGCGTGCGGTCGCGCGTGTTCTCCCCCGATCGGCGGAGCGACGACATGCTCTGCCGGGACCTGCGCGGGCTCGTGCGGACCTGGGCAGACCTTGTGCGGCGCGGTCGGCGGTTCCGCCGGTCGTTGTGCGAATCTTCTCAGCGACCCGAGCAACTGCGGCGCCTGCGGCACCGCGTGTCCTGGCGGACAGAGCTGCGTCTCTGGCAGCTGCAGATCGATCTGCGGTCCGGGCCAGACCGCGTGCGGCCCGTCGATGACGTGCGTCGATCTGCTCACCAACGCGGGCAACTGCGGCGCGTGCGGCACCGCGTGCCCCGCCGGTCAAAGCTGCGGCGGGGGCGTCTGCCTCGCGCCGTTTCGGGTGACCAGCTTCGGCACGAGCTGCAATTTGGTGAACACCGAGACCGTCAGCGGCGATCAGCGCGGCGGCCTCGCGGTGGGCGCGACGAGCCTCCTGGTCAACGCGGACCAGGGCACCGCTCGGCTCGATCCCGTCACACCAGCGACCAATCCGACGCTCGTACCCGAGCAGGTCGACAGCCTGGTCTACAACGTGTTCAACGGGCAGATTTGGCTGCTCGGTGACAGCGCGGGACCGCTTCGCATGAGCAGCGGGACGCGCAACGTCGACCGGCTCTGGCGCGCCAACGGCGGAGGGACCTGGGTCACGTCGTCTCCGCTGATGTTGTCGCGTTCGTTCGCGGTCGACACGAACTTCGGAGCGCAAGTCGGCGTGTACAACGGCGGCGGGCGAGTGGTCGTGCACCACGGCAACGTCTACGACATCAACCTGTCGACCGGCGTCGTGACCGATCGCGGGGCGATGGCGAATCCGGCACGCGGGTTCGCCGAGAACTTTCGGACCACCGGCGTCGCCGAGCAAATCGGCGGGACGCTCTATTTGACGTACGTGCAGAGCTCGGGCGCGATTTCGCGCGCCCGGGTTCCCGACGGGCTGGTGACGAACGTCGCCGTGTTCTCGGGCCTCGGGCTCGGCGACGCCGCGCACCTCGCGGTGCATTCGCAGGGAGCTTCGAGCCGCTGGCTCGTGCGCATCGAGGGCGGCGGGCAGTTCGGCTCGATCGCTGAGGCGCTGGTGAGCTGCCCGCTCACTGTGACGCAGAACACCACGACGGGAGATCTCGCGCTGAGCGGCTACAGCACCGTCGGCTGCAACGTGATCGACACCAACACCGAGATCGGCGACGACCGTGGCCCGATCGCTGTGTCGTTCGGCTCCGTGGTGCTGGTCGGGGACAACGGCACTCGGCAGTACTACAACACCACGATGCCATCCGTGATGTCGTCCGCCGCGGTCGGAGTGCTGAGCGACCACGTCGTGTACAACGTCCGAAACGGCGCGTTGTTCGGGCTGTTCGCGGGCAATCTGCCGATCCAGTCGTTCTCGGGTCCGGTGACGCTGACGAGGATGGTGCCCCTGTCGGAGTTCTCGCTCCAGCCGACTGGGATCCCGCTGACCCTCAGTCAGCCGATCGTCGTCGACACCAACGCGAGCAGCACGAACATGGTGTTCAACGGCTACGACCGCGTCGTGCTCGCGACCGGCGGACGGCTCTGGAACATCAACCTCGCCACCGGCGAGGTGCGCGACTTCGGCGCGTTTACGCCGCCGGTGCACACCGGCAACGAAATGTGGACGTCGACCGGAATCGCCGAGAGCACCGGTAGCGCCACGGACCTCGTGTACGTCCAGAGCACCACGACGCTCGGGCGCGTGCGCGTCGGCACGGGAAGCGTCTCCGTCGCTGGCTCGTTTACCAACCTTGGCGACACGGCGACGATCGGCTTCTCGCCGTCCCGCAACCGCTGGTACTTCCAGTTCGAATACACCAACCAGTTCGTGGCGATGCCCTCGGCCGAGTGGGTCGCGAGCTGCAACGGCACCTTCGCGAACTGAGCGGCGCGCCGGGGGGCCTCAGCTCGCGCGAACAGACGCGTACGACGCCCGATCCGCCGTGTCCGTCGCGCTGAACGGTGCGATCCTCCCTCGTCAGGAGAGAACGAGTGGAGAGCTACAACGAGATCGAGTTTCGACGTCGCGTCGACGCAGCGCTTTTGCGCGTCCGCAAGGTGCTCGAGAACACGCGCAACCCGCAGTACGCCGCGGACGTCCCTCACACGTACGATGACAAGTTCGCGCTCGTTGAATTCATGGGCCGAACTGCGGTCGCCGCGCTCTTGCAGTGCCTCGAGACCATCGGTCTGACTCCGAAGGACCTCGAGACGTTGCGCGCCTGGGCCTCGACCCGCGCGGTCACCCTGCGGCTGACAGCCCAAGAAGACTGCAAGTTCCTTCGAGAAGAGACGCGCAAGGTCGAGGCTGCGACCGAGCACGTCACCGAGACGCGCGGGTTTCTCGGCAACAAATCGACGCGAACCGAGAAGGTCGTCACCACCGTTCGAGAGTACTTCTGGAGCTTCGAGTTCGAGTACCGCCTGGACGCCTACCACTCCAACGCGACCGACGAAGCGATCTCTCTTTTGTCCCGTCGCGGACGCATCGAGATCAAGACCGCCGCAGACACAGCGCCGCGCCCGCAGACCACCGTGCGGCCTGTCGTCGAGACCGACCTCTCGTGGCTGCTTCGACAGGTCGACGACGAGGGTCGCGCCCGCTTCGCGATCGATCGAACAGCGTCGTCCTGCCACACGCCCCGCCGCAACGCGCAGGTCGAAGAGGCGCTGCGCGCGCTCGACGCGCTCACGCTCTTCTTCGCGCGGCTCGATCGCTACTTCATCAACGACCTGTTCCCCGCGCAGACCGGTCACAGCCTCGACCTCACCGCCATCCACGCGGACGACGTTCTCCTCCCGGTGCTCCCGCTCTTCGAGAAGGCCAGCGCGGACGGCGCTGTGCTCCGCACGGGGTTCGCCGACGCGCTGCTCGGTGAGCAAGAGCGCACGCTGATCGCGCGGTGTCAGGACATCGCCAGAGTGTTTCCGAAAGACGCGTCCGTGATCACCGCGGTCGAGGCGAGCCTCGTCGCCGTGAGCCGCCACGCACGGCAGCTGTGCGAACAGTTTGCCCAGGGCGCGCTGTACGTCGAGCAGATGCTGCACAAGCAGCTCGTCGCGGCGATCGGCAAGGAGCTCAGCTCCGCGGACTTCGCGCGCTACATGGAGTTTCACGGGAGAAAGCTCTTTCGTCCCGAGTTTCATCCGCTGCCGTTTTCGCACGCGATTCGCCGACCCGAGCACGACCCCGAGGGCACGCTCAGCATCGAGGTGAAGCGCGGCGCGTCCCTGGCAGACCCGATCTCGACCATCGTGGCGTCGAGCGAGGCGACGCGCCCCATGTTCTTCGCCCTCGACGCCTCGACCCGCGTCGCGGTGCACGGCCAGCGGCACTTGCACGCGTGGGTGTCGCACCAGTTCTCGGGCGGCTCGTCGCTGGCCCTCGAGCTCGTCGCGCGCGCTCGGCAGTTCAGCAGCTTCATCCTGCTCGTCGGTCGCATCGCGGCCGCGGACGTGTTCGAGCCCCGCTTCGGCGTCATCGTGCAGAACAAAGACCTGCTCTCGATCCCGCTGATGCTCGAGCAGATCCCGACGCCCAAGGAGTTTCGCGACGCGATCGAGTCCCTCTCTCCCGAGCAGCAGCGCTTCGCCAAAGCGTTTCGCGGCATGCAGCTCGAGAGCACGCTGTTCGGCGTCTGCGTCATTCACATCAAGCCGCAGCTCGAAAAGCTGCTCAAGCTCGATCCCGATAGCTTGACCAAGCAGATCAAGCTCACCCAGGACCTCTCGAGCCTCTTCATCGACTATCAGATCCCCAGCGACCTGCTCTCGTTCGATGGCCCCAGCGAGGCCCACTCGAGCGAGAAGATCGCGCGCGTCGCAGAGTACGTCGGGCGCATGCGCGCGATGATCGACGAGTCCAAGCAGCGCGAGATCCAAGAGGCCCGCGAAGCAGAAGCCAAGCGCCTCGCAGAGATGAATCGCACTCCTGCTTACGCGATTCCCAGCTCCATCCCCGTCCCCGCCAGCCCGCCGCCGATGCGCGGCGGCGCTCCCGTGCCGCCCTCGGCTCCAAGAATGATGCCGCCCCCTGCGCCGTCGGCCGCGATGGCCGCACCCGTCGACCGCGCCGCGCCTGCGATGCCCAAGGCCGCGCCGCCGTCGAGCGCGGCGCCGATCTCCACCACCCCGAGCGCGCAAGTCATCGCGACCAAGTCCAAGGCCCCGACTCGAACCGAGGCCGCAGCTCGGCCGCCATCCACGCCGGCAGCCTCTCCGACGCGCCACGGCTCGCGCGAGGATCGAGACACGCCGTCGGACGGCGTCGACTACACGCGAATCCCCGCGGAGCTCGACGCGAAGTTCGAGCGGCTCGACGACGACGGCGCGCTGCGTCCCACGATCATCAACACCGGTGACGTGTGGTCGCGGACCGCGAAGAAGGGCCTTCTGTCCGAGCCAGCCACGGAGTCGCTGTTCTCCGATGAGCAAGAAGAGGAGAAGCAACGAGCGTTCGATCTGCTCGACGCGCTCACCAAGTCCGGGGCGCTCTCTGTCGATCACGCGAGCCTGCACGTCGTGCTCGCGGCGACGCACTGCTTCGACAAGACCCTCGTGGACACGGTCGTGAAGGGCAACGTCAACCCGATCGAGAAGGTCGAGCGGTCGTTGGTCATCGCCGCGACCACGGTCCACCGCCTGCCCGCTCGCGCGCTCGTCGCCGACGAGCAGCAAGAGCGCTTCTTCTCCTACGCGCCGAAGCTCGCGCTCGACGAGGGCGCCTCGCGCTCGGATGACCGTGAATCCGACGGAGAATCCGAGGGTTGATCCCGCGATCGATGCGTCGGTCGCGGTCGTGTAACCTCTCGGGGTGATCGAAGACGCTGCGGTCAAGAGCGCTCCGCCTCCGTGGCCGCCGCTGCTGGCTGCCCGCGGCGCCCTGTCGCAGAGCGCGACGCACGCGCACCACGGGATGCACGTCGTCATCGCGACCCGCGGGTCTCTGTCGTGCCGCGTGCATCCAGAGACGGAGTTCGCCGAGAGCGCCGGGATCATCACCGCGCCTGACGTGGCCCACGAAATCAAGACCCATGGCGCCGAGGTCCTGCTCGTGTTCATCGACCCCGAGAGCCGCGCTGGCGCGACGCTTTGCGCGGGGTTCGAAGGCGCCGCGCGGCGCATCACCGAGCAGGAGCGCGGCGCGATCGACACGAGCCTCGATCCGCGCGCGATCATGACGGGAGGCGGCGCCGCGTGGACGGCGTCGGTGCTCGAGGCGCTCGGCGTCGAGGCGCCCATGCGCAGCGCGACGCTCCATCGGTCGGTGCGCAAGGCGCTCGCGCTCGTTCGGGACGCGTCGCCGGACGCCGAGCTGTCTCTCAGCGAGCTGGCGAAGAACGTCGGGCTCTCGGAGAGCCGGTTGATGCACGCCTTCACCGAGTCCGTGGGAATCCCGCTGCGGCCCTACCTCGCATGGCTTCGTGTGCAACGAGCGGTCGTCGCGATCGCGCGCGGCGCGCCGCTCTCGGAGTCCGCGCAGCACGCAGGCTTCGCAGACGCGCCGCACATGACGAGGACCTTTCGAAAGATGCTCGGCTTGACCCCGTCCGAGATCCAGCGGGCGATCGTAGCCAGTCCGTTCAAGACGAGCGCAGGCGCTTGAGCCAGAGTCCGTGTCATGGCAAGCGCACGGACCGAACCGCTGCTCGCGTGGCAGCGAGGCCTCTACGATGGCAATCACACGACGCGGTCTTCACTCGTCGTTCACGCGATCACCAACCCGCTCTTCGTCGCGGGAAACATCGCGGCGTTGAGCGCGCCGTTCGGGTCGCTCTGGCTCGTTCCGGTCGGCCTCGCGATGAGCGCGATCGCCATGGCGGCGCAGGGCAGGGCGCACGCGAAGGAGCCCGTCGCGCCGGTCCCGTTCGAAGGCCCGCTCGACGCGGTCGCGCGGATCTTCGCTGAGCAGTGGATCACGTTTCCGCGGTTCGTTTTCGACGGAGGCTTCTCGCGCGCGTGGCACCGAGCGTCGAGCGCGGCGTAAACGCACCCGCTGAGCGAGCGCGCGCGTCGCCCGTCGGCGAGCCCCCCGCGATCGCCCTGTGCTCAGCCCGGCGGGCACTCGAAGCGAAAGCCCACCATCGCGCGCTCGTCCGCCTGCACTTGCATGCACGTGCTCGGGCAGAGCCTGACCCGGTCTCCGCCTGATGCTCCTGCGTCCGTCCCGGCGTCGCCGCCGCCTGCGCCGCGAACGAGGTAGAAGCCCCCCGAGCCGCAGCTCGCTTCGTCGCGCACTGGCATCAGCGTCGAGGTCATTCCGCCGCTCAACGTGAGCGTCGCGCGCGCGTAGAAGATGTCCGGCGTCCTGCCGTCGCTGAGCATTGGATACGCGAACTCGCACGGAAGCCGCACGCCGGCGATCGCCTGCGCCGCCACCGCGTCGAAGAGCGACGAGTAGTTCGCAAAATTGCAGAGCGGAAACCGATAGCCGTTGGTCTCCTTCGCGAGGAGCTGCAGCTCGGCCGCCGGATTCGCGTTGAAGCCCGAGCAGCGGGTCGTGACCACCGGTGCGGGCGGCGGCCACGGCGTCGTCGGTGGACTGTTCGCCGCGAGTCCAGCGACGCCGTGAAGGATGTATCGACGCATCCCCATCGTGCCGAAGGCAGCGGCGAGATCCGGCGCGTTCATCCCGGTGTAGAAGTTCGATCGTGAGCCGACTCCCGAACCGTCGTCGGTGAACACCACCACGGCCTTCAGCGCGTCGGGTCGAAGGTGACGCAGCGCGAGACGCAAGTACGAAGGGATCTGGCCGAGCAAGCCGCCCGATCCGATCCCCTGTCGGATGTAGAAATACCGCGGCGGCATCGTCGGCGGCGGCGCCGAGATCGCGCCTCCCACGACGATGACCCGATAGTCCACCATCGCTCGATCCAGCGCTGACGTGAGGTTCGCCGCGAGCGTCGAGGAGATCGCGTTTCGTGGTCGATCGAAGGAGTCCGATGAGTCCACGATGGCGATCACGTCGAGCGGCAGCCGCGCCACGCTCGCCATCGCTTCGAACGACGCGCACGACGCGTCCGCCGGCAACGCGTCGACGACGCCCACGTCGTTGACCGCGCCGTCCTGCGCGACGATGTCTGCGGCGATCGCGTCCCGCATCACGTCCCGTCCGGCGTCTCGCGGCGGATCGGTCGTCTGAACCTCCGCGCAAGCGACGATTGCTGCAGCCACGAGCACGAGCGGAGCGGAGCGGAGCGTCTTCATGAGCAGGATCCCTCGACGGTGATCGTACCAGCGCTGCCAGGCGTTGTGCGCACGGGACGCTTACCTGTGCGCCGCTCTCGTGGCAGTATGCAGCGATGAGCCCTTGGATTGCGCTCGGCGTCGCAGTCACGCTCGTGTTTGTGGGAGTTCCGACGCTCTTTCTCGCGCTCGCGCCGTGGACGTGGTCCGAGCTCGATGGAGAGGCTCGCCGTCGCGTATTTCGCTCGCTGCTCTCGGCGGGAGCGCTCTTCGCGCTCGTCGGCGCTGCGCTGGGCGCGCTGCTCGCTGCGATCTCCCACCACTGGTTGGTCACGTTCGTTGGGGTCGTCACGCTGACCGGCGCGCTCTCCGTCTGGAGCGTTCGAAGCGCAGCCCCGGTCGCCATGATCCGTAAGCTCGGCGACGACCTCGAGAAGCCCGCGCTCCGCGACGCCGCTCGCGCCAGATTGCTCGAATTGACCGCGAAGCTCCCCGACGACGTGTACGGCTCGAGCGTGCGCCTCTCGGTCGCGACGGTGCTGTCCAACGCGGGCCTCGAGAGCGACGCGCTCACGATGGCCGAGAAGCTCAGCGAGGAGGGCTTCGACGAACACCAACGCGAGCTTCGACAGATGATCCTCTTCTCTGCGCGCGTCGCGACGAGGCAGATCGAGGCGGCGCACGCGACGCTCGCAGCGCTGCCCGAGCTGGCCCCGGACAACAGGCACTCTGCTTCCATGCGCACGATCCACGGGCGATTGTTGGTCATCGAGGGCAAGCCCGACGAGGCGATCGCGCTTCTTCGCGAGCCCTGTGAACACCCCCTCAGCGAACGCGGACGACGCGCGGTGCTCGCGCACGCCTACGCCGCGCGCGAGGACAACGCTGAGCTCGAAGCGACGCTCGACTGGCTCGAGTCCCAGCCTCGCGGCCTCGAGAGCGTCGTGACGCCCGAGGGTCCCGCGTCCGCGAGCGCGATGGCGCGTCTCGCGAGCAAACGCGGCCCGTATCGACGCTGACCGCTGAGCGCTGCTCGGATTTCGTGTGTTCGACGCGCGAGACAGCCGAGCGCTCCTCACGCGAGGCGTCGACTCACTCGAGGAGGTTGTCCCGCACGGGCATTCCGTTGCGGTGCTCGTGGCGGTCGACCTGCGGGGCGCGAGGCGCGGTCCGTCGACGGGCGATCCCGCTGTCCGCCCCAGCGTCGCTCGACGCTTCGACGATCGCGCTGTCGCCAGCGTCCGTCTGCGCGTCGAGCGGGTCTTGTCGCGAAGCGTCCTCGGGGTCCGGCGGGGGCGCGCTGCCACCGGTGCGGTCGGGCCCGACGCGAGCGTCCGGGCCGCTCGGGCTGGGTCCCGGACCGCTGCTCGGCTTGCAAGCGAGCCACGCGCCGGCGATCATGGCGACGACGATCGACGCGCTCGCTTTGAGCTGGCGGCGAACGCGCCGAACCGCGGTCTTCTTCGGATCAGCGAACATCTGCGAGCTCCTGTCGGACGAGTCTCTTCGGAGACACGAGCTTCGTCCCGCTCGTGTCGCACGCGCTCGCGCCGGGGCGTTGATCGACCACGAGGGCAGGCTCGTCGTGAGGGGTGGCGAACACGTTCTCGTCGGATCCATAGAAGACACCGAAGACGCTTCGAAGCCCCTCGATGGCGTGCTCGAGGTCCATCCTGCGAGGCATGACGTCGGTGAAGTGCGCGACGAGGTACCACGACCGAAACATCGCGTAGAAAAAGTCGTTCGGGGGCAGGTCGAGCAGCCGTTTCCACACGGGAATCAGCGGTGGGAGCGCGGCGGCGACGGCGAACACCTTGTGCAGGTTTTCGATCTGTCGCTTCTCGCGCTCGCTTCGAAATCGCAGCACCGACTCGGTGTAGTAGCTCTCGTGAATCGACTCGAAATCGCCCGAGAAATACCCGTTTGCTACGGCGTACTCGGCGAGCTTCGTCCCCGGATACGGCGTGCACAGCGTCGCGGCTGCGTAGTCCACGTCGAGCTCGACGTTGAGCGCGAGCGTCGCCAGGTCGTCCTCGAGGGTGCCGCCTGGAATCCCCAGGATGTTGTCGGCGAACACCACGATGCCTGCCTTCTTCAGCAGTCGAACGCCGCGCTTCAGCCGGTCCATCTTGATGTTGCGGTCGAGGACCTCGTTGGCGATGCGCTCGCTGGCGGTCTCGATTCCGACGTTGACCGTGTGACAGCCGGACCACGCGAGCAGCTCGACCATCTCTTCGTCGAGCATGTCCGCGCGGAGGTGGCAGTAGTACGGCAGGCGCACTTCGTCGCGGTAACGCTCGCCAAACTCGCGCAGCCATCGCTTGCTGTAGACGAAGATGCTCTCGCGAAAGCCCACAACGTCGAGCGGTCCCTGTCGCTGCACGGTCGCGACCTCGTCGACGACGCGCTCGGGGCTGCGAACGCGAACCTTCTTCCAGCTCGATCCGTAGTGGTCGACGAGCGAAGGATTGAAGCAGTAGCTGCACGGAAAAGGGCAGCCTCGATTGGTCGTGAAGGACTTCAGAGGCCGTCGCCGTAGCAGGTCGTCGAACTCGTAGAGCAGCTCTCGCGGGGGATTCGGAATCGCGTCGAGGTCGCGGCGCAGCGCGCGGGGCGGGTTCTTGTAGACAGCGCCCTCGTGCTTCACCCATAGGTCGCGGATCGAGCGATGGTCGTCGCCGCGATCGAGCGCGTCACACAGCTCGACGGCGGCGTCCTCGCCTTCGCCCTGGCAGATCACGTCGATGCCGGGCGAGAAGATCACGTCCGGATAGAACGTCGGGTGCGGCCCGCCGAAGAGCGTGATCACCGAGGGAAATCGCTGCTTGATCGCGTACGCGAGCCCCAGGTAGTAGCGGTGCAGCCCGGTCGTCGATCCAAAGGCCACCACGTGCGGAGCGTACGCCGCGACCTGGGCGAGGACGTCGACGCCGCGCGTTCCGATGAACCGCACGTCGTGCCCGGCGGCGCGGAGACATCCGGCGACGTACAGCGCGCCGAGGGGCTCTGCGCCCTCGATCTCCTTCACGATGAACAACACTCTGCGTGCCATGGCGCTCCTACTTCGATGGGGATGGCATCAGACGCGTTCGCGCGCGATTCGGTCTACGCGATCCGGGCGGCTCTTGGCGCGTTATCGGATCAGCGCTCCGGGCGCGAGGGTCTCCATCCGTGCGACCGCGGCTGTGATGGCGCGTTGGTCGAGCGTCGCGCCGATCCGTGATCCCTGCGTGGTGATCCACGCGATCGCGTCTGGGGTCGTCGCCGTGTACTTGATCGTGTACTTCGGGCGCGCGATGAGCGTCAGCCCTGCGGCAGAAGCGCGAATCGTGGCCGAGAGAAAGCCCGACTGCTCGATGGACACGCCGACGCACTTCACGAACTCGTCGGCCTCCTTCATGAGCGCGAGAAACTCTGTGCGCAGCGACCCAGACTCCTCCGACAAGTAGCGCGCGGCGCGATAGAGGATCAGGACGGCGAGGCCGTTGGGGTGGTGCTTGAACATCGACCGATGCGCGTGACGCCCCGTCGCGACGTGAATCGGCTTCATCAGGTCGCGATAGAGGTAGATGCAAAGCGGGCCGAAGGTCCCGAAGGTGAGCACCTCGTCGTTGAGCGGGACCTCGAGCTTGTCAGTCATCGTCATCGCAGAGCGCCGCGAGTGTACCGGCTCGCGGCAGGGCCGGTGAAACCTTCTCTCCGTCCACCGCGCGGGTCTCGGCTCGATCGACCACCAGGTCGCGAAGCCTCTCTCGATTTTGTGTGTCCATAATGATCCGCGTCTTCGTCGACGATCTTTCGACCGCGAGCCGAACCGCAGTCGCCCGCAGGTTCGCTGACGATCGTCAAAGCCTCGCCGCTGCGAACGATGCAGGCCGACTCACACTCGTGACCACACGAGCTCGGCTCGTTCGAGACAGGACGGCCAGCGATGACAGCGTCGGTGCCTCGCGCGTATTCTGCACGGATCCGTGAGAATGCTTCCGCTCGATAGCCGCAGAGTCTTGTCGATCACTCGAATTCGTGTGTCATTGCTGGCCTCGGCGATCGCCGCCGTCGTCGTCACGAGCTGCGGCGGCCCTCCGACGATCCCGCTCCCTGAAGACATCTTCGAGCCGAACCCCGGGCACAATTTTCGCGCGGCGACCGGCAGCGTGCAAATCGGGGCGATCACCGAGCGAATCGTCTGTTTCACGACGGACGGGACGACGCCCGAGCTCGTCAACGGCGCTTGTTCGAGCAACGCGACGCGCCTCACCGCGCCGCATCGCATCGCGCTCGACTGCGGATCGGACACCGCGGCGATGGCGATCCGCGGCATTCGACTGGTGTACGACTGGCCGAGCTCGACGGGCAGCGAAGTCATCACCGCCGCGGGCAACTTCTTGCTCGATTGCACGCGGCCCGAGGGCGATCGCGACAGCGACGGCGTGCCCGACAGCATGGACAACTGCCCGAGCACGGCGAACCGTGACCAGGCCGACGCCAACAACAACATGATCGGTGACGTGTGCGAGGCGATGGGCGCGCCCGACGCCGATCGCGACGGCCGCCCAGACGCCTCCGACAACTGCCCGATGGTGTGGAACGTCAACCAGGCCGACGACGACCGAGACGGCATCGGCAACGTGTGCGACCCCACGCCTCGGGGAGAGCCGCCTCTTCCTTGGAACAACGGCCTGCTCGCCCGCGCGCTCATCGCCTGGAAGGACGAGATCCAGTGCAGCCTCAACGACTGTCGCAACCCTGGCGGCACTGGCTCGTGGGGACGAATGTGTGACAACGACGGCCGCGTCGACTGGAACGTGTCGCTCAGCGGTCTTCGCGCGATCAGCCGCTTCACCTATCGCAACTGCCAGAACTCGGTCACGGTCAACGTTCACGACTACATGCGTGACCCGCGCAACCTCGACCCGACCGCGACGAGGCCCATGGAGATCACGCTCACGGCGAACGGGAGCTTCACGCAGGACACGGACTTCAACGGCACCGGTCGCGAGACTGGGATGGTCGACGTCACGGGATCGTTCACGGGGACGATCGTCTCGCACGTGCAGATCAGCAACGCGCGCCGCGCTCCGGGCAGCTACATCTCGGTGGCCTGCTCGACGGACCCGATCGAACAAGAGATGTGCGCGCCAGGAAATCTCCTGGTGAACTACCGATTTCCCGACTGGAATTGCGAGCCCGGCGCGTGCCCGACGGCGCCCGCGGCGCTCGTGGACACAGACAGCGACGGCGTGTTCGACCCGTACGACAACTGCCCCATGGTCGCCAACCCGACCCAGGCCAACGCGGACTTCGACAGCGAGGGCGACGCCTGCGACTCGAGCACGTCGATGATGGACTCGGATCGCGACGGAATTCCCGACGCCGGGGACAACTGCCCGATGGTCGCCAACCCGCGGCAAGAGGACTCCGATCGCGACGGCCGCGGCGACGCGTGCGACATGGTGAGCGACCCGGACACGGACATGGACGGCGTCATCGACGCTCGCGACAACTGCCCGATGGCCGCCAACCCCACGCAGCTCGACACCGACATGGACGGGCAGGGCGACGCGTGCGACGCGACCCCGATGGGAACCGCTCGCTTTTCGCTCATCAGAGTGAAAAGCGGCCGCTGCCTCTTCGACAACGGCGGCGACGTTCGATCCACCGCGACCTGCGACGCGACGATGCGCAACCAGCAGTGGGAGGTCATCGAGGTCTCTGGGCGTCGCGTGTTTCGCAACCTCAACTCGATGCGATGCATCGCAGCCTCGAGCTGGGCCGGCGCCATCGGCATGGCCGCGTGCGACATGGCCAGCGCCGCGCAACAATGGACCGGCGAGCGCTACGACCAGGGCGGCTTCGACCTGCAGTTTCCCATGCGCCTGCGCAGCGGGCAGCACAACTACTGCCTGTACACCGACGGCACCGGCGACGTGTACGCGTCCCAGGGCAACTGCGGGCTGCTCGGCAGCGAAAACGGCCGCAAGGTCGGGATCTATTCGGGCGGCAATTTCATGATGCCGCCGGCGCAGCCCTGAGCCCCGTCAGCGCGGGGGCATGATGCTCGCGGTCAATCGCCGCTGCAGTTGAATGTATGTGTCGATCGATGTGGGCTCGTAACGGTCCGCGCCCATCGCGCTCGGGAGCATCGTTCGCTTTCGCGTCGGCGAGCTCTCCACGTCGTCGAGAATCTGGGCAAACCCGGCGCACCCTTCGGCGTCGAGCTCGAACGTCAACACGATGGCGTCGGTGGGCGCTTCGTCGGTGACCGCGAGCACTCCGAGCCTGTTCTCGAGCGGCCCGACGTGCATGGTGAGCGCCGCGCGAACATCCTTGTCTTCGCCGGACCACGCGGTGATCGCCGCGAGCTCCGCGCGCCCGTCGGTGACCGCCGCGAGGGCTTCGGGGTGCGATCCCAGAAACGTCTGCTCGCCGAACACGAGCGCCGGGTTGATCGCGCGCTTGCGAAACAGCTCTTGCGCGAGGATGTAGCCGCCGAGCGAGTGCGGATCGACCCACGCCGCGCGCACTCCTCGCGCAGCGGCGAGGTTGTCGATCGTGAGCTTCGACGTCGAGCGAACGATGATGGCCGAGCGGTACTGCGTCCGACCCTGACGCACCACGCGAAACACGTGATGCGCCACTGAAGAGATCCTGCCGCACACGCCGGCTGGCGCCCACACGACGTCCGCCTCTCGCGCGATCGAGGCGCGGATCAGCTCGTTGTAGTCCCTCGCGACCGAGACGCTCACAGGGCGACCGAGCGCCTGCGCGAGCGACGACTCGACGAGCTCTGCGCGAGCGTGCGCCTTTGGCATCCCGAGCGACGGTGGAAACAGCACGCGAATGGGCTTCACGGCAGCGTTGCGATCGATTCTAGCGCCGATCGCGTGATACCGCGCGCGCGAGCTGCCATACAGTCACCTCTTCGAACCATGAACAACCCATCGCGCCCGCGCGCGATCGTCTTCGACTTCGACGGAACGCTCACTCGAGCGGATTTCGACGGCCCCTTCGAGCGCGCGCTCTTCACGTGCCTCGAAGCGCGAGAGGGCCTCGCGCTCGACGCCCCGCGCCTCGACGCCGACCGAGCGGCGGACGTCGTCGTCGATGGACGCCCCGTGGTTCGCGCCGGCGCCGACCCTTGGATCCTGGGCGTCTTTCGCGCGTCGCGCGCCCTCGCGGCAGAAGGCGTCGGCGAAGCGGCGGCGAAAGCCATGATCGCACGGCACTTTCGGAGCGCGATCGATCAAGAGCCGGCCCCGTTTCGCGACGGTGTCCGCCCGTTGTTCGAAGCGCTGCGCGCCCGTGACGTCCTCTGCTTCATCGTGAGCAACTCTCCGGAGGCCGCGATTCGCGCGCGGCTCGCCGCGGCCTCCGTCGATGCTGGCGCGGTGTCGATCGTGGGCGACGCGCAGAAGTTTTCGCTAACCGACGCCGAACGCCCGCTCGCGCGCGGTTGGCAGAGCAATCTCGGAGAGTCGCGTCGCTTCGACGGCGCTCCTCGCGCGACGAGCCTCCGCCGGGGCCGCTACCTCGACGCGCTCGCGCGGGTGTGCGAGAGCGCACGCTGCACCATCGACGAGCTCACGGTCGTCGGCGACGTGTTCGAGCTCGACCTCGCCATTCCTTCGCTGCTCGGCGCTCGCGTCCACGCCGTCGCCCATCAAGGCTTCGCGTCGTGGGAGAAAGACGCCGTCGAGTCACGCATCGGACGCGCAGCGTCGTCGATCCCCTCGATCGCCGACCTGTTTGCGCTCGAGACGTAGCTGCGACGAGCGCGCACCGAGCTGTCCGAGACAGCGTCTCGGACGGTACTCCACGCGAATGTAGTTGAAATAATTGACTATTTTGCGGTGCTGTCGGGCTCTACGTCACGGCGTTCGGCGACCGTGGCGTGGCACGAGGGCTGCTCTGTCTCGGCGCAGTCCCTACGAAGGAGGACCCCGATGATCAACCGCACGCTCGCCGCGCTCTCGTTGTCTCTCGCAGCTACCGTCACCCTCTCGGGCGCCGAAGCGCACGCTGATCAGTGCGCCTGGGTCCCGGCGTCGGTGGCCGATCGAGCCAGGCTCGAGTTGAGCCGTCCGAACGCGACGTTCTTCGAGTTCTGTCAGCCTTGCCGAGACGATGCGCGACGGATTCGCGTCGAGCGCGTCTGGTCGGTGACCGTGCGCGCCGCGGGCCGCGGAGGGCAACATCGAGAGCTCTTCGTCAACGGACGTCCCGTCGACCTCGCGTACCTCTACGTTCGGTCCGGCGCGGGAGCGACCTTCACGAACCTCGGTCAGAAGGTCTCGTGCGGCGCGCGCAACGTGTCGCACGAGATCACGTTCGGCCCGCAGCAACCGGCGTTTCGCCCAGGATTCGTCTGCCCTCCCGGCTCTCGCTGTTGAGCGACGTCACGGATTCGCGCTGGCGTCCTGCGCCGACATCGCCCGAAGCGCGCGGCTGTGTTCACAGGCTCGTTCGCGCGGAAGCGCCGCGCACACGCGATCGTAGAGCTCGATAGCCCGGGGAATGTCTCGCGGAATGCCGTCTCCTCCGGCCAGCAGGTTCGCGAGGTTCGAGCACGCGCCCCACTCGCGCGCGTCGCACGCACGACTGTAGAGCCGCGCGGCGGCCGGGCGATCGACCGCGCCTCCCGCGCCAGTGTCCATCAACACCGCGAGGCTCTTGCACGATCCCGGATCGCCGTTGTCGCACCCGCGTTGATACAGCGCTCGCGCTCGAACTGGATCTCGACGCGTCCCTCGTCCCACTTCGTGCAACCACCCGAGCGTCTTGCACGCGGGCCAGTGGCGCAGCTCGCATCCCTGCGACGCAAGGGCGAACGCGGTGCGGTCCTTCCCTCGCTCGATCGCGATCAACGCGAAGGCCCGGCACTCACCGGGCGCGCTCGTCGAGCAGCTCGCGTCGACGATCTCTTCCGAAGAAGCGCCGCTGTCTGCGCTCGAGCCAGCGGTCGGCTTGCAAGCCGCGAGCGCCGCGGTGAAAAGGATGAGCGCGATTCGACGCATCGATCGCTGCGATACCACAGCGAACGCGCCCCGTGAGCCCCCCTTCGCGGGTCGTCAGGTCGGGCAGGCAGCGCTACGGTAGCCCCCCTCCGCCATGCTCTCGCACTCGACGTACAGCGCCGACGACGCACCGAGCCGCGCTCGAGAATCGCCCCGCGTGAGACTGGTCCCGCTCGACGGCGCGTGGCTCGCGTTCGATCGCGAGACCGGAGATCGCTGGCTCCTTCGCTCGGAGGCCACTCGATCCCTGCGGCAACGGGCGCCGTCGCTCGCGCTGTTCTCGCCGAGCCACGCGTGCAACCTCGCCTGCTCGTTTTGCTACCGCGACGCCTCGCGCACGAGCGTCTGGACCGTCGACGCCGCGTTCTCGATGCTCTCGAAGCTCGCCGACGAAGGGACGCTCGAGGTCGCGTTCGGCGGCGGTGAACCCTTCGCGTACAAGGGCTTCGCTTCGCTCGCCGCGAGGCTCGCCGCCGAGACGCCCATCGTCGTTCACGCGACCACCAACGGAACGCTCGTCACCGCCGACAACGCCCGCGCCCTCCGCGGTCGCGTCCGCGAGTTTCGCGTGTCGGCGTACGACGACACCCCGTGGCGCCGCGCCGTCTCGATCCTCGCGGACAACGGGTTCTCGACGGGCGTCCATTGGCTCGTGACGAAAGAGCGCCTCGGCGCGGTGAAGGCCATGGCGCGCGAGGTCCTCGCGCTCGGCGCTTCGAAGCTCTTCTTGCTCAGCTACCACGGGGACGATCGATCGATGCACCTCGACCGCGACGCGCTCGCGGCGCTCGCACAAGAAATCGAGTCGATCAGTGATTTGACGATCGAAATCGGTGTATCGGCGTGCTGGGGAGATCGGCTCGAGCCCGTTCCGAAGCTCGCGCCCGACCGCGGCGCAGACTGCGGGGCAGGGGGCTTGTTCGTGTCGATCGGCCCCGACGGCGTGCTCTCGCCGTGCAGCTTTCACCACCAGCGTCGCGAGGGGCTCGACGGCGAGGCCGTGCTCGACGCATGGCGCGCCCTCCGTCACGCAGGCCCTGCGAGGGCGCCTGGGTGTCGTCGCACACAAATTCAAACGACCCTCCGCGACGGCCTCTTTCGCTGGCGCGCCTTCGCAGGAAACAACAGCGTCGACTGCCTCATCGTCGGTCGCTTCGGCGCGGCGGGCGCCGCAGAGGACGCGGTGCGCGAACTGCGCGAGCTCGTCGCGCGCCCAGAGCGGGCCCTGCTCGATCAGGCGTGGGCCGCGCTCGAGCCCGCGAGGCTGCGGCTCGGCGACGTGCGGCGCGAGGACCCTCGCGTCGTCAACGAGCTCGTCAACGAGCAGATCGAGGCCGACGACGCCTGGATTCGCGAGGTCGCCGCATGGGAGAACCCGCCCAGCCCCGTCGCCCGGTACGCGCTCTCGCTGGGCGCTGACGATCGCGCCCAGCGCCTTCCAGCCGCGGTCGAAGAAGCGGACGCGCTGCTGTCGTTTGGCACGCTCGCGATCTACGACCAGGGCACGACGCTCCAGCCGTTTCGCGACCTGTCGTGGCTCTGGGCGTTGCGCGGCGCTCGCGCCTACGAAGTTCGCGACGGACGCGTTCTGCTCTGGGCCGCCCAGGCGAGCAGCGAGGACGATGCCCGCGAGTGCGCCGTCGAGCTCGGCGGCGTCCATCGCGAGTCGACCGTCTGGGGCACGGTCTCGATCAACGAGTGGTCGTCGCAACGGAACGGAGCTCGAGACGAGCGCCGCGTCGTGACCGTCCAGCGAGCGCTCGTCGCGAGGGGGCTTCGCTTCGACGCGGACCTCGTTCGCGCCACGAGCCGGGTGTCGGTCGCCGACGTCGAAGAGGCGGTCGCGTCGCTCCGTCGGGAGGCCCGCGCCCCAGCGATTCACTTGCGCGTCGAGTGGCTCGGGCCGCGCGCAGACGAGCTCGTCGACGCGCTCGACGCGCTCGCTCGTGACCCCTCGACGCTCTCGGACTGGGCTCGCCAACGGATCGAGGGCTCTCGACGGTGGCCTCGCGATCTCGTGACTCGGCGCTACGGTCCCGCGTTGTTCGTGCAGGCGAGCCACATGCCGTTCGCCCTCGGGCGCGGGCTCGTGCTTCGCGGCGCATCGACGCCGTGGAGCCTCGAGGCTCGCTCGGTTCGATTGACGATCGGTCTGATCGACGACGAGCCTGCCCCTCGCGCCGCGGCCCGCCTTCGGGCCTTTGGTCTCGAGCCCTCTGCGCGCGAGGACGACCGCAACGGAACCATCGTGACGGACGAGCCGCTGGTCGTTCTCGACCGCGTGGCAAAGGTCGTCGATCGGCGCGCCGCGATCTTCACAGCCACGATGACCCCAGAGCGCCCCGTCGTCGCCGCCGCTGAACACCTGCAGTCACGCTTGGGCCTTCGCTTCACGCGGGGCCCAAAGCGCTGACCTGCCGGCTCGTCACACGGTCGACGCGAGGGTCGTCACCCAGGCGCGCGTCGCGTGTTCGTCTTGGAGCTGTCCCGCGCACGCAGGGTTCTTGCTCGCGACCGACTCGATGTCTGATCGTGTTCGGCGGCCGGTCGCCACAAGCCACGCGACCCCGAGCGCGAACGCTGCGAGCGTTTGGTCCGCCGCGCCGAGCTTCTTGACGCGCTCGAGCATCGCTTCGACCGCCTTTTTGACGGGCGTCCCGAACATCGGATGCGTGCTGTTGATGTTCTGTTGGGCGAGCTTCCACAGCGCGATCGCGGTCTCGCGAACCGCTGCGCGGTCGTCGGCCTCCGAGAAGAGCCCCGAGGCGAGCTGTCGTCCCATGATGGCAGCGGCGTCCTCCGCCGTTCGGGGCGGGCTTCTCCTCCCGTACCGCTGCGCCCTTGGCGCTCAACCCGAGCATCGTCGCCACGCGGCGGAGGACGCCCGAGTCTTGCTCCTTCGACCGGGCTTCGGCTTCGGGCGCGGGAGCAGGACGCGCGGCAAAGAGACCGTCGGCCGGCTTGGATGACTCCAGGTCATCGCATTCATCTGCGAACGAATCGAGCTTGCTAGCCATCGCCGACAGCTCCATCGGAGGCGCTGCGGGCGCCGGTTGCGCCATGGGCGGACCCGACGGAACGTTGGCTCTGCTTCGGGCCGCGCTCGGCGGCGCGGTAACATGGCTCGAGACTGACTGGGGAGCGCTGCGCTTCTTTACCGCGCGGCGGACGCTCCCGATGACACCATCGCGCGTCTGGGTGCGCGACAGCTCTGCTTCGTCGGCGTCGAGGTCGGCGACCATCGCCCACCCTGCGGGCGCGTTGACCGGAACGACCCTCGTCGGAGCAGCGCCACCTTCGGCGCGACGCTCACCGGAGCGCTTCTCGACGACCACGAAGCTCGTGTACTGCGAGGACACGCCATGCTCGACCGACAGCTCGATGATCCGAGCCTTCATCGCGTCGGCGCGTCGGCCATCGAGCTTCTGTCGCTCGAAATCCGCGATCCGCTCGCTGGCCCACAGCTTGGCGACCGTCGGCCTCTCGCTGCGCTCGGGCAGGTCGATCGGAACCTCGACCGCCCACGACTCGCTACCCACCCGCCCGCGCACGATCGCGCGACCGACGCCCCCGCGCTCGTAGCGGCCATAGACCACCCACGGCTCTGCGTCGACGAGCGGCGGCAGCGCGCCGGGCGCGAGCTCACCGACGTCCACGCCTTCGAAGCGCACGGTCACGTCGCTGACGCGCGGCGCGATGGCCCGCGCGAACTGCGCCACGACCTTGTCTTCGATGCGCTCGCCAGGGTGAATGAACTCGACGGCGCCCGCCGTCTCTCGCGCGAGGTCTCGCAAGAGCTGGTCGCTGACGTTGGTGCCGATGCCAAACGAATAGACGCGAAGGCCCTTGGCTTGCGCCAAAACGGACTTCAAGATTTCTTGTTCATTTCCAACCTGACCGTCGGTCAGTAGCACCAGGATTCCGCCCGGGTTGCGTCGCGCGGCCTCGGTCATCGGGGCGAGCAGCTCGGTTCCTCCCGAGGCGACGAGCGACGCGACCCACGCGTCTGCGCGCTCGAGCGTCGTCTGCGAGAACACAACGCTCTCTCTCGCGAAGCTGCGGTGCGACGACTCGAAGGCGACCACGTTGAAGCGATCGCCTTCGCGAAGGTGCCGCAAGCACAAGCGCAGCGCCGCCCGCGCTTGGACGATGGACTCTCCGTCCATCGAACCGGAGGTGTCGATCAAGAACGTCACGTCGTTGCCGCGCTTGGACGAGCGAAGCTCGAAGAGGTCGGGCAGCACCGAGAGCGCGAGATACCCGTCGCCGTTTTGGCCCTTGTGCGCGCAGATCGTGGCGAGCTGCTCTGTGCCAGTCCCGCGGACCTCGAGGACGATGTCGCGATCGAGCGGCTCTTCTTCGCGCGCAAACGTCACTCGACAGCGACCGCGTCCCTCGCTCTGCACCGCGACGCGATGAGAGGCCGAGGACACTTGCACGTCGCGGCCGAGGTCGAGCAGAAGATCCAGCGTCACGCGATAGGGCGCGGGGCCGATGGGCGGAGTGATCCGGTCGGCGTCGGGCACCTGCGTGGTGGGCTCTTGCGTTCCGTGGCCGGTTCGGCCGCCGACGGCGGCGCCGGGGATGTACCGCGGCGCGACGAGCGTGGGGATCATCACGCGCATCGAGCCCTCGTCGAGCTGCACCCGCTGGACGTACTCGATCTCGATGACCGTCTTCTCGCCAGGGAGCAGGTTGCCCACGTTGGCCGTGAACACGTTCTTGCGCTCTTGCTCGAGCAGCGCCGCGCCGTGACCCTTGATGACCGCGTCGTCGTACGCGCGAAACGCCTGCTCGCGCTCCTTCACGACGCCTTCGACGACGCGACCTGCGCACTCCATCCGAAAGCCCGTGAGCGTGGCGTCGCTCGGAAGCGGAAACGTGTAGACGCTCTCGATCGCCTCGGACTCCTGGTTCACGTAGCTCTGGCGCACTCGCACGTGCGCGTGGCCTCCGAGCACTTCGCCCTCGATCGCGACGCCCTCGAGCGCGACCTGGCGCCCCTCGATCGTCCGAAGACCGCCGCTGAATGACCGCTCCCTTGCTGCCTCGATACTCATCGCACTCCTCGCTTCTGCGCCTTTGTGTGGGCGCTCGATTGCCTCTCTCGGTTTCTTCATCGCCCGTCGCGTCGCCTCGCCTATCGGCGGCGACCGAGCGAGCCGCGGATGCGCTCGGCGAGCGCCTCTGCGTCCCATCCCGCGTCCTCGCGCACCGACAGCTCGACGCCATCTGCGAGGACGAACTTCACCCAGACCTCGCCGCTCGCTCGGGTCACCGGCCGAAGCCGCGCCCGATACGGCCCGTCGCTGGGAAGCGGCGCGGGCTCTGGCCGCTCGCTTCGCGACACGCGGTCGAGCCGCTCGAGCATCGCGCGAATCTCTGCGTCGCTCTTCGCTTCGAGCTCCGTCGCGATCGCTTCGAGCGGAAGGTACCGCTCGTCTTGCAGCCGCTTGATCAGCCGCAGTCGGTTCAGGTGCCCTTCGCCGTACACCGTGTCGCGCCCGCGAAAGACCGGGGGCGGCAGCAACCCGCGCTGCACGTAGTAGCGGATCGTGCGCACAGACACGTCCGCCTTCTCTGCAAGCTCGTCGAGCTTGAACCCCACACCGTCATCGGATGGACCGTCTCGATACATGACAGTCCCCATTGTGAACAAAACATCTCAAGTGTCAAGTAAGCACTTGCTTTACATCGTCGATGTCACGTTGTTGAGGCCACTATCACTTTGAAATCACTCGATAAACCAAGGAATCACTTTTTCGATGGCGGGTTTCACTGACGAGAAGTGATCGCCGTCGACCTCGATGAGCGACGCGTCGACACCTTCGCGGCGCGCGCGGTCGGCCGCCTCTCGGGCGAGCGGCGCGAGCTCGCGCTCGAGGCGTCCGTAGAACATCCGCAGCGGCGCTCGAATCGAGCCCATGAAATCAACAGGCGATCGCATCGAGAGCTCGCGGTTGTCCTCGCGGTCGAACACCGCGTAGTGCGGGTAGTACTCGACCACCGCGCGCTGGTCGGGCCACGCAGAGAAGCTCGCGACCTTCGCGAAGCGATCCGACGCTGCCGCGGCGAGCAACGCGAGCACGCCCCCCGCGCTGTGCCCTGCGATCATCACGCGGGACGGATCGACGACAGGGATCGTCGAGAGCGCCTCTGCCGCCGCCAGAACGTCGTCGACCTCGTCGTAGTAGAGTGAAAACGCGCCGGGCTGCCCGTTCTCGCCGCGCAGCACGAGCGTCATCGTCACGAGGCCGGCGTCTCGAAAGCGCTGCGCCTGCGCGGCGGCCTCCGCGGTAAACGCGAACATCCCGTGAAGAAACAGCACCGCCGGGCGAGGGTCGGCGACGCGCGGTCCCGTCTGGGGCACGTCGGCGTCGAGGTGGGCCCGCAACGAGAGCTCGCCCGAGCGCACCATCAAGAGCTGCGTTCCCTCGGGAAGCGCCTCGACCCTCGCGGGCTGAATCGATGGGCCTCGAACCCTGAGCTCCGTCGCGAACGATCGACGCGCGAGGGCGTACTCACTGAGACCTCGCGTCGCGCGCGCGTCGTGCATGGCGGTCATGCGAGCCCGAGAGTGTACGGCGGCTGTCCGTCGCGCCGAGCGCGATGAATCGAACCGCGATCGATCGTTTAGTGACCGAGAGTCATCACTGAATTCAAAGGATGACTATGGGTCATCCAGATCAACCCCCCCGGGTGATCGCGCCTCGCGTCCGGCCCCCTGGCGCGGGAGGCTACCGCCCGTTGAGCTTCTTGATCCCGTACACAAATGACGCGATCCCGAGCCCCAGCGGCAGCAAACCGAAGAGGACGGCGGCCACGAAGAGCGAGCCTCCGTCGAGCTGCGCGCTGGACGGGGCGATGGCGAGCATCACCGCGCCGAGCGTGATCATTCCGCCGATCGCTGCGATGACGACGCCGACGATGATCGCGAAGATCCCGAGGGCCGGGCTGGCGCTCGTCGGAGGCGTCGGGTAGGCGCCCCACTGCGGTGCGATGCTGTACGGATTGCCATAGCTCGGCTGCGGGTGCTGCTGCGCTTGTGGCGCTGGCGCATAGCCCACAGGCGGCGGCGCTGCTTGCGAGCCCGCAGACGCGAGCTGCTCGCGCCGAAGCCGCCGGATGATTCTGACGGTCCACACCCACTCGAAGAAGAAAGCGGCGAACGTCACGGGAAGCAGCAAGAGCACCGTGTTCGACGGATCTCCGTTGCCCGCGCTCGCTGCTTCTGCGGCGCTCTTGCTGGCCAGCAGCGGCCAGTCGTAGAGCCCGTGCAGCAGAAATGGCACGAAGTACCCGAGCGCGAGCAGCTTGCCCTTCTCCGCGGGGCGAAACTTCGCCTGACCGACGAAGTACCCCATGATCGCGCCCATGAACGCGTGGCACGGAACGGCCAGAATCGCGCGCATGATCGCCACCGCGAGGCCGCCCGAACTCACGTACAGGATGTTCTCGAGCGTCGCGAAGCCGAGGGACGCCACGGCGCCGTACACGACCCCGTCCATCGGCTCGTCGAACTCTTTGTGCCGCGCGCAGTAGCCCGCCACGACGACGAACTTGAAGAACTCCTCGGGCCCCGCGGCGGTCAAGAACGCCGACAAGAACCCGGCGACGATCGGGTCTCCGACCCCCTTGATCATCGACGCCAACGGAAGCGCGACGATGAGCACCGGAATCACCGTGAGCACGCCCAGAAAGAACGTCTTCCAGAGCACGCCCGCCGGCTCGGGATAGACGTCTCGGGCTCGAAAATACCAGACGAGCATCAGCGACGGTACGATCGCGGACGCCATGAGAAACTGCGTGATGGGCATCAGTCGACTGCGCTCCCTGCGCGCGATCGGCGCGCGATCGGCGCCCGACTCGACACCCATCGTACAGACTCGCGGGCGTCGTTTCGACCCGCTGCTACTCGTCGAGCTCGGTCATCGAAGGCGGGGCTCTCACGGTCACGACCGTCTCGGCGGGAGGCAATCGTCGCGCGGGCGTCGCGCACTGCGCCGACTCGCTCGCGAGCACCGCGGCGCGCTGCTGATAGATCTGCAGCACTCGCAGCGAGTGTTCGCTGCGCCTGCGGTCCCGCAGCACGACCGCGTCTTCGAGCGAGAGAAACCCCTCGCGACCGAGCGTTTGCAACGACTCGAGCTGCGTCGTTCGATCGAACACACACTGCACGCGCACGATGTCCCGCGCGCGTCGCGCCGCGGCGAGCAGCGACATCGCGCGGAGCCGGTGCGCCTCGATCGCCAGCAGCAACCTCTCGCCCTCGGCCCGTGGATTCACGATCGCCGCGGCCTGAACGTTCGTCGGCCTCGCGCAGGGCGGCAGTGGATTGGCTTCGAGCCTCGCAGCGGACTGCGCGTGCGCGCGGGCCGCGATCGAACCGACGGACACCAGGGCCGCCGCCGCGCACAGCGCCCGCGCGCCGCCTCGTCTACCGATCGCGCGATCTTGCCCGCGCCGATCGATCCGCTTGCTCTGCTCGCTCTCGAAGTCGTGACCCATGGCGCTTGCGATGCGCCGGTGAGCCGGGACATTCAGCGCCCGCCCCGGTCCCGACGAATCGCGGTATATCTCCAGGTCGTTGTGCGATTGAGGCAGCTCCGCGATTCGCGTTCGGCGTGGCTTCCAGAGTTTGTCGGTCGATCTCGCGTGTTCGACGCGCTCTCCCCGCTCGGCGAAGCGGTCGCGAGCGTGGCCGAGTGGCCGACCGTCGAAGAGCTCACGCAGCTCGCGGCGAAGGAGGGGGCCCGACGTGGCGTCTGGATGCCCACGTTCGTCGAGCAGCTCTCGCAGAGGCAGCTCCGAGCGAAGGAGCGCGGCCCGAGGCAGCGCTCGTCGCTCTACGACGCGAGGATCATCGAGGCAGGCGAGGTGCCCACACGACCGCGGCACTGGCACGACGTGATGAACGCGCTCGCTTGGATGACCTTTCCTCTCACCAAGCGCGCGATTCATCGACGGCAGTACGAGATCCTCTGCGCCGCGGTCGGGCCTTCGTTCGACGCGCTGCCGAGCGCTCGAACCAAGGAGCACGACGCGGTCGCGATGCTCGATGAGGGCGGCGCGCTCGTGCTCTGCCTCGACGAGGTTCGCGCATCGGTCGAGCTCTCGGTTAGGGCGACCGATAGGTCATCTTTGGAGAATCACTGCCGCGAGGGGCGAGCGCTGCTCTTTGTGCTCGGGCACGGGATCCTCGAGTCCGTCGTGCTCGCGGGGGCGTTTCCGCCGGTTCATGCGTTGACCGTCGTGCTTTCGTCGCCGTCGCTCCCGCGCTCGCTGGCGGCTTCGCGCGCCGCGCTCGATGAGAGCTTGGCCGAAGCCCTCGACGCTCGCGCGTTGCCTGCCTCGCACTTCGAGCGCCCGAACGAACCGCCGCCGAGAGGGCTGCTGCTCGACGAAGCGCTGTTTGCATGTGTGCAAGCAAAAGCCTAGCGATTGCTTGTGCAAATCAGGAACAATGTTCTACCGTGGAGTCATGTCCGGATTCGGACCGGGTGACGGGATCAAAGAACTCAAACTGCAGTTGGCCGACGCGATGGCTCGCAAGGCCCGCGTGCGACTCCACGTTCAGGCGCGGCCAGACCCGAACAGCACCATGAGGACGTTCGAAGGCGTGCCGATCGATTTCGTTCCGTCTGCCGATGGTCGGACGCGCGTCGTGATCGAGATCGCCGCGGGAGAATCCGTGCAGATGGTCCTCGTCGAGCGCATCGCCGTCCTGACGATCGTCGACTGATCATCGTAGGCTTCGTCCTCCGTGAAGGTCCTGCGAACGATCGTTCATCACTCGCCAGAGTGTTCGTACCTGCCTGACCGCCCCTCGTCGCTCGACGCGCGCATCGCTCTCGAAGTGACGCCCACGCAGCTCGGCGAAATGCTCTCGCGCGGCTGGCGCCGCTTCGGACCGACGTACTTTCGGCCCGCGTGCTCGAGCTGCGCAGAGTGCGTCGGCATTCGCGTGCGCGTCGCCGATTGGACACCCTCGCGCTCGCAGCGACGGATCCTTCGAAACAACCGCGACGTCGAGCTCGTCGTGGGCGAGCCCACGGTCACCCGCGAGCGGCTCGCCCTCTACGCAAAATGGCACTCGTTTCGCGAGCGCGAGCGCGGTTGGGACCCCTCCTCGCTCGACGCCGAGTCGTACGAAATCGAGTTCGCCTTTCCTCACCCCGCGGCGCGGGAGTTTTCCTACTGGCTCGCGGACGAGGTGGGCCGCAAGAGGCTCGTCGCCGTCGGCATCGTCGACGAGGTCCCCGGCGCGCTCAGCGCCGTGTACTGCTACTACGATCCCTCGCTCGCAGATCGCTCGCTCGGCGTGTTCAATGTCCTGTCGCAGCTCGAGCTCGCGCGCAGCTCGGGGCTGTCCTTCGTGTACCTCGGCTATCGCGTCGCCGAGTGCCGTTCGATGGCGTACAAGTCCCGCTTCGAGCCGCACGAGCTGCTCTTCGAACGCCCCGCGATCGACCAGCCCCCGCGATGGATCGACGCCGCGACGAGCGCTCAGTCCGAAGCGCGTCCGCGGTAGACGATCTGCAGCACCTGACGCGCGAGCGTCGAGGCCTTGATGCGCCACACCGGATCGTTGGCCACCATCACCGCGAACGATACGCGCGTCGATGCGTCGCGCGCGTTGCCCACGAACCACGTGTACGCGCGGTAGGGCGTCGCTGCCGTGAGCGTCCCGGTCTTTCCTCCGACGTCGACGCCGGGAAGAAACGGCCTGCCCGCGGGGTCGTGAAACGCCCGAGAGGCTGTCCCTTCGGACACCGAGAACGTCATCATGCGAGCGAGCGCGCTGGCCGTTTCGGCGCTCACCGCGCGGCGCCACGCCCGCGGCGCGGCGTGCTGCATGACCGTTCGCCCCTGCGCGTCCTCGACGTGATCGATGATCCACGGCCTCTGCAGCTCGCCGCCGCGCGCGATGGCCTGCGCGATCGTGGCGCCGTGCATCGGCGAGAGGTGACTGTGCCAGAAGCCCGCAGACGCCCGCGCGAACTCGAGTCGATCCTCGGGCATGTCGATCGCGCCCGCCGTCACCGGCGCCTCGAAGGGAACAGACTCGCCGAAGCCCCACGCCCTTGCTGCCGCGAGCAGCCCCGCGCTGTTGAGTCGCTCGACCGCTCGTCGTGCGAACACCGTATTGGCGCTGCGGCCAAACGCTTGTCCGAGCGAGACGCAGTCGCGATCGCGCCTGGGATTCGCCTCGAGATCACGCAAGGACAGCCGATGCCATCCGCCCGAGAAGCACGTCTCGGCGTCCACGGTCATCCCAGCGCCGACCAACGCTCCGGCCGTCACGATCTTGAACACTGACGCCGCGGGGGGAGCCGCGTCTCTCGCGAGGTCGGGCGCGCCAGACTCGCCCATGGTCACATACACCCGCACACGACCTGTGTCCGTGTCGAGCACCACCACCGATGAGCGAGGGATCTGGTGGCCAGTGACCAACGCGCTTACCGCTCGCTGCCAGGCCGGATCGAGGGTGAGCGTCGCCTTGCGTCCGCCCGGCAAATCGCTGGTGTAGCGGTCGCGTTCGCGGCGAATTCGGCTCGGATCGAAGCCCGCGACGACCCCGTCGATCGTCGTCGGACGAATGACCGGGGCCGCGCTCGCGTCCCCGCCGCGCGCCGTCGTCTGCGCGAGCGCGAGGTGCGGAACCCGTCGCTGCGCGTCAGCCACGCGCCGCGCCAACAGCACTCCTGGAATTGCGCCAGCGAGCGCGCAAGACAGTGCGACCAGTGACAATCCTCGGCGTTGCATGGGTGGGGCCTTCGCTCGATTCGAGCCCTTAGCGCTCTCGGAGGCCGCGCGGCAACTTCGTGACAGGAGTGAGTCGAAGGGGGCCATCGACCGGAGCAACGGTCGGCGCGGAACGGTGCATTCCGCCAATCGAATCTGGTATATTGCAGCCCGTGTCGCGCGACGCGGATACGACCAGCCCCGAACACACGATGGTCATGCGTGTCGAGAAGAGCTCGAACGATGGCCCCAAGGGCGCGTGCCTCGTCGTGGTGTACGGCCAACAGATCGGTCGACGCATCGAGCTGAGCGGCGCTCCGCTCGTCATCGGACGATCGCCTCGCAACGACCTGCAGCTCGATGAAGAGAGCGTCTCGCGCCAGCACGCGAGAATCGAGCCCGATCCGAAGTCCGTCGACGGCGTGACGTGGCAGATCGTGGACCTCGACAGCACCAACGGCACGTACGTCAACGATCAGCCGGTGCGCACAGCGACCCTTCGCCACAGCGACCAGATCCAGGTCGGTCGCTCGATCCTCCGCTACCTCGCAGGCAACAGCATCGAGCGCGCGTATCACGAAGAGATCTACAAGCTGATGTCGATGGACGGGCTCACGCAGCTCCGAAATCGCCGCGCCTTCGACGAGGCCCTGGCCGAAGAGATCACGCGCGCTCGTCGCTTCGAGCGGCCGGTGGCCGTGTGCGTGATTGACGCAGACAAATTCAAGTCGATCAACGATCGCTTCGGACACCTCGCGGGCGACGCGGTGCTCCGTCAGCTCGGCGGGATCCTGCGCAACAACGTGCGCAAGAACGACACCGCCGGACGGCTCGGCGGCGAGGAGTTCGGCGTCTTGCTCCCCGAGGTCGACCTCGCGGGCGGGCTCGTCGTGGCCGAGAAGCTCCGTCGCATGGTCGAGGCACATCGATTCGAGTTCGACCGCACGGTGATCCCTGTGACGCTGTCGATCGGCGTCGCAGAGCTGATGCCGCACGAGCGCGAGCCGAGCGAGCTCATCAAGCGCGCCGATGAGCTGCTCTATCGCGCCAAGAACAGCGGGCGAAACCGCGTCGTTGGCTGAAGTCCCCCTTGCGCCAATGTCGCTCAGCCGATGGGCGGCTGGCTGGTGTTGGCCGGGACGATGATGAAGACGTCTCGGCGATCGACCTCGCTCATGGCGCGGCCGAGCACGACGAT
>LNEO01000134.1 GCA_001465015.1 Deltaproteobacteria bacterium Ga0077539 | reverse complement strand
GGATCGTGTAGCCGAAGTCCTCGGGGTCAAGATCCGCCAGGCCGCCGATGCGGCCGTACGAGTGCGTCATGCGCGCGCCGGTCTGGGTCTCGATGATCTCCCAGAGCCACTCGCGGGCCTTGATGTACCAGAGAAACGGCGTAAAGGCGCCGAGCTCCATGGCCATGGCGCCGTTGCACGTGAAGTGATCGCTCATGCGAGCGAGCTCGCCGTGGATGACTCGCAGGATCTGTCCGCGGCGCGGGACGGTGATCCCGAGCAGCTTCTCGACCGCGAGCGCATAGCCCACGTTGTTGAGCATCGGCGAGACGTAGTTGAGCCGATCCGTGTACGGAAAGAACTGCTGCCACGTCCCGCGCTCGCCCATCTTCTCTTGGGCGCGGTGCAGGTAGCCTGGCTGGACGTCGCAGTCCCTCACGGTCTCGCCGTCGAGCTTGAGGACCATGCGGATGGTGCCGTGCATCGCGGGGTGCGACGGGCCCATGTTGAGCGTCATCGGCTCGGCGGGGAGCTCGAGCTCGCTCTCGTCGAGTTCTTGATCGATGGACTCCATGCTGGGTTTTCTCTCTTCGTCCGCTGCAGCGACTATGTCAGTGCGAGAAGTTCTTCGGGTCCGTCGGGGCGCGGTCGAAGGGCATTCCCTCGTCCGGCAAGAAGGGCCCGAGCTTGTCCATCGTCCCCTCGCGGTACTCGATGAGGGGTTGCGTCTTCTGCGCGGGGTAGTCCTTGCGCAGGGGGTAGCCGACGAACTCTTCGTACATCAGGATTCGGCGCAGGTCGGGGTGGCCCGCGAACTTAACGCCGAACATGTCGAAGGCCTCGCGCTCGGCCCAATTGGCGCCGAGGTACACGTCGGCGACCGAGTCGATCTCGGGGTTGGCCTCGGACGCGCGCGTCTTGATGCGCACGCGCTGCTTCTTCGTCGTCGAGTAGACGATGAGGTAGACCGAGAAGCGCCCTTGGTCTTCGTCCTCGTCGGGAAAGTCCACGACGGACAGGTCGACGAAGTAATCGCACGCGCATCGAGCGTCGTCGCGGAGGAAGGTCGCTGCGGCCCTCCACACGGACTTGTCGAGCAGGGCGACGTCGTCGCCGCGAAACGAAGACGTCTCGAGGACCTTGTCCCCGAACTGCGCCTTCAATCGATCGAGCAAGAGCTTGGACATCGTTGGCTCACTCTTCGGGCGCGATCGGCGCCTTGCCCTTCATGCGGATCTGGTAGAGCTCTTCGAGCTTCTCGGGCACGCCTTCGGGGAGGGCTGTGTTCTTGAGGACGGCCGGCGTCTTGTCGCCGTTGCCGATCTTGTCCATGAGCAGCATGAGCCCGTCGAGCACCGCCTCGGGACGGGGAGGACAACCGGGGATGTACACGTCGACGGGGATCACCTTGTCGATGCCCGGCAGCGTCGCGTAGTTGTCGTAGAAGCCGCCGCACGAAGCGCACGTCCCGAAGGACATGACCCACTTGGGCTCGAGCATCTGCTCGTAGATGCGCTTGAGCGCCGGGGCTTGCCGCTGCGAGACGGTGCCGACGACCCAGAGCAGGTCGCTCTGTCGCGGCGAGAAGCGCGGAGCTTCTGCGCCGAAGCGAGCGATGTCGTACTTGGGGCCTGCGGTGGCCATGAACTCCATGCCGCAGCAGGCCGTCACGAACGGATACTGAAACAGCGAGTACTTACGGGCCCAGCCGAGCAGAGACTCGAGCTTCGTGGTGAAGAAGCCCGACTCACCGCCACCAATGGTCATGTCTCCCATTCGAGAGCTCCCTTCTTCCAGCAGTAGACCAGGGCGATCGAGAGCGCCGCGAGAAACACGGACATCTCGACGAATCCCTGCCACCCGAGGCTCTGATAGAGCGCTGCCCACGGGTAGAGAAACACCGCTTCGATGTCGAAGATCACGAACAGCAGCGCGGTGAGATAAAATTTCACCGAGAGCCGGACGTGCTTCGCGCCGGTCGACGGCGAGCCCGACTCATACGGGATGAGCTTTTCGGGCGTGGGGTTTTTAGGGCCGAGAAAGGTCGCCAGCGCGAACACTGCCGCGGCCACCACCAGCGCGAAACCGATCATCGCGAAGATGGGTCCGTATTGGTAGCGCAGCGACAAGGTCCCGGCGGTATCGACCGCGGTCAGGGCCTGGATGAGCGTGGGCACGAGTTGCACGTAGCTTCGACTCCGGGCCGGGGTGTGTAGCGGTACTGAAAAACCAAGTCAATCACCGGGCGAAGCGCCTCTCGCGATGACTTCGACGCACACCGCCCAATCGCCGAGGGAGTCCCGGCGACGAGCGGCGGTCGCCGCAAACGATTCGAGCTGGGATTGTTCCAACGAACCGCGCCGGCCGGGTGACAAATCCGCATGCTCGATCGCGATGGTGAGCGTCGCGTACTGGCCGCGCCGCGCCCGGCCGACAATCGTCGAAACCGCTCGACTTGTCTTCTGTCTCCTGGATCGACCCGGCGCGCGCACCGTCCGCCGGGCGATCCGCTCGACGTCGCGCTCGCGGGCGGTGGCCCTGACGCAGAGGGTGTCTCCGTCGCACACGGTCCCTTCGCGCGCGGCGCGCGCGAGCGCGGCTCGCATCCACGAGACGCCCGAGTCCCAGGCGTCTTCTCCGTGAAACCACATGGTCGCCTTCTGTGGGCGAGGCAGGGTTGGCACGACCTCGACCTCGAACGTTCGTTCGATCCGCACCCTCGGGTCGTTGGGCGAGGTGAGCGCGAGCGAGAGCGCCGAGCGTCCGGGGCGGCATGCCACGACGAGCGCCGCGACCCAGACCCCTCGATCGCGGCTGTGCACCGCCCGGAGCGAAGCGCGAGCGCGGACGCCTCCCTCGTCGCGATCCGTCGAAAATGACCGCTCCCAACCCGCGGCCTCCCAAGGCGCGGGGCGCGCGGCGAAGGGCCGGGCGCGCGCGAGGGTGAGCTCGAGGTGCGCCTGAGCGAGGCTCGGTCCAAAGGCCTCGAGCGTGACCCCGGGCTGCGCGCAGAGCGCCCGAGGAAGCCACAGCCCAAACGCGCTCGAGGCCTGCCCCGACGCGAGCTCGACGGTCATCGACGCTCGTCCCCGGCCTCGGGCTCGGGGTGCGCCGGCGACTCGATTTCGTGTGTCCGAAGGACGTCCGACAGAAACGCGTGCTTCTTCTTCCACGTGTCGCGGGCGGCGGGGCGCCACACAAACGCGTGGTACGCGTGGACTTCTCCCGGGTACACGTGGGCTTCGACGCGCGCTCCCCTCGCGCGCCACGCGCGCTCGAGGCGACGGGTGTCGTCCACGAGCGGGTCTTTGGTGCCGACCGCCGTGAACAGCGGCGGGAGCGGGCGCGAAGAAGAAGACTCGCGCTCGAGCCAAAGCAACGGGTCGGCCAGGTCGCGCTCTGGAGCGTCGGGCGCGACCTTGCTGCCGCCGAGGTAGGCGTGCTCGACCTCGGTGAGTCGATCCGCGATCACCGAGAGCATCCGCGGCTTTCGGCGGACGAAGCGCTCGGTGTCGCTCACCTGAAAGATCCCGCACATCGGCGCGGACGCGACCGGCGCGACCCCCGTCTCGAACACGCGCTTCGCGAAGGGGCTCGAGTGCTCGTGCGTCGCGGCGAGGGTGAGGGCGAGCGTGAGGTTCGCGCCGGCGCTCTCTCCGGCGATGATCAGGCGGCGCGGGTCTGCTCCGAAGCGCGCCGCGTTTTCGACGACCCACGCGTACGCCGCGCTCACGTCGTCGAACGCCGCCGGAAACGGGTGGGTCGGCGCCAATCGATAGTCGACGTTGAACACGACGTATCCCGCCCGCGCGAAGGCGAGCGCCATGACCCAGTGCGTGTCCTTCGAGAGGATCCTGAAGCCTCCTCCGTGCACATAGAGCACCGCGGGAAAAGGGCGCGCGCTCCGCTCGAGCGGCGCGTACACGTCGAGCACGCGCGTGGGGTGCGCGGGGTCGTTCGAGTAACGAACGTTGTGCTCGACGCCGACGTTGTGCCGCGCCGGGTCTGCGCGAGGGTGCAGCTTCGAGACCGTCGCGAGGCCGCGAAACGCGTTGTCCACAAAGAGCGCGCCGGCGCGCCGTCGAAGCTCGGTGAGGGGCATCGTACCCGCCAAGATAGCATCAACGGACCGGCCACTCGTCACGCGTGATAGCGTCTGTGCGCTGTGACCGAACTACTCTTGCGCGCGCCCAACGCCCGCGTGTTCGAGCGGGGATCTGCTTTGTATCTCCTGGACGCGCGCGGCGCGGTCCGTCGGCTCGACGGCGACTCGGCCGCGCTCGCGCGAGCGGTCCTCACGATCCTCGAGCAAGCGCGGACGCGCTCGGCGCTCTTCGAGGCGCTCGCCGAGCTCGTCGGAGGCCCGGTCGAACCCGCGTCGGTGGTCGACGAGCTGCTCTCGCTGTTGAAGGCCTCGGGCGCGATCGTCTCTCCTCGCAGGGACGCGCGGGTGGCCTCGGCGCCGTCGCCGTCTTCGAGCAGCGGGCTGCGCGTCGCGCTCTGCGTCACGGGCGCGGTGCAGAGCGTTCATACGCCGTGGCTCGTCTCGCTGTTGCTCGCCGAGGGGCACGACGTGCGCGTCGTGATGACGCGCGACGCGCAGCGGTTTTGCCGGCGCGAGGGGCTCGAGGCGCTCACGCACAACCCGGTGTGCGTCTCGCTCTGGGACGCGCGTCCCTACGGCGTCGCGCCGCACATTCGCCTCGCCGAGTGGGCAGAGCTCGTGCTCGTCGCGCCCGCGAGCGCGACGACCATCGCGAGGATCGCCGCGGGGTCCTGTGAAGAGCCGGTGAGCGCTGTGTGCATCGCGACGCGCGCTCCCGTGGTGATCGCGCCCTCGATGAACGTCGCCATGGCCGACGCCCCCGCGGTGCGGCGCAACCTCGAGCGCCTCTCGGAGGACGGCTTCATCGTCGTGCACCCGACCAGCGGACACGAGGTCGCGCTGGCCCCCGCCGAGCGAGCGGCCATGCGGGGGACGATGCCGTCTCCAACGGATTTCGTGGCGATCGTGCGCGCCATCGTCGCGACCGCGCCGTCCCGAAGAGAGCCCGCAGCGCCCGGCGCGGCCGAGGGGTGGGAGGCTCGCTACGCGCACGGAGCGGACGAGCGCCCGTGGGAGACAGACGAGCTCGACGAGGGCGCCGAGGGGACGCTCGAGCGCGCGATCTCGAGAGAGCACACGAATTCGAGTCCGCTCGTCGCGCGAGCGCCGCTGGCCTCGAGCTTCCGCGCGCTCGACCTCGGGTGCGGGACCGGGACCGTCGCGCGATTTCTCGCGGCGCGCGGCTGCGCGGTGACCGCGCTCGACATCGCCGAGTCGGCCATCGCGCTCGCGCGTGGGCGGGCAGAGGGCGATCGCGTCCGCTGGCTCGTCGCCGACGCGCGCGTCGCGACGTTGAACGGGCGCTTCGACCTCGTGCACGACCGCGCGCTCTTGCACGTGCTCGCGCCCGCTGAGCAGCGCGCGTACGCCCGTCGCGTGACGCAGTGGCTCGCGGACGGAGGCTCCCTCGTGTTGACGGCGCACGACGAGGACGCGCCCGCGGAGCTCGGCACGACGCGGTTTCAACCACGCGCGGTGCTCGACCTCTTCGGCGACGCGCTGTCGCTCGAGTCGATCGAGCGCACTGCGATGCGCGGCCCCTCGGGGCGCGCGGTGTCGGCGCGCAGGTACGTGCTTCGCAAGCTTCGCGGCTGAAGAGAGAGTCAGTGCGCGTGCGCTGGCTCGAAGCACTCGGCGATGGACTCGGCCGTCGCGGTGATGGGCGCGCGTCGGTCGGCGCAGAGCCAGTCGAGCGCGGCGGCGACGGTCGACAGCACGCGCACGGGGTAGACGTTTTGCGACAAGACGGCGAGGCTTGTAATCGTGGCGCGCACGGCGAGCGAGCGCAGGTCTTTGACCTCGATCACGACGGCGACGGCCGACAGGGTGTCGCGATACGCGTTGATCTCGTGCGTCAGTACGGCGAGCAGCGGGCGAGGCGGCGGAGGGTGCGCCGCGTCGATGATCGAGAGCAGCGGGAAGGGCGTCGGCTCCTCGGCAGACAGAACTCGTAACCGCTCGGAGACCGCGTGGATGCTCTCTTTCGTCGGCGTCAGCAGCCAATCGAGCACGAGCAGGCCGCGGTGCGTTCCCATGCGGACGATGGGAGTTTCGAGCAGCACGGCGTCTCGCATCCTGCTGTTCGTTGTACGGCAAGTTCGCGCGGTGCGCTGCAGGTCCCGAGCCCGAACCGACCGAAGGTTCGAGCGCGGTCCGATCGGCGAATTTTCCGCTTGGGCCTGGCGTTCGACCGCGCGGTGAATGGTCAGCGAACGTCGCTCAGGTCGCTGCGCGTTTCGTCGGCACGGCAGGGGGCAAGATCCACATCAGGCTTACATAGACGACCGCCGCGGTGCTGAAGCCCACGAACCACGCCGCCTCGTAGATCTTGTCCCACACGTTGTGGGCGAGGGTCGCGCCGCTCGCGCGCTCGAGCGCCCGCGCGAAGCCTCGCACCGACGGAGCGACGCCGATGATGGTCGCCGCCAGCGCTCGCCAGTTTACGCCGCGGTCGTAGCTGTACGCGCCGTCAGCGCGATAGAGTTCGTCGACGTCGAGTGTTTGTCGGCGAATCACGAAGTAGTCCGCGATGAGGATCGCGCCGATCGGGCCGAGCAGCGCGCTGTAGCCCACGAGCCACGTAAAGACGTAGCTGGCCGAGCTGGCGAGCAGCTTCCACGGCATCATGAGCACGCCGATCACCGCGGTGATCAATCCGCCAGCGCGGTACGAAATGTACTTGGGGGCGACGTTGGCGAAGTCGTTGGCCGGGCCGACGACGTTGGCCGCGATGTTGGTGCTGAGCGTCGCGACGGCGAGCGCGAAGGTCGCGATGCCGACGACGATGGGCGAGCCGAAGCGCGCGATGAGGTCGGTCGGGTTCCAGATGGCGCGGCCGAAGACGAGCATCGTGGCGCCGGTGACGGCGACGCCGACGAACGCGAGCAGGACCATCGTCCCCGGAAGCCCGATCGCTTGACCGATCATCTGATCTCGCTGCGATCGCGCGTACCGCGTGAAGTCGGGGATGTTGATCGCGAGCGTCGCCCAGAAGCCCACCATCGCCGTGAGGTTCGGCCAGAAAAGCCGCGCGAAGGACCCCTGCGTGCGCGGCGCGGTCGCCGCGAGCATCGCCGAGAGGCCGCTCGTGTGCGTGGTGCCCCAGCCGAGCAGCGCAAGACAACACACGATGAGAAACGGCGCGGCCCAGGTCTCGAGAAACTTGATGCTGTCGGTCCCGCGGATGACGAAGTACACGTTGATCAGCCAGAACACTCCGAAGCCAACGAAGTGTCCCGTCGTGATTCCTTCGGGGACGGCTCCGCCCCGGATGGCGACGTACAGCGCGAACAGCGAAGCGCCGCCGAGCCAGGTTTGGATGCCGAACCAGCCGCACGCGACGACCGCGCGAGCGAGCGCTGCGACGTTCGCTCCCCACACCCCGAAGCTCGCTCGGGCAAACACCGGAAAGGGGATCCCGTACTTCGCTCCGGCGTGCGCGTTGAGCAAGATCGGCAAGAGCACGATCAGGTTGCCGAGAAACACGAGCAAGCACGCCTGCCACCAGCTCAAGCCCTGGTCGATCATGCCCGCGGCGATGTTGTAGCTGGGCACACACACGACCATCCCGACCCACAGCGCAGCGAAGTGCAGCCATGTCCAGGTGCGCTTGCTCGCGTCGGTCGGCGCGAGGTCCTCGTTGAACAGCCGCGGATCGTGTGGTGTCTCGGCTCCGCGCTCGCGGTACGGAGTCGTCTGGCTCTCGCCCTCTACGCTCATGGGAGCAGTGTCTCACGGGCCCCTTCACGGGAGCCGAGCTTTTCTTGATACTGTCGGCGTCGATGTGGCCGGCCCTTCGATCCGCGTGCGCGTTGCGATGGGGCCTGTGCGTGCTGTTGGTCGGCGCGAGCGCCGGGTGTATCGCGGACGCGACCGAAGTCACTGTGATCGTCAACAGCAACGCGCCGACCGAGCTGCCGGTGCTGTATCGCGCGTGGGTGCGAGACGGAGCAGAGCTCGCGCGCAGCGCCGCGGATGCGTCGCTGTATTGGGCGCAATTTTCTGGGCGACGAGCGGCGGATGGAGCGTCGTTCGCCGTCGTTCCGCGGGCGGGCGGGGGGAGGGACGGGGTGTTCTCGGTGCTCGTCGAGGCGCAGAGCGGCGCGTCGACCGTTCGTCGCGCGGTTCGAGCGAGGTTCACTCCTCGCACGACGACGGTGTTGCGCATCCCGCTGAACTTCGACTGCACGCTCGATGCGACCGGGTGCCGCGATCTCTCCGTCGCATGCACCGTCCAACGCTTGTGCGAAGAGCAGGGCCAGACCTGCGGCGAGAGCGGTCGATGCATCCCCATCGACGTCGTGCCCGAGCGCGAAGACGGCGGAGCGGACGGCGCGGTCCTCGTCGTCGCGCCGCGCGCTGACGCGAGCGAGCTGATCGACGTGGCCGACGTGCCGATGATCGACGATGTGGCCGACAGCGGCGTCGAGGACGCCCCTGCCATGGATGCGTGCACTCCTGTTTGCGCAGGGCGCGTCTGCGGCAGCAACGGCTGCGGCGGGTCGTGCGGCAGTTGTATGTCGCCCCTCGTCTGCAACGGCAGCGGCCAGTGCGTCTCGAGCTGCACGCCCAATTGTATGGGTCGCGCGTGCGGCTCCAACGGGTGCAGCGGATCGTGCGGAACGTGCGGCGCAGGCCTCACCTGCAACGGCAGCGGTCAATGCGTGTCGAGCTGCACGCCCAACTGCGCAGGCCGCGTCTGCGGGAGCAACGGCTGCGGCGGATCGTGCGGCAGCTGCACGGCGCCGCGCACGTGCAACGGCAGCGGGCAGTGCGTGTGCACTCCGAACTGCGCCGGCAGGCGATGCGGTCCCGACGGGTGCGGCGGTTCGTGCGGCTCTTGCCCGTCGGGGCTCTCTTGCAACGGCACTGGGACCGGCTGCTTCTGTCCCGCGGGCTGCTCGGGCTCGACGACGAACTGTCGCGACGCGTGCGGCTATTCGAACACCGCGTGCCGATCACAGTGCCCATCGAACCGCACATGCAACCTGAGCACGGGCAACTGCGACTGCGCGGGGATGATGTGCGGCACGTCGTGTTGCCCCGCCGGGACGATCTATTGCCGAACAAACGTGTGCTGCACGGACTGCGGGCGACCGAGCGCGGTCTGCAACATGTGCTGAGCGCTCGGGGCACAGCGATGCTCTCGACGATGCTCGTGGCCGCGAGGATCGGCCGCACGCCGCCGCCCCGCACCGTGCGTTCGCCAGCGGTTTCACAGTCGATACTGTGTTGGCGTCTCGCCCATCGGAGCAGCGCGCGAGTACGCTGCGTCGATGGCGTCGCCATTGTCGAGCGAGAGGGCGACCTGAGTGACGATGGGGCACATCGGACTGCCGTGCTGGGCATCGCCGTAGAGCGCCAGGTCGTCACGCACCACCGAGCCCGTCCCTTCCGGGCCATAGGCGCCGAAAACTGAGGCACAGCATCACCAACTTTGTGATGCAGATCGCAGGGCGTTGTGCATCCTACGCATCGTGGCGTCGGAGTGAGCGCG
>LNEO01000133.1 GCA_001465015.1 Deltaproteobacteria bacterium Ga0077539 | reverse complement strand
AACGATGAGGGCGCGACCTCTGGCTGTGAGGCGAGCGAGCGTCCGCGTTGTTCCCTCACGAATACCAGGGCTGTCGCGCCCAAATCCGGTTCCCTGCTAAACAGTCACAGCCGTCGACCTCGCCTCTACCGCAGCGCGTGGCGATCGAAGAAGTCCAGAATGACCGCGGTCGAGTCGAGGTCGCGGCTCGTGTAGCCAGCGATCGGGAGGTTCATCCCGCCGGGCCAGGTGTGACCGCCGTTGGTGACGTCGCAACGGATCGTCTCGACGCCATCGCGGCACCTGGGATAGCGCACGCAGCGCGCGTCTCCGCGGTTGAAGAACTCCTCGGGGACCGCCTGGCATCCGTTGCGCGCCGCCCAGTCCCGCATCACGTCGAGCACCGGAGGAAACCGCAGCAGAGGACTCCCGAGGTACGGCACCACCACGTCCGCCGTCCCGTGCGCGTGCATCACGCTGATCGGTCGCGACGGCGCGCATCGATCGAGCACGAGCATGCCAGCGGTCGGGGCGATCGCCGCGATTTCGTCAGCCATTTCACAGGCGAGACGGTGAGAGAGCATGCCGCCGTTCGAGAAGCCCGTCGCGTAGATGCGCCGCGGGTCGACGCAGGCGTTGTCTCGCAGCCACGCGAGGAGATCGCGGACGTAGCGGACGTCGTCGACGCCGGAGGCCACGGTTGTTCCGCAGCAGTTGCCGGCGTTGAAGCCAGTGCTGACGCCCTCGGGCATGATCGTGAGGTATCCGCGCGCGGGGCCGCGTCGATCGAGCGCGCTCACTCGCGCAAACGCCACGGGACTCTCTGTGTACCCGTGAAACCCAAGGATCACTGGGTACGCGCGGGTCGGGTCGTAGCCCGCCGGCAAGAACAGCGCTGCGGTGCGCATCCGTCCGCCGGACATCAACACGATCGACGGTCGTCCGAGCAGCGACGGTCGCCCCGCGCAGCGCGCTGCCCCGTCGCCCGCATCGACCACGACGGGAGCGTCTTGTTCGCTCGTGTCCGCGGCGACATCCGGGCCCGGCTCGAGCACGTCTGGCTGCGGCTCGAGCACCGCGACGTCCTCGACGACGCCAGCGTCCCTCGAGACGCCCGAGTCGATGGGACTCACCCGTGGTCCGCCGCAACCTGCCGTGGCCACCATCACCAGCGCAGCGCACTTCGTAGCAAAGCGAGAGAGCATCACCGAGCCAACACGATACCGCACCCGCGTCGAAGCGCTCAGGCGCTCAGCGAACGAGCGACGTGCAGGACGAGAGCACCTCGGTGGTCACCGGTCCGCGAGCGTTTCGTCCAGAGATTTTCGCGAGAAAGAAGGGAGGCAGCATCCCGCCGGGCCCCGGCATCGACGGCGGAGGGCAGAGTTCGGAGGCGAACGGGACCGGTCCGAACGCGTTGAGCGACAGCTGTGTGTACGGCTGAGCGCCCACGGTCGTCTCGGACGCGCTGTTCCTCCACCCCATCGTGACGACGCCGGACAACGGCGGGCCTGCGCTGAACGGCGCGCGCTGCGGCGAGAGCACTTCGAGGGTCACATCCACCATCGTGAACGCCGGCGCGCCGACGGAGTGCGGAATCGAGACGAATCCCGTGGTCGAGCTCGACGGGCCGACGCTCATCACCGTGAAGTTTGCGCCCGCCGACGAGAGCGGCGGTCGCTCGAGGCCGCTGTGACACGCGAGATGCAACCCCGGCGGCCATCGAGCGCCGGACGCTGCCGAGCCGCAGCGCGCCTCGAACGGTCCTCGACCGTCGCGGCCGCGAATGATCATTCCGTACGCGTTGAGACGACCGGTCCTGTCTGCGCACGCAGCTTCGAGCGCAGGCGCTGCGGTCGCAGAAGCGACGAGCGAGTTGGTCGCGCCGACCGAGAACACCTGCGCGCCCTCGACGCGCTGGAGCATCATGGCTCCGCGCACGATCTCGACAGAGTCGACGACGCCGCAGCCCATCGACGGGCTCGATCCCAAACGAGCGATCGCCATGACGAGCGTAGGCGAGCCGGGTCGCGCGAGCACGTGCACCGACGACGTGTCGCAGTAGTAGCTGCGCTGGAGAGCGCCAGCATCGGGCGGAGAGCACGAAGCGTCCGAGCTCGTCACGTCCGGGGAGCTTGTCGCGTCCGGCGAGCTCGTTGCGTCTTCGATGGCTGCGTCGATCGAAGCATCCGGCGCAGAGCCATCCTCGATCGACGAATCCAGCACCGAAGACTCCACGCCGCTGTCTGCCACGGCGTCGGGGGCAGGAGCGGAGGGAGCACAGGCGACGAGAAGCGACGCAGCCAAGGACGGCAGCCAGATCTTCATTGGGGTCCGCGCTGAGTAGCCCGCGAGCGATCCAGCATTCATTGGCCTCCTCGCGCCCGGGTCGCCAGCCCCGCTGCTTTACGCCGAGCCAGGTCGTCAGCGTTCGCGCTGCGCGCGCGATCGCGGTAGATTCAACAGCCATGGTTGAAGCAAGCACCTCGAGGCTGGCGGTTCGATCGTTTGTCCTTACCGCGATGATTTGCGCGCTCGGCGCGGCGGGCTGCGGCGGACCGATGAACACGCCGACCGACGGCGGATCGACGGCAGACGTCCCACCGAGCGGCAACCCGCTCGAAGACGAGATGCTGCGACTGGTAAACGAGGCGCGCGCCCGCGGCGCGGTCTGCGGGAGCATGCGCTTCGGCCCCGCGGGGCCGTTGGTGACGAACGCCGAGCTAGCCGGCGCCGCGAGGGCGCACTCGCAGGACATGGCCACGCGAGGCTTCTTCGCGCACAACACGCCCGAGGGCACGACGCCGCAGCAGCGCATCATGAGCGCCGGATACACGGGGCAGTTTCCCATCGGCGAGAACATCGCCGCGGGAAACGCCACCGCCGAAGAGACCATGACGCAGTGGATGGGCAGCCCCGGGCACTGCAGCAACATCATGAACCCCGCGTACAGGCAGCTCGGCGTGGGCTACTACGCTGCGCCGAGCACGCGCTTTCGGCACTTCTGGACGCAGAACTTCGGCGGCGCTCCTCGCTGAAGCGCGCCGCGACGGACGATACGCACATCTTTTCAACGCACGAGCGCGATGTACTCCCAGCCCGCGTGCGGGTTGCTCGGGCAGTCTCGCTCTTCGCGCGCGCCGAGCGCGACCGGCTCGCCCGCGATTCGCCGGGCGTAGCTCTCGGTGGCCGCGTAGCTCTGCGCGTCTGCCGGAGCGCACGCCCGAGCACATCAGTGCCCACCGACCCCGACGTCGGCGCAGGCGACGTGCAGGCGAACCTCGACCGCGACGCCGTGTTCGAAGCGGATCTCGTCGTAGCCACTGAGGGCTCTCCACCCGTCGGTCTCGGTCGAGCTCGTCATCACGCTCGATTGTACGGCGAGCGTCGCTGAGAGAGCGGTCGCTTCCGTCCATCGCCAGCGCGAGCGTTGATGCCCTGGAAACTCCGGGTCGCGTAGCGCAGACTCGAGCTCTTCCGACGCGCGACAACGATTGGACAGCAACCTCGTGAGCAACTTCACGCAGCCAGTTACCCCGGGAGCCGTCATTGGCGGGCGATACACCGTTCGGTCGCTCATCGCGGAGGGCGGGATGGGCGCAGTGTGGGAGGCGGTGCAGTCGTTTACCAATCGCGCGGTCGCCGTGAAGGTCCTTCACGCCAGGTGGTCCAGCAACGAGGTGGCCGTCCAGCGGTTCGTTCAAGAAGCGCGCATCGTCGCAGAGCTCGATCACCCGAACATCGCGCAGATCGTCGACGGAGGGACGGACCGCCGGTACGGTGTCTACGCGGCGTTCGAGCGGCTCAGCGGGTGCTCGCTCTACGACTGGCTCGACGAGCATGTGCGTCTGGATTTGCTGCAAGTCGAGCGATTCATCGTCCCCATCATGCACGCGCTCAGCGCGGCGCACGGGCGCGACGTCGTGCACCGCGACGTCAAGCCCGACAACATCTTTCTCGCGATGCAGTCCGACGGAGTGATGCACCCGAAGCTCCTCGACTTCGGGATTTCGAAGGTCGGTTCGAACAGCGCGCTGGTGCGCACCCGCACAGGCACGCTCGTGGGAACGCCCGCGTACATGGCCCCCGAGCAAACCCGCGGAGAACGAACGCTCGACCACCGCGCCGACCAGTGGTCCGTCGCTGTCGTGTTGTTCGAGTGCCTCACGGGGAGGCTGCCCTTCGAGGGCAAGAGTCTCCCAGAGATCGTCGGAGGGATCTTGCACGGAACGCCGACGAACCTCGCCCAGCTCGACCGTACGATCCCCGCTGCGATGAGCGCCGCGGTCATGCGCGCCTTGAGCAAAGATCCCGCCGATCGCTTCCCGTCGATGCTCGCGTTCGCCAGCGAAATTCATGACGCCTGCCGAGTCGCGCGCGCCTCGCTCGCGTACGCCGAGACGGCCACGATCACCGGCGACGACAAGCCGCGGCGCCCCTGAGCGCGACCATCAACGCTGTCCGCGAGGGTCTTTGCCGACGCGCCCACCCCGACGACGCGCTTCAGGTCCCCAAACCGTACAGGTCTCGGGCGGTCTGCGATGCCGAGACGCTCGACGGGTCGGGATCGGTTCCGAGCGCGGTGTCCACGGCGGGAAAGGTGAATCCCAGCCAGTAGTTCTCGTTGCGATAGTGATGCAGCCGATGGTTGCGCCGCACGCGCTTGAAGAACGCGCTCTTCGGCTTGTACCCCGTGTGCACGAGGAAGTGCGTCCACTCGTAGGCGAGCGCCATCGTCGAGTACATCGCGTTCGCCGTGCGGCGCGCGCGCACCGCAGGAACGAGCAGCCGAAACACCGCCATGCTCGCGGGGATCGCGTCGCGCACCACCCGCACCGGCAAGAGCGTGTTCGCGATGATCCGCGGCTCTCGATGGTGCTCTCGGTGCTTTCGCGCGAAGAACGGATCCACGTGCCGACCCGCGACGGGCCTCGGCTCCCAATGCAAGAGATGCTTGTGCGCGAGCCACTCTTGCAGCGGCCACCAGACGATCACCGCGCCCGCGGCGACCGCGTCGCCGACGGTGGGAGGCCCCGCGACCGCGCGCCGCGCCCAGTGAGCCGCCGCCGTCGCGAGGATCAACCGGGGCCCCGGCCTCGAGAAGAACTCTCGCGCAGCGTCGGCGAGGCTGTGGATCTTCTCTCCATCGTCCGGGACTTCGTGAGCGCTCATCGACCGAGGATAACGCAAGGGACGTCGAGGCAACGGCGCGCGGGAGGCGCGAGCGCTCAGCGAGGCCCCGCCTTGCGCCGCGCACCAGGCTTCGAGGCGGCGCTCGAGCGCACAGAGGCAGAGGTCGATCGTTGCGCTGCGCCCGCGAGCAACAACGCGCGAAAGGTCTCCATCGCGAGCGCGTCGAGACCCTCGGGCGGCAGCGCGAACGTAGGCATCCCATCGGCGAGCGCGCCGTCGACCGTGAGCGTCGCGAGGCCGTGAACGATCGTCCACGCGAGCAACACCAGCCCCGCCGGGTCTCCCGCAGGAGCCGCGCCCTCGCGCTGCGCGGCCTTCACCGCGTCGACCAGCTGCGTAAACCCATTGAGCGAGCGGGGATCAGCGAGCGGGGAGCCTTCGACGGTCGGGTTGTGACTCGTCGAGAACATCAGCCGAAAGTGCCCCGGCTGCTCGCGGGCAAATCGCACGTACGAGCGCCCGAGCGCGACCAGCCGCGAGCCGGCGTCGGAAGGCGCCTCTGCGAGCGCATGTTCGCCGCGCGCCGACAGCTCCGCGAATCCCTCTGTGCACAGCGCGCTGAGCAACGCCTCGCGGCTCTCGAAGTGATGGTACGGCGCCGCAGCGGACACGCCCGCGCGCCGCGCCGCCTCGCGCAGCGAGAGGCCCGCGACGCCCTGCTCGGTCACCAGCGCCAGCGCCGAGTCCATCAGCGCCCGCCGCAGGTCCCCGTGGTGATACGCGCCCTTCGAACGACTCACGACCGTGCGCGGAGCATGGCACGAACGATCGGATCTTGACAGCCGTTAGGATTGATCTAAACACTCGCTCACATCGCGAGCACCTCGCTCGTCGAGCGGTGCAGTGTCGCAGTGTTGCAAAGAGAGGCAGGACGAGATGGCTGACGGTCACGGATCGATTTCGAGCGCGGGTCTTCTGGCGAATCGGGCGCCGTTTCGCGCGCCGAGCGAAGCGAGCGGCGAGCGGCGCGCCGTCTGGGAGGGGTCCCTCCCGCCGTGGCTCCGCGGCGCGGTGTTTCGCACGGCTCCTGCGAGGTTCACCGCGGGCTCGTGGGAGAGCGATCACTGGTTCGACGCGCTGGGACTGTTGTTCTCGTTCTCCATCGAGCCGAGCGGCGCGACGCTGCGATGGCGCGAGCTGAACTCGGCGTTCGCGCGGGAGGTCCGCGAGGGGCGCTTCGACCGCGCGTCGTTTGGCACGCGGATGCGTCGCGGGTTCTTCGAGAAGCTCCGCAGCCCGGCCCCGGCGCAGACGGACAACGCCAACGTGAACATCGTTCCTCGGGGTGAGGCGCTCGTCGCGCTCACCGAGAGCGTTCACGAGCTCGTCGTCGACCCCGAGACGCTGTCGGTCCTGCGCGAGCACGAGTGGCACGACGAGCTCGGCGCGATGGCGAGCCTCGCTCACCCAGAGTTCGACCGCGCGAAAGGGCGCTGGGTCAACGTCGGAACGGCGCTCAACGGACGACCCGCGCTCGTCGTCTTCGAGCACGACGTCGACGGCCGCGCGCGCCGCGAGGTGGGTCGATGGCACCCGGGCCGCGTGCCGTACACGCACTCGTTCGGGCTCACCGAGCGCTTCGTCTTGCTCATCGGCCACCCGCTCACGGCCAACCCGCTCACGATGCTCTTCTCGGATCGTGGCTTCATCGAGCACTTCGAGTGGGATCGCAGCGCGCCCACGCGGCTGGCCGTCATGGACCGAAGCACCGGCGCCGTGCGCGAGGTGAGCGCGCCAGGGGTCTTCGTGTTTCACACGATCGACGCGTTCGAAGACGAAGACGGCCACGTCGTGCTGGACGTGCTCACGTACCCGGACACCTCGATCATCGAGACCCTGCGGACCGACTCGCTCGCTCGCGCGACGATCGACCTGTCGGCAAAGCCCGAGCGCTGGAGGATCGCGCCCGGAGCGTCGTCGGTGCTCGTCGAGCCGCTGGGGACCGAACGGTTCGAGTTTCCCTCGGTCGATCGCAGGACCGACGGGCCTCGACGGAGCCTGATGTGGGGCGCCAACGTGACGCTCGACGGAAGCAACTCGCGCTCGCGGCTGGTCGCGGTCGACCGACGCGGCGGCGCTGCGAAGAGCTTCGCGCAAGAGGGCATGGTCTACGGCGAGCCGCTCTTCGTGGGGCGCCCGGGCGCGACCGAAGAAGGCGACGGAGTGCTCCTCTCCGTGGGCTCGCACACGCGCGAGTCGCGCTCGACCCTCGCGGTCGTCGACGCGCGCTCGATGGAGCTCGTCGCGAGCGCCTCGGTCGACGTGTCGCTCCCGCTGGGTTTTCACGGGGGATTCTCGAGAGAGCGCGCCGAGCGCTGAGCCTCGTCGCGCGCGAGCCCCCCGAAGCTCAGAACGTCACGCCAGCGCCGAACTGAAGGTCGTAGCCGACCTGATGGCGCACGGTGGTCGAGCCCGATGCGCCGCTGCCGCGTTCGAACAGGACCGCGATGTCGAGGCCGAACGGCCGGGCGAAGATCGTGAGGCGATCGAACAGAACGACCTGCAGATCGAGCGCGACCTGCGGCGCGAAGCCGTAGTCCGTGCGGCCGCCAGAGAAGCCAAAGGCCGCGGCGCTGCGCTGGAGCAACAAAAAGTGCATCCCGAGGTTGGGACGAATCGAAAACGACCGCGACGGACCGAACGTCAGGTCGAACCACGTACGCGGACCGACCTCGAACTGAAATCCGCTCCACGACACCACGCCGCCGAGCAGCCGTCCTCCCGCGAAGCTCTCGCGAAAATCCAGGGCGATCGACGCGCCAACCGCGCCCGTCCCGATCCTGACGCCGATCTGCTGCTGCAGCGAGAGCGCGGCGAACCCTGTCTCTACGCCGAGGTCGTTCGCGACGTTGATCGTCGGGCCGATGGACGCAGCGACCCAGAGCGTTCGATTGTGCCCCGACAGCGGCTGCGCGCAGACGCGATCCGAGAGCACCACGAGCGAGAGCGCAACCGCGCAGCCAACGAGGGTCGAACGAGTCACTTCTCGACAATATCAGCAGCGACGCGGGAGCCGAGGCGCACCGGGCGTCCCGTCTCCCACGGGCGACTCAGCCGCACCCTCGTCGGCGTCGCGACGACCCCATCGATCCGCGCATCGACAGGCGAGAACTCGCGAAATGCTCGATTTTCGCAGGGAATATCAATGTAGGACGTTGTCGCCTCCGTGCGTTCGTGCGCGACAGAGCCCGACTCGCGCGCACGCAGCGCCGCTGCGCGCATCGCGTCGTCGACGTTGGCGCGACCTTTGAAGACACAGCGATCGGAGAGCCAACGTCATGAACCCTCGCCACACCGCGCTCTGGATTGCAGCCCTCTCGCTCGGCGCCTTCGCGTACGGCTGCGGCCCCGAAGGACTCATCGACGGCAACCCGCCGGTCGAGGAGTTCGAGCTCATCGGCGCCTCAGAGACCGGCGACGAGATCACCACGCGCTACCCCGCAGGAACGACCGCTCGCACGACCGCCGCGCTCAACCTCCGCGCCGGCGCGGGCACAGGTCATCGCATCCTGACGGTGATTCCCTCGGGCTCGAGCGTGCGGCTCGTCGATGGCGCTCCGCAGAGCGGCTGGTACCGAGTCTCGTTCAGCGGTCGCGAGGGGTTTTGTTTCGGGCAATACCTCACGGTCAGCGCTTCGGGCGGAGGGACGCCCATGATCGAACCCACGCCCGGAACACGCGGTTTTCTCGATCCCGACCGCGGCTTTCACAACATCTTCGGCGGCGTCGAGTGGCGCGTCGAAAACCAAACCATCAGCCTGCGCAGCGGCGCTCCGACCGGTTCGGCCGCCGGCATCGTCGCCTGCATGTCCCGCTACGGCGCTTCGATCCGTCGTTGGGCTGATCGCTACAACGTCTCGCGCGCCGCCGTCGTCGCGACGGCCATCACTGAATCCAATTGCACCAACCCCGCGGGCTCGAGCGACGGGCTCTCTTCGGGGCCGATGCAGGTCACCGGCAGCACCTGCGCCGGCGTCACGGGGCTCTCGTCCGCGACCTGCAAAGCGAGGATGCACAGCGATCCGGACTTCTCGTTCGAAGTCGGCGTTCGCTACATCGCCAGCTCGTATCAGCGCAATCAACACGGCAACGACGGGCCCAAGCTCGCCGCTGCGTACAACGCGGGCTCGCTTCGCTCGACCACCGCCAACCGCTGGCACATGGTCTCGACCGGCAATCACATCGACCGCTTCGTCGAGGCCTACAACGCCTATCGCGCGTGGGAGCGCAGCAGCGGCGCGCTCACCCTGGCGCCACAGACCGTCACCTTCGAGGGTGAACACGTCGCGCAACAGAGCGACCTGCCCGCAGAGGCCAGCGAAGGACAGACGTACTTCGTCGGCGACTGGGAGCAGCGCGACGGACACTTCTTCATGTTCTACGCGGGCGGCTGGCACCAGCAGTGAGCGCGGTCCCGACGAACCGCAAGGGGATCGCGACCGCACGCTCGTGACGTCAGCGCTCGCTCGCGCTCGAGCCCACAGCGCCGAGCGCGGCGTGAGCGTCGTCGCGACGAAGCCGAGACGAGCGAGCGGGCGGATTACCGCTGCTGATCGAGCCACGCCAACGCCGCGAGCTCGTCGCGAAACACGTCGACCGTGATCCCCTTCGCTTTGTGCAGCGCGATGTGCTGCTTGATGTTCATCTGACCGATCACAGAGGTCGGCGGCAACAACGCCCAGAACTTCCACCCGGCTCTCGAGACGCGCGGAAACCACTCGCGCTCGACCCACTCGAGATCCGCAGGAAACAGCGCGCCGTTCAGTCGATCGTCCGAGAGCCACTTGTCCGCCCCGTACCGCTCCATCGCCTCGGCCCCTTTGGTGAGCGCCGCCTGAAACGTCGCGCCGAGCACCGGCGAATGGATCTTGTGCTGGATCAACCGTCGATCCACGTCACACCACACGGAGATCTTCGGATCGCTGTAAATCAGCAGTCGCTCGGCCATGTTTTGTAGAGTTATACAGCGGTTCTCGACGCGCTTCGCAACAGCAATCTCCGCGTCACCGCAGCTCGAAGCGCCATCTGCCCCCGCTCACCTTCGAGAACCGTTTCACCAACAGCATCGCGAACGGCGCGAGGTCCCGCGTCCATCCCTGCGAGCGTCGATCCACCGCGTCGAGCGCAGTCATCGAAGACCCGCTCGAGGACGAGACCATCGCCTGCTCGATGGCCGCGCACCACGCGGTGTCGGCGAGGTCCAAGGGCGACGCCATCGCTTGCTCCCACGCCTCGGTATAGGCCTGCACGAATCGCACAAAGGACCGCTCGAAGCGAAGCGACTCGAGCCCAGGCAGCATCGATCGGCCTGCGGGCACCGCGAGCACTAGCCGCTGCCGGTGCTCGACGAGCAGCCGCTCGACGAGGGCGCGACTGGACTCGTCGAGCGCGTTCATCGCTGCGTCTGGCGCGAGCCACGCGAGGCCGCGCAGCGCTTCGGGCAACGACGATGGGTGCATCTACTCCCATACGACAGCCGGGGCGCGGCAGCGAGCGGCGGCGCGGCAGCGAGCTCTCATCATTCATCACCTGCGTCGAAGTAGCAGCGTTGTCAGTGGCGAAGCAGCGGACCCAATGA